>CAZXTS010000289.1:0-3335 GCA_964643745.1 uncultured Chloracidobacterium sp.
GGATCAGCCAGAGATAGAAATAGGGATAATTGAACGCAAGCGCAAGGACGAGGCCAATGATCGAAATGACCTCACAGAAAGCGCAGCCGATGATCAAAGCCGTTTGAACATATTGCGGCTTTTGCTCGCCGATGCCCTGTTCGATCATCTTTTTTCGCAGAACGAAAGAGATCGCAAGATTGGTAAACGCGAGCATCGCGGCGGCGATAACGATCGGAGACAGATCGCCGAGCAGCGACTGTTCGGGATCCAATATGAACTCGCTTCCTTTCGCCGAATAAATTACGACAACAAAAAGCAGCTGCGAAAAAAGCAGTATCGCCCAGAGAATGACCATCGTGCGGTATTTTTGATCGAGTTCGTTCATCGTTGGAGATTGTAAACCATAAACGGGTTCAATCGGCAGCGTTCAGCTCTTCCTCAAGCAATTGCCGCTGATATAAGGCGGCGTATTCGCCATTCATTGCCAACAGCTCGTCGTGTGTTCCGCGTTCGATCAAACGGCCTTCGTCGAGAACGCAGATCAGGTCGGCGTCGCGGATCGTGGAAACGCGGTGCGAGACGATCAATGTAGTTCGCTCACGGCGGATGTCACGCAGGTTATGCAATATCTGCTCTTCGGTATAGGTATCAACTGCTGAAAGCGAATCGTCGAGGATCAAAATTCGCGGGTCGCGCATCACGGCACGAGCGATAGCCGTCCGCTGTTTCTGTCCGCCGGAAAGCGTGATGCCGCGTTCACCGACGAGTTGTTCATACTTATTCGGAAAGCCTTTTACGTCCTCGGCAAGACCAGCGACCGCCGCCGCCTTTTCGACAGAAATTGAACCGCCGAGACGCGGAGACGCCGAGGAAGATAATGCAAAATCGTCCGAGTGTAGCTTGTCCGTGCCGATCGTTTTGCCGCCAGCAGAAGCAAGCGGTGCTGACTCTAATGCCTCGGCGTCTCTGCGCCTCTGGGGTGAATCTTCCGAAACTCCGAACGCAATATTTTCCGCGAGCGTGTCACTAAACAAAAATGTTTCCTGCGGCACGAATCCGATCGAACGCCGAAGCTGTTCAAGCGGATAATCGCGGATCGGGCGCCCGTCGATCAAAACACTGCCGGCCGGAGCATCGAGCAGCCGCGGCACAAGATGCACTAGCGTAGATTTGCCGCTGCCCGTTCGGCCGACGAAAGCTACGGTCTTGCCGGCATCGATCTTTAGGTCGATCTTTTCTAAAGCAGGTTTTCCGTTATAAGCGAACGTAAGTTCCTTGAACTCGATGCCGCCTTTTATTCTCGGTTGTTCCGTGACATACGGCTCGTCCTTTATCGTCGGTTCGGTTTCGAGTATTGCGTTAAACCTCTTGAGCGACGCCGTGCCGCGTTGGTAAAGATTTACGACATATCCGAGAGCGATGAGATACCAGATCATCCGCTGCAGATATAAGATAAACGCCGTAAAATCGCCGGCTGTTATGTCGCCTGCGACGGCCATCGGAACGCCGATCGCTACGATCATCACAAACCCAAGCCCGATAAAAAAGAAAAGCAACGGCCGCATCGCCGCGGCATATTTCACCAGCCGCAGATTCTGCGCCGCGTATTCTCGATTTAGTTTTTCAAATTCTTCGATCTCGGCATCTTCCTGTGCATAGGCTCGGACCACGCGAACGCCGGTAATGTTCTCCTGTGCACGTGCGGTTATATCTGAGAAAAATTCCTGTATCTTTTCGAATCGCTTATGGATCCGCTCGCCGAGGAACTTTACCGTCAGCGAAACAAGCGGCAGCGGGATCAGCAGAAAAAGGGTCAGCTTTACCGAGATATTGAAAAGGATCGGCAGCGTGATCGCGAGCGCAAAGACAGCCTGAAACGTGTAGAGGATCATCGGCCCGACGATCTGTCGGATCGCCGCGAGATCGTTGGTCGCACGGGCCATAAGATCGCCGACGCGGTTATTGTGAAAGAACGCAAGCGGCTGATGAACAAGCGCCGCATAAAAATCGTTGCGCATATCGTATTCGATATGCCGCGAGGTGTTTATCAACAGCCGTCTTTGCAAAAATAAAAAGACGCCGGCAACAGCATTTGCGCCAAGAATTAACAGCGGATAATAAATTATCTTTTCCCAAGTGATCTGGGCCGCAAGATCATCCACCGCCTTACCGACCAGAAACGGTATCATTAACCCGAACGCCATCGACGCCAGAATAAAAGACACACCGAGCGCGATCCGTCCACGATAAGGGCCAAAATATTTTGCAAATTTGCGGATCTGCTCCATTTGAAATGCGGCTATAAGACCGTATAGTTCGACACGCCGGTCGCTATCAGCTTTCGTTCTTCGTTAAAGACCTCTGCCGAGACATTGAACAGACGTTTCCCTGGCCGGACGACTTTTGCTGTGCAGACAAATCTGCCTTCGGTATGCAGCCTTAGATAATGCACGGTCAGGTCGATCGTCGCGGTCTGTGCATCCGGTGTCAAATAAGTGCGGATCGCAAATGCCATTGCCGTGTCGATCAGCGTTGCCGTGACGCCGCCGTGCAAAACGCCGCCGGGATGCCGAAGCTCGTCGCGCATTTCGATGGCGATGGTCGCACTTCCAAGCTCCAATTCCTCAAGCCGCATTCCGATCAGTTTTGAGAACGGAAGCCCATGCAAGACATCCTTTGCGTATTGCCTTTGTTGTTCGGTTAGTTGGGTTATTTCGGACATTAGGTCTATCGCGCCGCTTCCTTGTGAAATTGCTCTTCTGTTATCTTGCGGTAGCCGGCGGGGACTGCGAAAACCTCGTCGCTGACAGCGAAATTTATATCCTTGAGTTCGAAAGTGAAAACAGGGGTGGAAGGCGCATGGGCCGCGGGGTCACCCTCGAATATCTCCTGGCGAACTATCATTTTCAGCGTCTCGTCATAGTGCAGGATTATCCGGCCTGAGGTCACGCCCTCCGGAAATACCCGATATCGGCGAACGCTGTTCTCGATCCCAAGATCTTCAAACCGCGAGTAATAGCGCTTGTTCTCAAAGATCGAGGTAAGCTGGCGGATCGGCTCCGGGTCGGTGCGCAGTTCTTTATTGTTGGTGGCGGCCCATGCTTTTCGCGGGTGGTCCAGCAGCATTGGATCGTCCGAGGAAACTATGCTTCGCGCGAGTTCGCCGTTTTCAAATATATCCAGCCGCCATCTCTCGCCTTTTCGATAATACCTGCGGTGTAGTCCACTCTCGCCGCTTCGAATGAAGATATCGGCCTGAAACTCGGCAGGTTCGCGGGCTTCGAACGGCAAATTAGTAGTGGGCGTGACCGAAACCTGCGGTGCTGTGTTGGCATCAGGCCCGCCGCCGCAGG
>CAZXTS010000290.1:0-3335 GCA_964643745.1 uncultured Chloracidobacterium sp.
CGGAAGCCGCACACGCTGTCGGGGCTTTGTTTATTGTCGTCGTTACCGAAGCTATATCTCTCGGTCTGCTGAAGTCGCCGGGTTCTTGTGGTGCAGATATCGTCGTCGGCGAAGGCCAGTCGTTCGGCATTCCAATGAGCTTTGGCGGCCCGCATGTCGGCATATTCGCAACGCAGGATAAATTCGTTCGCCAAATGCCCGGACGCCTTTGCGGCATCGCGTATGACAAGAACGGAAATCGCGGATTTACGCTGACGCTTTCGACCCGCGAACAACATATTCGCCGCGAAAAAGCGACTTCGAATATTTGCACGAACCAAGGACTGATCGCTCTTGCTGCGACCATCTATATGGAAGCGATGGGCAAGCAAGGCCTACAGGAAGTTGCCGAACAAAACGCACAAAAGGCAGCGTACGCAAAGTCGAAGATCGCAGAACTGGAAGGCTATTCGATACCGTTCTCGTCGCCGACATTCAATGAGTTCGTCGTCCGCGGACCGAAACCAGCAACAGAAATTCTAGGATCCGTCCGCGAGAAAGGCATCATCGGCGGACTCGCATTGTCGAAGTACTACAACGGCCGCGAGAATGAGTTTTTGGTCTGTGTAACGGAAACCGCATCGCGTGGCAACATCGATAAATTGATAGCTTCTTTATCTAATTAATAATTATTAATTTTCAAATTATTAATTGTTTAGACCTGAGAACTTCTCATGAATGACATCGACCGCAGAATGTTTCTATCGTCAGCAGGCAAAGGCCTAGGCCTCGCGGCGATGTCGTCTGCGGCGGTCGGTTCGCTCTTTGAGACTGTAAAAGCGGCGGGGAAGTCGATCGAGCATCTTTCGCCTTTGGAAGTCGCGGCCGACGAAGATTACTGGTCGGCAATTCAGCAGTCGTTTTCGGTTACGCGGGGAATTATCAATCTGAACAACGGCGGCGTCAGCCCGAGCCCGCGGATCGTCACCGAAGCTTTTGTCCGTTACACGTGGCAGCAGGAAGACGCGACCGCCTACACGATGTGGCAGATCCTGGAGCCGCAATCGGAAACTGTCCGAACCGGCCTTGCAGAGATGTTCGGCTGTTCACCCGAAGAGATCGCGATCACGCGAAACGCCAGCGAATCGCTCGAAATTCTGTTGATGGGGCTCGATCTCAAATCCGGCGACGAGATCATCGCTAACACTCAGGATTATCCGCGAATGCTGACCACCTTAAGGCAGCGTGAATTGAGAGAAGGCCTGAAGCTAAAGCTCATCAAAATTCCGATCGCACCAAACGATCCGGACGAGATCGCCACTGCTTATGAACGCGCGATCACGCCTCGAACAAAGCTGCTGCTTATCTCGCACCAGATAAATCTGACCGGCCAGATAACGCCGATCAAAAAAGTGTGCGAAATGGCACGGTCGCGCGGCATTGAAACGATAGTTGACGGAGCACATTCGTTCGCCCAATTTGATTTCAAGCGGGACGACTTGGCATGTGATTATTTCGGCACCTCGCTTCACAAATGGCTCTACGCTCCGAAAGGAACAGGAATGCTTTATGTGAAGAAGGACAAGATCGCGAAGGTCTGGGCGCTAATGGCCGCCGAGGACAAGAACCGAAACGACATCCGGAAGTTTGAAGAGATCGGCACACATTCTGCCGCAATGAGATTAGCGATCGGCGAGGCGATCTTGTTTCACAACGCCATCGGCGGAAAACGCAAAGAAGAGCGGCTGCGGTATTTATCACGATTTTGGATGAACCGTCTGAAAGACATTCCGAAGGTCGGGTTCAACACGTCTTTCGATCCGCGGCAATCTTGTGCGATAGCGAATTTTAAGATCGATGGCGTTGATCCGGTAAAACTCGGCGGCCATTTAATGTCGAAGCACAAGATATTTACGACGCCGATCGTGCACGAAGAATTTACCGGCGTTCGCATCACGCCGAATGTTTATACGACGTTATGGGAGCTCGACCGATTTTGTAACATTGTCGCGGATATTGCGAGGAAGGGCTTGCCGAAACAATGAATTTCGTAGTTGGAAATTCATCAATTCATGGAGATGAATTATGGATCTAATTCTATGCAAAAAGTGTGACACCGGAAATCCTGGATATCTGAGTGTTTGCGCCGGCTGCGGGGCCGATCTATTTGCAGCGGACAATATCGACGAAGGTCCGCCGAAAGGCTCGGAGATCAGCGACGAAAAACTCCGACGAAATGCGATTATTGCCGTTGTGGTTTCCGTCTTTACAACCATATTCAAGGTTTGGCTTCTATATCCGCCCGAGAGGGGCCCTAATTCGAGCTTTCTACAGTTTCGGATCATGCTAATTGTCTTTTGGCCCTTTATCACCGCCGCCGCTGTTGCCGCTAAATATCGGCGATGGTATTTACCGCTGATGTTTGATTCAGCGATCATGATCGTGGCATTCATCATTTTTATGGTGATTTTGATCGCGGCAAAATTGAAAGGTTTTTGATTTATGAGCATTAAGAAAGTTACACAACATCCAACCCAGAACGAAGGGCTTATTTTCGAGCGGTCGCAGACCGGCCGAGTTGGCTATCGCCTGCCGAAATTGGACGTGCCCGAAACGGCCAATGCGATACCCGCAGAACTGCGCCGCGACGACGACCTTGCGGGCGTGCCTGAGGTTTCCGAAGTTGATGTTGTTCGCCATTTCACGCGGATGTCCACATGGAATTATTCCATAGATCTCGGGATGTATCCGCTCGGTTCGTGCACGATGAAATACAATTCGCGGCTAAATGAAAAGACCGCGCGTATCGCCGGTTTTGCTAATCTTCATCCGCTTGCACCCGAAGAAGAAGCTCAAGGTGCGCTCGAATTGATCTACAAATTGCAGGAAGATCTTGCGGAAATTACCGGCCTGCCCGGAGTTTCGCTTCAGCCCGCAGCCGGTGCACAAGGCGAGATGACCGGCGTTATGCTCATTCGTGCTTTCCTTGATAAACGCGACGGCGAAGCTTCAAAGGACCGCCGCGTGATGCTGATCCCGGAATCGGCACACGGCACAAATCCGGCATCTGCGGCACTGGCGGGATTTACGGTTAAGGCGATCCGTGCGACCGCCGAAGGCCTGACCGATATGGCCCATCTGCGTGAATTGTGCGATCAGGGCGGAGTCGCCGGCGTGATGTTCACAAACCCGAACACGGTCGGCCTTTTTGAGAAAGACATCAAAGAGATCTGCGAGGTCATCCATCAGGCAGGCGGGCTCGTCTATATGGACGGCGCGAATATGAACGCGCTTGTCGGCGTTGCTCGGCCCGGCGATATGGGCGTGGACGTCATCCACCTGAACCTGCACAAGAC
>CAZXTS010000291.1:0-3320 GCA_964643745.1 uncultured Chloracidobacterium sp.
TTGCCGGTCGATAATCTTAATATCAGCACCGAATCGCTCTTTTCTGATGAGATAGTGGCGATCGCACATCCAAAGCATCCGCTCGCGAAAGAGAAATATATCTCGGCGGCCACGCTTGCAGGTGAAGATCTGATCCTAGGCGAACGCGGCGGAAACACGCGGCGAATGATCGACGAATTTTTCCACGCGGCAAATGTCCGGCCGAACATTGCGATGGAACTGTCGCGGCAGGAAGCGATAAATCGGATGGTGGCAAACGATCTGGGAGTCGGGATGGCCGGAGCGAAATCTGTCGCCCGGGACATTCGCGACGGCAAGATCGTCTCGTGGTTGATCGAAGGAGCTGAGATCAAGTGGGAACTTGGCCTCGCGAGGCTTCGCGGCGGGCATTTCTCGCCGATCGGGAAAGAATTCGTCCGGCTGTGTAAGGAAAGCTTCGTCGAACGCGAAAAGGAATTGAAAGCGAAGAGATAGTCCACCGCCGAGACGCAGAGACGCCGAGGTAAAGGAGTTTTATTTGTTTAGCGTATGAAGCAATTGTTGATTTACAGATACTGCCGGGACGCGAGAAATAGTTTCGTATTTCTTCTCTTATCTCTGTGTCTTTGCGTCTCGGCGGTTAAAGATATTTCCGGGCAGGGTTTACCGGTGGCGGCTCCGGCTTCGGTCGGGATGAATGCGGCGAAGCTTGATCAGATCGAGCAGATCGTTTTGGCCGATATCGCCGAGAAGAAAATGCCCGGTGCGGTCGTTATCGTTGGGCATGAGGGAAAGATCGTTTATCGAAAGGCGTTCGGAAATCGTTCGCTGGTTCCTACGGTCGAGAAGATGACGGTCGATACGATCTTTGACGTCGCGTCGCTGACGAAACCGGTCGCCACCGCGACCTCGATAATGATCCTCGTCGAGCAAGGCAAACTTCGGCTAAACGACACCATCGGAAAATTCATTCCGGAGATTGAAGACGAACAGGTCAAACGAGTCACTCTTCTGCAACTCCTAACACACACATCCGGTCTCCGCCCTAGCTTTGACATGAGCGTAAAGTGGGAAGGCCGCGAAGGCATGCTCGCGGCGTTGAAGAAGGAGAAGCTACGGAATCCAGCGGGAACGCGATTTGTTTATTCTGATGTTGGGTTCATTGTGCTGGGGGAGATTATGCTTCGGCTAACCGATGTAGAGCCTCCTATTTCAACATTTGAGGATGTGAAGAGCCCGTATTTTCCAGAGACAAAAGTATTCTCAGCGCTCAAAATGACCGAGACGCTTTTCTCGGATGCTGGACAAGAGCCGCAGACGGTTTCGCGACTTGTTAAAAAAGAGAATTGGTTAAGGAACGTAGCGCCAACAGAAAATGTGCGCGGGCAGAACAGTTACCTCGGTTCTTCATTCTCAGGAGATGAGACGACCGGCGATCGGGTCTTGCGAGGAGAGGTTCACGATCCAACCGCGTTCCGAATGGGCGGGGTTGCGGGCCATGCCGGATTGTTTTCGACAGCCGACGATCTTGCTCGATACGCACAGATGCTTTTGGATGGCGGCGTCGTTCCGGGCGGGCCAGCTAAAGCTGGAACTCCGAACCGCATTCTCTCTGCTCAGACTATCGCGAAGATGACGGCACCTTATGTTGTTTCCGAGGATGGTTCAACGCGTGGTTTGGGATGGGACCTTAATTCGACATTCTCTTCGAATCGCGGTGAGTTGTTTCCGCTTGGTTCGTTTGGACATACGGGTTTTACGGGGACTTCGCTGTGGATCGATCCTGCTTCTGAGACATTTGTTGTGTTCCTGTCTAATAGAGTTCACCCCGACGGTAAAGGTGATGTGGTCGCGACACGTGCCCGAGTTGCAACCGTCGCTGCTTCAGCCATCGAAAATCCCCCCATGGATAAATGGCAAGAGCAGGAAGCGAGATACAACGCGGCGGTTGCGGCACAGATGCCAAAGTTCAGGGCCGGAACGCAGGCGCCCTCGCCTGCAAGCGGCGGTACGCCGCTGAGCGTCGTTGCAGGCGGGTCGCCTGCGTTCCCGGCGACTACGGTTTTGAACGGCATCGACATTCTTGAAAAGAATGGCTTTAAGGAACTCGATGGGAAGCGGATCGGTTTGGTGACGAACCATACCGGGCGGAATCTGGCAGGGAAATCGACGATCGATATATTGCATGAGGCGAAGAATGTAGATCTCGTGTCGATCTTTGCACCGGAACACGGCATTCGCGGCGAGCTTGATACCGAGAAGATCGACGATACAAAGGACGAGAAAACGGGTCTGCCGGTTTACTCATTATATAAGGACGGTATGCGGCGGCCGAAGCCGGAACAGCTTGCGGGGCTCGACGCGATCGTTTACGACATTCAGGATATAGGAGCCAGGTTTTATACATATACCGCTACGCTTAAGAACGTAATGGAAGAGGCCGCGAAGGCGAAGATCCCGGTTTACGTTCTCGACAGGCCCAATCCGATAAATGGTGTTTCTATTGAAGGCTCGCTTGCCACGGAGGACAAGCTTTCGTTCATCGCCGCACACACTATTCCCGTTCGTTACGGGCTGACGATCGGCGAGCTTGGACAGATGATGAACGCCGAACGAAAGATCGGCGCCGATCTTCGCGTTATAAAGATGGAAGGCTGGCGACGGTCGATGTGGTTCGATGAGACGGGCCAAACTTGGGTCAACCCAAGCCCGAACATGCGTTCGCTTACGCAGGCGACGCTGTATCCCGGAATAGGTTTACTAGAGACGACGAATTTATCAGTCGGCCGCGGAACCGACACACCATTCGAGGTGATCGGCGCACCGTGGCTCGATGGACAGAAGCTCGCTAAATATCTGAACGAACGCGGGTTGCCCGGTGTACGCTTCGTCCCGATAAGATATAAGCCGAATGCCTCGGTGTTCAAGGACGAACAGCTTGGCGGAGTAAATTTCATTATCACGAACCGCGCAAATTTCAATTCGGTTCGCACAGGCATCGAGATCGCCGCGGCGATTCGCAAGCTCTATCCGAATGACTGGCAGGTTGACCGCTTTCTTCGGCTGCTTGTAAATCAGGATGTTTTGGATCGTTTAAGGCGCGGCGAAACTCCGGAAACCATCGAAGCATCTTGGCAAAAAGGCTTGGAAGATTTTCGCAAAAGACGGGCATCGTATTTGCTTTATCAATAGCACGATTAATTCGCGGTCGTTTTGGATATTTACAATTTCGTAACAACCCTTTTATTCGCTTAGTTTGGCGAATTTCTGTCGGGTTCGGTGTGTCAGGAACGATAACGAAATTTTGGATAAACTTCCAAAAACCCAAATATTTCTTATGG
>CAZXTS010000292.1:0-3319 GCA_964643745.1 uncultured Chloracidobacterium sp.
CGCGAAAATGTTACGAATTGCTTTCATAATATTCGGGCCACACAAAGGTACCCTCACAGGAATTAGATGCAAACTAAGGGCCAATAGGCTGTCCGGCCCTGAGCGAGATGTTATCGATTAGGCGAACATTTCCAATCCGGACGGCAACAGCCAAAAGTGCGTCCGTATCATCAATGGTTTCAATAGCTTCAAGGGAATCGGCATCTACGACCGAGACATAATCGATCGACGCATTCGGCTCCGTGCCCAGCCATTCCTGAACCACGGCAATAAGCTTAGCAGCGTTTCGCTCTCCGTTTTGAAACGCGGATGAAGCTTTTCGTAGGGATTGATAGACGATGGCGGCCTTAGCACGGTCTTCATAAGAGAGAAGGGCGTTTCTGGAGGACATCGCAAGACCCGATTCTTCTCGGACGGTCGGCACGGAAATTATCTCGGTCTCAAAGCCAAGGTCTTGGCTAAGTCGGCGAATTATCGCAAGCTGTTGGGCATCCTTCTGGCCGAAAAAAGCAATGTCGGGGCGGATGGTATTGAACAAGATCGTAACAACACTTGCCACGCCCCTGAAATGTCCGGGCCGCGAAGCCCCTTCAAGCGATTCGGAAAGGCCTTCGACATAGACAAAGGTCGAAAAGCCGTTCGGATAGATATCCGCGATCTCCGGCGCGTAAATATAATCCACATCGAAATCCCGCAGCATGGCCGTATCCGCCATCAGGTCGCGCGGATATTTGTCCAGATCGCCTTTATCATTGAACTGGGCCGGATTAACAAAGATCGATACCACGACGATGTCAGACATCTTCCGCGCCTCTTTAACGAGCGCGAGGTGTCCATCGTGCAGCGAACCCATCGTTGGCACAAATCCAATGCTCCGGCCGTCGCGCCGGATCTTGCGGCCGATCGAGGCCATTCTTTGGCGTCTGTTGACTATCTCCATTAGAGATCAGGATGTAGAAGCCGAACGGGGTTCGCCGATCGCTTCGTCCTTTGGCATTCCGTAAGACTCGGCTTCGCTCGGATAATTGCCCGTTCTTACGTCGTCCATCCATTGCGTGATCGCATTTGTTATCACTTCGCTGACGTTCGCATATTGCCGGACGAACCGGGGCTGGCGGCCAAATGTGAACCCTATCAGGTCGTGTAGAACTAGGACCTGAATATCGCACGAACTTCCGGCTCCGATGCCGACCGTCGAAATCGTTAGTTCTCTTGTCACGATCTCCGCGACCTCGCGCGGAACAAGTTCCAAGACTATAGCGAATGCGCCGGCTTCCTGCAGAGCATGAGCATCTTCGATGAGCATCTTTGCAGCATCTGCGGTCTTTGCCTGAACGCGATAGCCGCCCATTTTGTGAACAGATTGAGGTGTCAGGCCGACGTGTGCCATTACCGGTATCTCTTCGTCAACCAGCCGTTTCACCAGATCGACCCGATTGCGTCCGCCCTCAAGCTTTACAGCTTCGGCGCCGCCGTACTTCATCAGCTTTAGCGCATTTCTTACTGCCTTATTATCGCCGGTATGGAACGAACCGTACGGCATATCTGCCACCAAGAGAGCCCTGCTCGATCCGCGTTTGACGGCCTTGGTCGCAGAGAGTATCTCGTCCAACGTAACCGGTATCGTGTTCCCGTATCCATGGATAACGTTACCCATGCTGTCGCCTACGAGAATGATATCGACGCCGGCTTCGTCCACGATGCGAGCGGTTGGATAATCGTAGGCCGTAAGGCATACCAGCTTTTCGCCTTTTTCCTTTGCCTCGCGAAGCGCGGGCACGAAGACCTTTTCGGGTTTATCCGGTTTTAGATATGCCATAAAATTCTACTAAGTCTAGAACTTTGATGATCTCAAGTCTAGCCTGTCTGCATGGCCTCAAGTTCGGGCGAACCATTCGGATGCCAGCGGCTGACGACCGATGTGTCTTCAGATTCATCAAGCAGCGTGATCAAATTCTTGCGCAATACCGGATGGACAAATCGCGGAGCAATTTCGACCATTGGTATCAGCACAAATTTACGAAGGTGAAGACGCGGATGCGGCACGGTAAGAAAAGGTGTGTTTACCTTGTGATGTCCGAAGAACAACAAGTCGAGATCTATGGTTCTGGGCCGTTTCAAAGATTTATCCTTTCGGCCCAGCAGATATTCGATGCGAAGCATTCTGGCCATCATCTGTGAAGCGGTCGTGCTTTCGCATCGCAGTTCGACCGCCATATTCAGGAAACAAGGCGAATCGACATCGAAACCGACCGGCTCGGTCTCATAAATGCCGGAAAGCTTGACGATCTCAAAGCTAGCTTCCATCAGGCCTCGGACCGCCATCAAAAGATTTCCGGCCCGGTCGCCCAGATTCGAACCGAGACCTACATATGCTGTTATGTGATCTGAATCGAATATCATTTCGTTCCATTCTCGATCTCTGTTTCCAGACGGTCAATTGTATCAAGCAAACCGATAAACTTGTCGCCAAACTCGGTCAGTGCGTATTCGACACGGGGCGGGACCTCCGGGTAAACAGTTTTGTTCAATATTCCGAAACGGACATGTTTTCGCAGTCGTTCATTAAGTACCTTTGTTGTCAGCCCATCGGTCGCCCGTTCCATCGCACCGGGCCGGTTTATCCAGTTCTTTATATGGTCAAGAACGGTCAAAGACCATTTGAAGCGGATGACATTCTCGACCATCCGGCGAACCTGCGGCCGAGGTGAAATTTTTTTCGGCTTAGGCTGCATAAACTTGTACCGAAAAGTAAGTAGGAGACCAAAAAGTGCCTACTTACATCGCTTTGCCCGTTCTGATAATTTTGATCCCTAGCGGTTTTACAACCAAACATTAACTAAAAAGGAGACAATTAACAAATGAGATCAAAAACCATATTTTATCACGCGGGATGTCCGGTTTGTGTAAGTGCGGAGCAGATGGTCGCAGATGCGATAGACCCGGAACGGTTTGAGATCGAGGTCGTTCACCTTGGCGGATCGAAAGAACGCATCGCAGAGGCCGAATCGAATGGAGTAAGGTCGGTTCCCGCTCTGGTCCTCGAACAAGGGACTTTCCATATAAATTACAGGGCGTCGCTAGATGATCTGAAAGCATGATCTTCGCTTAGTTTTCGCAATAAAGACTGCCCGCAAAGGTAGTCTTTTTTTGTTCTTTTACATTTGAATAAAGCCGTGTTTCAATAGAATTAGTTCTTTAAACGAAATCCAGTAATGCTTTTCAAAGGCATTCGGGCGGGCAAATGGTGTGGCTCGTCTTGACAAAATCTCCACGCCCAACAATATGGCGCGAAGAAAATTCCGACACAGTCCGCGTT
>CAZXTS010000293.1:0-3316 GCA_964643745.1 uncultured Chloracidobacterium sp.
AAGGTACTTAGAGATTGCTGAGAAAAAACTTAAGGTGAAAGTTAACATAGGACGTTGATTAAAACAACGTTTTGCGTAACAATCTACAATTTATTTTGGGAGCCTATAATGAAAGCAAAGGTTTATGTAACGCTAAAATCCGGAGTTTTGGACCCGCAGGGAAAGGCAATTCACCATTCGGTCGAACTATTGGGAACAACCGGGATCGCCGATATACGTCAAGGAAAATATTTTGAGATCACGTTAGATGAGTCGGTTGATGCAACCGGAGCAAAGGCTGCCGTCGAGAAGATCGCGAACGGTGTTCTGGCAAATCCTGTGATCGAAGACTATCGCGTGGAGATCGAATCGTAATGAAGTTTGGTGTAGTTGTATTTCCCGGGTCGAATTGCGATCACGATGCGTACCATGTGATCTCGAAGCACGTCGGCCAGCCGGTCGATTTCATTTGGCATAAACAGACAGATCTTTCGGGGTTTGATGCTCTCATAATTCCCGGCGGTTTTTCGTATGGCGATTATCTTCGTGCCGGTGCCTTGGCTCGGTTCTCACCGGTGATGAATGCCGTCAAGGATTTCGCCGCTTCAGGTAAATTCGTATTCGGAATTTGTAATGGGTTTCAGATCTTGTGCGAAGCCGGCTTGCTCCCCGGGGCGTTAATGCGAAATGCGGGCCTGCATTTCGTTTGCCGACACGTGAATATCCGTGTCGAAAATGCCGCAACGCCTTATACGGCTTCACTTGAAAGCGGACGTGTGCTGTCTATCCCGATCGCCCACGCCGATGGCAACTATACCTGTGACGATGCCACCTTCAATTCGCTCGAAGAGAACGGCCAGATAATATTTCGATATTGTGAATCAGACGGAGAAATAACAGCCGATTCAAATCCGAATGGGGCTCGTTCAAACATTGCGGGTATCTGCAATCTTGATAGAAATGTCCTCGGCATGATGCCGCACCCGGAGCGTGCCTGTGAAGAACTGATTGGTTCGAACGACGGTCGCGATATATTTAGATCGCTCACGAATACGATAAATGGCGGCTGAACAGATACCATTTTCGGCTAAAGATCTCGTTGCCATTTTACCTGTCCTGTAACATTGCGTTAACATCCTATTAACGTCGCAGCCGCAATTTTTCTCGAGTTCAATACCTTTCCAATACGCTAAGTCGGCTTTGGCGTTTATGTTTGATGTCGAAGAATCGATCCGTTCACCGAGTCACAAATCGTATTCCGGCAATTCTCGTTACCCAAATTCTCCTTGGGTGCGGACTTGTTTTTGCACAGACGCCGGTGCTCGATTTCCAGATATGGAACGAGACAACGCTTGTAAAACCGCTGGTCAAAAGGACTGATGAAAAGGGGAAAGAAGTTGCAAAGATCTCTGCGCTTTTCTTCGGCAATATTCGGCTCGGCCAAAACCGTCTTTATCCTGTCGATCGGCGGTTAGGTTTTGGGTTGGATATTCGGCTGAACAATAACTTTTCGATCTCACCAACATACGTCTATCGCGGTGGCGAGCCAGGACGCGGCCGCGACGAATTCGAACACCGTGTCAGATTTGATCTCACGTATTCAAAGAAATGGAGAACGGTCGCTATAAAAAATCGTGACCGCGTCGAATATCGGGTCCGCCATTCGCGGCCGGACACGGTCAGATTTCGAAACAGGTTTACTTTTATCGTTCCAGTACGCCGGGACGGCAAAGAGATTTTCGCGCCTTTCGTTTCTTCCGAGCCGTATTTTGACTTCAGAGAAAAGAAATGGACCAGCCATGAATTCAACGCTGGTATCGCGCGAAAACTAAGCGAAAATATTTCCGCCGAGTTCTTTTATCTTCACCGCAACAATAAGGGAAATACCTTAAAACACATAAACGGATTTGGGGCAAATTTCAAGATAGTTCTCTAACCTTCAGCAGTTTCCGAAATCTCCCGGTACCACGTAGAATCTAGGCGTGCTGGTCCTATTACATCTGTTCGCTCTGCTCTTGCTGGTATTGCTTGGTTTCTATGTTTTTGTAGCGGATCCGCGGAGCCGTGCGAATCAGGCCTTCGCTGCCTTCATTGCTTTTCTTGCTTTTTGGACCACAAAGGATCTTATATTTTGGAACGCGTTCGATGAACGCATCAGGCCTGAATGGTGGGCAGCGGCGAGTTTTCTTATCGCGCTTTCGATGCAGATCGTGCTCGTTGTTTTCGCGTGGGTCTTTCCTGAAAACTCTCGAACGCCGCGAAGGAAGGCCGCGGTTCTTTTCGCTCCGTCGCTGATCCTTGCGCCGGCCGCCGCGGTCGGCCTGTTATGGAAGAGCGTTTCTTTTGACGACGGCCGCTTTGAGATCGAACTTTCGGCCATCGGTTATGCCTTTGTAGCCTATGTTTATTTTCTGTTCTTTTATGGCGCGTACATTCTTTTTCGTAAGTACAAGAGCTACAAGGCAACTTTGGCGGGTCAGCAACTTGCTGCGGTCCTTTGGGCTTTGATCATAACCGGTGCCCTGAAAACGATAGCTAACCTGGGACTGCCTCTTTTCGACAATTATTCCTTGTTGCCTTATAGCGCGATCTTTGTTCTGCCCGGCGTCCTGATCTATGCCTACGCGATATCGAATTTCAAGATGTTTTCGCTACAGACGGCTTTGGACCAGTTTCGTCTGTTTCCGATCACTTACAAGGTAGCTTTGATAATTGCGTCGGTCGCAATTGTAAGCTTCTTTCTGCTTCAAGTACCGATCGTCTGGTGGGCATTTCAGGATGGGCAGTCGATCGACGCGTGGCGAAAATATCTGGTTTTCAGCATTGTTTCGGCACTGGTTCCGAATCTGCTCCTTCTCCTTCTGGTGGTTCGCTCGATCTCGCGTCCGCTGCAGCGGATCGCGCTTGCCGCCGTCAGGGTTACCGAAGGTGAATATGGTACCGAAGTTGACCTCAGAAAGAGCAACGACGAGATAGGCCTGCTCGCAAGTTCATTCAATGAAATGAGCCGAAAGATGGCCGCCGATATCGATCAGCTTCGCAAGATGAATGATCAGCTAATGCGGAGCGACCGTCTTGCGGCGATCGGCACACTCGCCGCCGGAGTTGCTCATGAGGTCAACAATCCGCTTGCTGCAATTTCTTCAATGGTCCAGATGCTCGAGCGGGAGGCAAGTAGTTCGGGTCGCGAAACACAAGCGCATAAACTGATCCTTGAACAGATCGATCGGATCAAGCTTGTGACGAAAGACCTAACGGAATTTGCCCGTGTCCGTCCTGCGTCAAAGCGAGAGGTCAATATTCATGAAGTGATCGAGTCAAGCCTTCGGCTTACGTC
>CAZXTS010000294.1:0-3311 GCA_964643745.1 uncultured Chloracidobacterium sp.
TTGAGAATACTATCGTTCGCGGCAATTCATAAATTCTTCAACGAACTTTCAGACGTTCTTCAAGACCGCTTGCGGACAGCGGCATTATCGTTTATCTGTGCCGGTTTATTTTTGGCACACATTCATATATTTTCAAGGAGCTATGATGAGAGATACAAATTTTGATCAAAAGAATGCCGAAGCGTTTTCGGCGAGCATGTTGGACGTGCTTAACAAAGGTGCGATCGCACTCGCGCTCAGCATCGGGCATCGCAGCGGAATTTTCGAAGCGATGAGCAACTTGCCGGCGGCGACTTCGCAGCAGATAGCCGATGCCGCGGGCCTGAACGAACGGTATGTTCGCGAATGGCTTGGAACTATGGTCACCGCACGGGTGGTGAACTATTTTTCCGAAACGAAAACCTATCAACTGCCCGAGGAGCATGCCCAGGCACTAACATCCTCCGGCGATTACAACATGGCTTCGGCGATGCAGTTCATCCCGGTTCTTGCAGTGGTCGAGGATAAATTGCTTGAAAGTTTCCGAAACGGCGGCGGTGTTCCCTATTCGGAGTATCCGCGGTTTCACGAGGTGATGGCATCTGAATCCGACCAGACAACGGTCGCCGCTTTGGAACGTTTCATCCTGCCGCTCGTGCCGGAATTAAAGGAAAAACTTGAGATCGGCATCGATGTTCTAGACGTAGGCTGCGGAAAAGGCCGTGCGATGATCGCCCTGGCGAAGGCATTTCCAAAGAGCCTTTTCACCGGCTATGATTTCTCAGATGAAGGGATCGAGGGTGCCCGACGCGAGGCCGCCGCGGCAGGTGTCACGAACATTCGGTTCGAAGTTCGCGACGCGGCGAACATTGGCGAGACGTCGGCTTACGACCTGATCACCTCGTTCGACGCGATCCACGACCAAGCCGATCCGGCAGGGATGCTACGGAGCATCTATCAGGCGTTGCGGCCCGACGGCGTTTACCTTGTGCAGGACATCACCGGCTCGTCGCACCTGGAAAAGAACCTGGAGTTGCCCGCCGGGCCGTGGCTCTACACCATCTCGTGCTGGCACTGTATGACCGTTTCGCTAGCATACGGCGGCGCCGGGCTCGGTGCGATGTGGGGCGAAGAGTTGGCAGAAAGAATGATGCGCGAAGCAGGCTTCGGCTCGGTCGAACTCCACCACCTTGAGCACGATCCCTTCAACACCTACTACGTCGTGAAAAAGTAGGTTCCGTCACTGCTTCAAACCGAACGCAGAGCAACACACCCAACGCCGGTGCACGACCCCGTGTACCGGCAACTTGCACCACAATGAACTCACGGAACGGAGATAGAAATCCTTGAGATTCTGTGTTTTCGGCCATTCGAATGCACCAATTACCTCGCCGAAGGGCATGAAGTCTCTTCTGGAGCTGACCTGTCCGAGTTCGTTTGTTATCACTCGCGGACTTCCAAGATGATCTGCGGTTGTATAGCTGACCGAAGGCGTTTGTGAGATCGCCGTGGAATATTCAGCGATGAGCAGGCCGCCGGAATAGACAAACACCGTCGTTTCGGTATCCGTGACTTTCTTGACCCTACGGCCTTCTCCGTCGTAGAAATAGCGGCCGATGGTAATGCCGTCGCGTTTTACTTCCGTCTGCTTGTTGTCGTCATAAAAAATAAAACCGCCGCCCGTGCTGTTCATATAAGTTGCTAACTGGGAACTCTACGGAAGTATGACGGTCACGTTCCTAGTAACGCCCGGCAAGATAGATTGATCACGTGAAAAGTACAAAGAGCCATCAATTGTTATCCCGATCAACTTATTCTCTTCGCGTCCTACCGGAAAGGTCTTAACAGAGGTTACCTTACCCAGAAGATCAAATGGGAAATGAGCCGTGATCATCATAAGCACCGGAGACTCATGTTCAAGACCTTTAAACGAAAACGATACAGCCATATTTTCGTAAATTTCCCACAGGTTTGTATTCGCGTTCTGTAATTTAGAAGGCTCTCCGGAAAACAGGGGCGGTCCGAAACAACGCAGTTGCTCGATCTTATCTAAAAACTGCTTTTTTTCGCCTACAGAAATCGAGCGGGCCGTTTCTTCAGCCTGCCCCTTCCACACCAAATGCACTTTTAGAACTTCATAATCTTTATCGAAGAGTACACCAATTTTATAATCTTCGTTAAAGTTGTAGTAACGGCAATACCTTACCGGCCCCGGTTTGTTCCCAACGATGCATGGATTTCGAAAAGGTTCACCAAATACCTTATCCAATTCATCATCCCTTTCTTGAGCGACGGTTGCGACTGAACAAAGAGCAAACAAGATTAAAGACACGACCCATTTTATATAATTCATAATTTCTCCCATCAATTCTTTTTATTTGGTTGAAGAAGATTCTCCGGATCTTTTTCCCTCGTTTCGCGAATGAAGGTATCTCGGTTGATTTCCGAAACGCGGGTTCCGTTCGGAGTTATGTTTCCATTCCTATCGTATTGAATTTCTACTTTGTAGAAATGAATATTGCTATCCAGCTCACCGGTTTGATTGTTACGCTCGCCCTGGACAAAATGCGCAGTATAACTGGCTCCTGCGAGTGGAGCCTTAGTAGGCCCGTCGGCGGAAATTCCTACGTTCAATCCAAAGTTATCTTGAACGGTCTTTGTTTAATCGTCCACGACCACTTGGTTTTCCTTTGGGTTTTCCTTACCCCCTTTTCGAGTACTTGAGTCTTGTGTTCCAAACTGACCATTATTCGGCATACTGGCCTTTACAATCACGGCTCGCTCGCTAGTAAAGTCGTTAGGATTTGTACCCGTTTTAAAGGTCACATCAACGTTAAGGTTTACAAATCCTCCGGTCATAGTGTTCTTTCTACCAAGAGTCCGATAATCGTCCCCTCGTAATTCTGAGTCACCTTTTGGAACCAAATTTTGACCGGAGCCGCGAATTTTCCATCCAACGATATTTGTCGGATCATCAGAGACCTTCGCCTTCGTCGGATTCTTTGCTGCTTGTAATCCCGTAGGATCAGTCAGCGTTAAAGGTTGATTCATGACATACGCGTAGCGGTTGAAGGTTTGCGGGTTTGCTGATTTCCCGGATGCCAGGAGCGGATCGACGGCGGTGAAGCGACCGTGGTTGTTGTAGTAATAGCGGGCTTCGGCAAAGTCTAATCCTGTTTCCTCGTCGTGTTCGTAGCCGGTAAATTTTTGGCGGACGTTGTCACCGACGCCGTATTTGTGTGTTGCGGTTCTGTGGTTAATATCGGGAGCGACCTCCTCGCCAAAAGGCATAAAGTCACGCCTTGAAATGATCTCGCCGTTTTCGTTTGTAA
>CAZXTS010000295.1:0-3262 GCA_964643745.1 uncultured Chloracidobacterium sp.
TTAGAAATTATACATCCCTTACCCACATTTTTCTCTAACGCGGAATCCGGGATAATAGTATAAAAAATTCATAGAATTGGATTTGGCGGCTAACGTGAGTGGAGTTGTCGAAAGCTCTCAACCGACGGGAGCCTCAATTACCAATTTCACCGTAAATGAATAGCGGCGGAAAAGCGGTTTTATTTCAACGACGCCGATGTTTCGTGCTTCGAGACTCTGAATAAAATCGATCAGCCCGTCCCAATGCTGCACATGAAATTTGCGAAGCCACCATTGTAGGAATCGCCTGAACGGCCCGGGCAGGTCTGCCTGGTCGTAAAAATCAACAAGGTAAAGGGTGCCGCCCGGACGTAAATTTGCCACCGCGTTTTCGAGCGATTCTTTCCACGGAGGGATCATTGTTATCGAATAGGAAAAGAAGATCTTGTCGAAAGGTTCGTCGAGCCCGAATGTGGTCTTGTAATTGAAATCGTCGGCAAGAGCGGTCTGCAAATCGATATTGTTTGCATTTGCGGCGGCTGCCTTTGACCACGCGGTTTCGAGCATCACGGCCGATGCGTCCAGCCCGAAGAGACGTGCTTCCGGATGGCGTTTGGAGAGGATTATCAGGTTTCTGGCAGTGCCGCAGCCGGCCTCAAGAATTTTTTCGCCGGGAAGTATCTCCATTTCATCCAGCAATTGATCGCGGCCCAAGAGATAGTATTTTCGTGAGATGTCGTAGAAATATCGCTGGAGCCGATACATACGATCCATATTTTCAAATGCGTCGGACATAAAAATTGAGACGATTGCCACAGAGGACACAGAGAAGAAATTTCAAAAAGATATTTTTCTGAGACGTTGAATCAGATATCTCTGTGTGCTCTGTGGCTAATTCTTAAGCTCATACAGGTGAAAACCGCCGTAGATCGAGGCCCGGTCTTGTTTGAAGAGACGCTCGGAGTTTTCCTTTTCGTATGTGAATCTGGACAGCAACTCGGTCGGTAAAGCGGCATCGAGCGGTGAGGCTGCCCCGGCGGTTCGAAATATTATTCGTGAACCCGGTTCGCCTTTTTCGGCGATCGCCGACCACAGTTCGGTCATCTGTGCGGCATTCATCCAGTCCTGTGCATCGAGAAAAACAAATCGATTGAAAGTTCCCTGCGGGTTATCGCGGATCTCGTCGGTCGCGGAAACTATTCTTGTTTCAAGCCGATCGGTGTTGGTTCGTAAAGTTTCGAAATTTTCTTCCTTCAAATATTCGGGTATCGCCTTTCGCTTTTCGGTATCATACTTTCGGGCGAATGCCTGCCAGGCGAAATAGTTTTCATCGATCGGATAATCGCATGCAAGCCGCTCGGTGCGTTCGCGGTAAATATCTATCACGGTTCGCCCGTCGGTCAGGTCTTTTTTCAATTCCTCGTATTGCTGAGGCGGAATGCCGAGCCCGAACATCGTGATCGGCAGTTTGCCAAGAAATTTTATCAGGAATGTGTCGAAGAAAGGTTCGATGTGTTTCTTGTAAAGCTCACGCTGTTCGTAGGGCGAAGCAGCTTTCAGCAGTGCATCCGGTCGGCATCCGAATAAGTGTGCGACACGATGGAAGAATCTCAAGAAGTATCCGTTCCGCGAATGTTCGTACAATCCGGCTCCGGTAAAAAAGCTGATGCGGTCGCCGTATATCAATCCGCCGCCGAAAGTGTTCGATTGCCAGAAATGCCGAGTATCGCCGTCAAGATGCGGGGCGATATATCGCAGGTAATCGGTTCCGGTATTCGGCCCTTTTCCGCTGCCGAAGAACTCGAAGAATTTCTCGTATGACGGCAAATATTTCGCGGCCGCAACTTTTAAGTTCAGCAAATAAATGTGATTTCGGTTCAGGTCAACGGCAGTTACAGCTTCGGGCGATTCGACAAGGTAATTCAACGCATTACATCCACCGGAGGAGATCGTGAGAATTCGCGATGAATCGTCTATCGCAAGCGCCTCAATATCAACCCGCGGATCTTCCCATATCTGGTTGTAAACGAACGCATCAAAATAAACAGCGAATAGTTTCTGAAGCACGCCGCGGCCAGATGCCGCATCTTCGTTTTGGACAGCTTTTAAGACAAGTTGTTCGGCCATTTGATAGATTGTTTCGCGGAATTAAGGCGGATTCAACAAGCCGGACAGGATTATTAACAGAGAGTTAAGCTTTATTCGTTTGCCATAACCTCGACCGGATCGATCACAGATGCACGCCATGCCGGATAAAGAGCACCGACGATACTTCCGGCGATCGCGATCAGGATCGCTGTTCCAACCCATCCCGAGCTAAATTCAAAATGAAGATCGAAGATCCGCCAGATCAATTCCGAGCCGATATAGGACGCGACAAGTCCGAGGACGACACCGAAAACACCGATCATCAGAGCCTCGCCTTCGATGGCCCGAATGATAAACATTTTCGAAGCTCCGAGTGACTTTAATATGCCGATCTCTTTCCGCCGTTCTGTGATCGTGGTGTACATCGAAAGCAGAACGAATATTGTGCTGACGAACGCACCGAGTCCGACAAGCACACGCAAGAATGTATTCAAGGCAGGAATGCGTTCCTGTGCATCGATGATCAGGTCGCGGGTCAGATTTATCTTGTTTCCCGGAAGTGCTTCGTTAATGCGTGCCGCGACGGCATCAACGTCTTCGCCATCAGCGATTTTTACCAGAATATATGTGCACTTATCTTTTGCCTGCAATGCGGTCTGCAAGGCGTCGAGCGACATCTTTATACGCGAGCCTGATGGCGGGGCAAACACGCCTGTGATCGTATATTCGCGGTCGCCGAAAAGAGTGATCTTGTCGCCGACCTTCGCATTGTCTTCGACCATGCGGCGTTCATCAAAGACCACCTCATTCGGAGCAGTATTTGCACGGCCTTCGATGATCTCGACCCCATTCATCTTTGCGAACGGCTCCCAATCAACTCCGTCGAGCTGCTGCAATCCCCATCGCCCTTTTGTGTCCGGCGTCACATATCTACCGACCGGAACGACCGATGCAACACCCGAAATTTCTAGAAGCCTCGGCACATAGCCTGTGCTGACACTCATATTCGAGCTGTCAAGACCCATAGCACCTGAGCGTGTAAAAACGATCTCTGCCTTCCAGTTCGCCGCACGTTTTGCCATGTCGTTCGTCATCCCACGTGCAAGGCCAGTGAACAGCACGACGAGCACTACACCGATAGCGACACCGATCACGCTGATGAGCGTTCGGAACGGACGGACGCGGAGATTTGCGA
>CAZXTS010000296.1:0-3240 GCA_964643745.1 uncultured Chloracidobacterium sp.
CCCCGAGATACACATTCGCGGACTGCACCTTGTCGCGGATCGCCGCCAGCGGTTCACCCGTGTCCATATTGGTTATCTCAATGCCTTCCTCGGCAAATTCATCGAGCCTGCCCAGGATGTCATCGCCCGTCACAACTCCGATCTTGAGCTTTCCGCTTAATCCCAAGTCACGCGCCGTGTCCCGCAAGGCTTCCGCACATCCCTCAACATTTACGCCGCCCGCGTTCGACAAAACTTTTATGTCCTTTTCGACGCAATCCGGCAATATCTCGCGCATCAGCTGCACAAAATCGCGTGCGTAACCCGCACTTGGGTCCCTTTGCCGCTGTTTCTGGACGATCGACATCGTTACCTCAGCCAAATAATCCAGCATCAGATAATCGATCGGCCCGCCCCGCACCTGGTCCACCGGCGCCGTCAACAGATCTCCCCAAAACCCCTGCCCGCTCGCAACTCTAACCTTCTCTTTCATAATCGTTTATTCTCAAAGTATAAGCGGAAAGCCTCGTTTGTTCTAAACCGACGCGCATTCTTAACAGTCACTATCGCGTGCTCTTCCTGCATTGCGAATGTGCCTTTGGCGAGATGCGGATGTTCTTTAGGTTTAGGACGAGGCGGGTTTCGTCGTCGATCACTGGTTGGAGGAATTCGATGGTGTCGGATGGCCTGATGCCGAATTCGGTCAGCAGCCGATAGGCGCGAATTATTCGGCCGCCGCGTCTGCCATATTTGCGAACAGGATATGCATTGCGGTCGCCGGGCTTTGCGGGTTTGAGCACCAGCCGGGAATTCAGCGCGTCCAGCATTATCAGCACAGCCTCCGGCGCTCCGATCCGTGCGTGCGTTACGCGGCTGATCATAATCGAGCCCTCGCGGTTCATCGTCACATAAAGCCCCGACCAATGCGGCGCCACATCGCCCCGCGGCAACACCGCTCACCTTTCTTTCCCAAGAAATTCAGCATTGAAACTCGACTTAGCATCCGTAATACAGCGATATCACAGATGCAACAGTATCTCAAGTATTTTTTGGGTCTAGTCGATACGATCGTGCAGGGAGCAACGTGTCCGTAGCCCGCACGTAAGAAAGGGCTCGAACACCCACCGAGCCCTTGTTTACACGCGGGCTACTCACGCGGCGTGCCAATTTGTCCAAGGCAAAACGGTGTCGTGTCTAAGGCCGTGTCAAAAACGAACGGCACGGGAATCACGCCAACGCCTTTGAAAAGGGAATTGGGCAAATACGAACTTGCTCTTCTTTTCCCGACGCGAGTTTTTGTATCCGGACATAGCCGCTGATCCGGAATAGCGGAATTGAAGAAACACGGCTAGTTTCCGCCCGCACGGATCAAAAAATATTTACAGGCGAACTGTAGCTGTGCTAGCATTTCCCTCAATGACGACGCGCGAATTTACAGCGGCATTTCCCGAAGTTGACCGGATGGTTTATTTCGGTTCGCGGATCGGCTTGATGTTTGTTGCGGTCGCAGCTTTCTTCTATTTTGGACCGGAAAGCGGCATTTTCAGCTTCATTTCCTTAGCCGTGATGATCGCGGGAGTCGTGCTTGATGTGCTCCGTCTGCAAAACATCGGAGCCAGCCAATGGCTTATGTTCCTCCGCTTCGTGCCATACGCCGGACTACTGCTTTCTATCTTTCTCCAAAGTGCCCAAAAAAACTGGACCGAAACCCGTTCCTTCGACCGAACCGGCTGGATCATCATCAGCATCCACGCCGCCTTCGCCGCATTTATTATTTACCTTCTGATCAAAAACCCCGCAATGGAGATCTTCGGGCTTTCATTTAGCAGTTTCTAAAATATTAAATCGGCAGCGGCTTGCCGCTAAGATGAGCGGAAGGGCTCGCCCTTCCGACAATAGCCCCCAAAACCCCGGAGTCTATGCCTCCGATCCGCTTTCCTTATTACGGAGCAACAAAATTATAGGTTATGACGCCCGCAACCTTGACCGGATTTCCGGACAACTGTGTCGGCATAAAACTTGCGCCGCATGCGGCATTTCGAGCGGCGGACCTTAACAGTGGATGACCAGATAATGCCTTGGCTGTGAATACCGAACCGGACTCGTCGATCAGAACTTGGATCGTCACCGCTCCTGAG
This sequence comes from uncultured Chloracidobacterium sp., assembly GCA_964643745.1. Classification (GTDB taxonomy): domain Bacteria; phylum Acidobacteriota; class Blastocatellia; order Pyrinomonadales; family Pyrinomonadaceae; genus OLB17. The sequence goes on from CAZXTS010000296.1 coordinate 2,118, forward strand.
GCCCGGACCGCAAGTGCGGCGGGCGGATACGACGGTCTGGGTAGGCTTCTTGCCTTGCCATTTAGAACGCCGCCTGATAGACGTCGCCCTTCACCCGAATTGTCAGAACCCGTTGCTCCGGTATTCACCGGTCCTTTGTAATCCGGAGGTGGATTCGCGGCACTAAAATTCCGGTCGCCAACAACCGTAAATCTATCCTTCGTTTCGCTCTTTTCCTCTTTCTTTACTTCTTTTACCGGTCCCGCGTAGGTTGTGACTTTTTCTTCCGCGTTCGGATCTTTATTCGACGTTCCCGGAAAGACGATCTCCAGGAAAACGGTCTGCTCTGTTGATTGCGAAGCAACTAAATTAGGGCTGAACTTCGCTCCGGCGGCGATCGACTTCGCCGCGGCTCGCATCGCAACGACGTCCGGACGGGAAACCGCCGGGCAAACATCGTCGGGCCCGAAAGTGTCCCCAACAGAGATAACACCGCCCGAATTGTTCACCAGCACAGCAACTCTAACCGTACCTCGAAGTCCGGATTCTACAGCTTCTGCCGGCACCGTTATCTCAGGCAAACTCAAAACCTGACGATCCGGCGGCACATAAACCTGAGCAAAAACCGCGGAACTAATAAAGGCAATGGCAAAAACTAAGGCAATAGATTTCATCGTTTTATCTTCCTTTCGTCTGTTTCGAAAATGATATACGAGCTTCGAAGGGAAGTAAACAAGAACAAGAAAAGGCCCGGCGGTTGCCGAGCCTTTCTCAATTATCATCTATCAATTAACAATTAAGTTCCGCTTTCCCAGCTCGACATGTACTCGAGCATTTCGGGGGTTAGAACGTCCATTTTTACGCCCATTGCGTGGAGCTTGAGGCTTGCGATCTCTTGATCGACTTCCTTCGGCAGAACGTGAACGCCGGCGCCGAGCTTGCCTTTCTGTTTAACGAGATATTCAGCCGACAACGCCTGGTTGGCGAACGACATATCCATGACCGAAGCCGGATGGCCTTCGGCGGCTGCGAGGTTGATCAGGCGGCCTTCGCCGAGAACGATCACGCTCTTTCCGCCGTTGCGGCCGATGTATTCTTCGACGAACGGACGGCGGGTAACTGCCGGTTCCGACATCTCACGAAG
>CAZXTS010000297.1:0-3227 GCA_964643745.1 uncultured Chloracidobacterium sp.
TCGTAAATGACTTTCACGAAGCTTCAACGCAACCGCTCGAAGTGATCGATGTGAAAGAAAAAGAAATCGACTGAGGGATTTATGTTGACCGCTCCCTAAGCGGCAATCCGAATAGGGCGACGAATCAGGGCTAAGGCACCGATTTTGTTGGAATCATATAGTTTGCTTAGCTACTGATTCTCGCGGATAGATCAAGTATGTGAAAAAGTTCGATCTGCGTTGATCTGCGGCCAAAGTATCTCTCAAAACTAGGCCGCGACCGATCGTACCGCGAACATTTTGTCGAGCGCACCTTGCAGAACGCTTACGCCGAATTCGCCGGCGGCTCGTGTTTTCAGTTTTCCTTCCGCGTCGAATAGGTAATACACCGGCACCCAGCCTTGTTCATTCTGAAACGCATCTTTCAACTTGTGCAGACTATCGACTGCTGTCGGTTCGGTGATGTTGTTGTCACGCATCGCTTGGTCGACCGTGTCCAGATCAGTGTCGGCTTCATAACGCGGCATATGAACCGCGATGGTCTGCAGGCCGAGTTCGCCATACTTGTTTTTGATCTCGTTCAATTGCGGCATTTTGTCTTTACAGATCCCGCACGAGACCGCCCAAAAATGAACGAGCACGGGCTTGCCATCTATTTGTTGCGTCGTATCTTCAAGCGAGCCGTTAAACCATGTGGTCGCTCCTTCCAGCGACGGCATCGCGTCTCCAATTTTCATTGACATTTCTTTTCTCCAAAAGTTTTGCCACAGAGAACACAGAGGACACTGAGTATCTAAACTCAAATATCTCTGTGGGCTCTGTGGGCTCTGTGGCTAAGTTTCTTATGCTTTTAGGTTGTTCTGTCCCGGCGTCCAATTTGCTGCACAGAGTCCGCCGGTCTGCAGGCCCTGCAGAACGCGAAGCGTTTCATCGACCGAGCGTCCGATATTCAGGTCGTGGATGACCGAATATTGCAAAACGCCTTCCGGATTGATGATGAACAGGCCGCGGAGTGCGATATTCGCTTCTTCGACCAAGATGTTGTACTTCGCCGCAAGCTTGCCGCCAACGTCCGACGCGAGCGGATACTTTACGCCTTCGATCCCGTTCTTATCGACCGGCGTTTTCAGCCATGCACGGTGCGAATGGACCGAATCCGTCGAGATACCGATAACTTCGGCGCCGATGCCCTGAAGCTCTTCAAGACGATCCGAAAAGCTGATCAGCTCGGTCGGACAAACGAACGTGAAATCGAGCGGGTAGAACAAAAGTACGAGCCATTTGCCCTTGTAATCGGAAAGCTTAACGTTCTCGGCAAGCGTTTCCATATTCTTGGTCGAAGGCAGATTGAAATCCGGGGCCGGCAGTCCGACCTTTGCGAATTCGACCGCCGTTGCGGGTGAAAGTGCTGTTGCAGGTGCTGTTGACATATAATTGCTATCTCCTAAGTATTATTTTTGCCACCGAGAACACAGAGATATTTCTGCCGTTCCGTGGGGCGGCTATACGCGTACCTTAGCCATCAAAATTCATAAAGACTCCGTGCTCTCTGTGAATTCTGTGGCTAATTCCTATTTCTTCACGCAGTCGGGACACTTGCCCCGGAGCGTAAATTCCAATGATTCCGGTTTGAATTTAGAATGACGAGCGGCCTGTCTTATGAGCTCGGCCGGTTGTTCCATTTCGATATCGACGAGCCGACCGCAATCGGTGCAGATCGCATGGTCGTGTCGGTGTGTCTTGCGGTCGAAGCGGCTGGCGCCATTGCCAAAACTGATCTCGGCGATGTGCCCCGCATCTTTCAAAAACCGCAGGCTGTTATAGACGGTCGCGAAACTGATGGTCGGCAACTTCCCCTTTGCCGCCGTAAAAACTTGCGTAGCGGTCAGGTGTTCATGCGCCTCGCGGATAACCCGCAAAACCACCTCACGCTGCCGCGTTAATCCTAGATCTTTTATCGTATCTGTTACCACTTTATTGCTCGTAAAATATTATTTGTAAAATATAACTGCCCTTGCTCGAACTGATATTAGAGTAATTCTAACTTTCATTAATGTCAAGGGATGGGTCGTCTAATTCCGTGGTTTTGCCTATTTTGTCATGCTACAATTATCCTGAGGCATAATTATGTTGACTCAATTAGAAGCAGAAATAGATACTAACGGAGTCGTTCGCTTGATCAACCCGATCAAGATCGCGCGCAAGGGTCGCGCACTCGTTCAGATACTGGACGAAGAGATCATCGTGAAAAATGGAGCGGAGTCCGACGATGGGAAAGGAACTGTACGCGATCTCTTCGGTTCTGCCAGTCTCGGACATCCAACCGGTTCAGACAATTCTTCCATCGACGGTGACTTGGCAAAGGAATATTCAAGCAAACACGAGGACTGATTCCCAATGCTGATCGACACTTCAGGTTGGCTCTGCCTGTTCCACAAGGACGAATTAGAACACATTGAGGCTGTCGAACTTTTTAACGCATCTACTTTCCAGATCACTACAAATTATGTCCTCGCAGAGTTAGTTCCGCTAGCTTCGGTTCGGGGTTTGCCACGTGGTAAGGCCCTGGACTTCTCACGTGGAATTCTCTCTGATCCTACGATTGAGATAGTTTGGGTGGATGAAACATTGCACGAAAAGGCGATTGATCTCCTAGAATCACGGAGAGATAAAAAGTATTCGATCTGCGATGCAGTAAGTTTTATCGTAATGCGAGAACGCGGAATATCTGAAGCGTTGACCACAGACCGGCATTTTTCTCAGGAGGGCTTCACTAAGCTTCTCTGACCAGGGCTTCCTTTCACTAAACAAGGCTACGGATTCGGGCGCTCGGCGCCCATAGGTACTTTGTAGAACCTGAAACTCAATCGACCGTCAGGTGCTTCACCGCCATCTACAAATTCTATCTGATCTCTTGTCACAATTCGTTTTGAGGCGATCCTTCCGATCATCTTGTCCCTCGCATTGTCCTTTCTGCTCGCAAATGTGCCGCGTGGGAAATATCCAATAATGACCAGCCTTGAACTTGGCTCTTCACGGAATGGTTCTAACATCTCATAACCGGGAAAGGCGGCATCGTTCCACACCTCACCAGCAAGTTCTTCCAAGAGCAACACATCGGCCTCCCAGATCAAGGGCATAGTTCCCGAAACGGCCGACGGGCAGCCGGGCGGAAGGTTCGTAAGATTGAGAGTGACGATTGCCGTCGTACCGGCAAACTTAGGGTCTGTCGAAACCGTGACCTTTTT
>CAZXTS010000298.1:0-3219 GCA_964643745.1 uncultured Chloracidobacterium sp.
CGCCGCGATGGGCCGCCGCATTTTTATCGGCGATCTTGCGGATGAGCATTACGCACAGGCCGATGATCAACTCCGCCACTGAACGCGTATTTGCGTGCGGCGCGTTGAAGACCGCGATGCCTTTTTCGGTGGCCGCCTTGAGGTCAACCTGATTAACGCCGATGCAGAATGCACCGATCGCCAGCAGCTTGTCCGCCGCCTCAATAACGCCGCGGGTCACCTGCGTCTTAGACCGAATTCCGAGAACGTGCACACCCTTCACGGCTTTGATCAACTCCGCGTCGCTCACAGCACCGCCAAGCCGACGCACCTCGGTATAACCGCCCAACCCAAACTCCCGAACGGCGGCATCTGAGATATTCTCAAGCAAGAGGATCTTGATCTTGTTTCGAGGAAAGGACGTGTTGCTTGTTGTCATAGAAGCAACGAGTATAACAAACCAAATGTTCGGCTTTAAGTGAACTACGAGAACTGGACGTCAAGGCGGGTCAGTAAAGGTCTTTTTCCCAATTGCTAACGATGGTTTTCAGTGCCGATCTAACTTTGTTGCTTGGCTCAATGTTGGCTTTCTCAAATTCTACACCGATGCTGCAGAGCCCAAATAGCACACCACAGTCAGTCCCGCGTTCGATCATCTCGCTGTCGAGAGTTGAGATCGCTTCCGCAAAAACTTCATTAGCACGCTCGTGCATTCCCAACTCAGCAAAGCCTAATGCAACTGCGCCATAAACATCGAACCTTCTTTCGTCAAAAATATCGACCTTCTTTTCACGCAGTGATCGAACCGCCTGCTCGAGGTGTGGAGATAACTCTTGCGGGGAAAGCCTTGGCCTGCTGGTGCTAACGTATTCGGCCAAAGTCTTTGCTTTGAGATAAGGCTTTTTAAGAAGGGAGATCAGTGCTAACGCGGACTTGTCGTCTTGCAATTGTGCGTATCGCCTAACTTTCTCAGCCTGATATCGAGCATGATCCATTTTTGGCGAAGTCCACAGGCGTCCGTCCTCGTCTGCATTTGGTTCTATCTTACGGGTTTGTTCAACCGCAAATCGAAGTAGGTTCAAAGCCTTCGTGCGATCTCTTTTCTTTATAAGATGATCCACTACATTTAACAATGCCTTTTGTTGAGAGTCGATACTTGACACGAATGACTTCGCCAATTTCTCGGCCTTATCGATTTTGCCGCGGGCTAAATAAACATCAACTAGAATCCGTAACCCAAAGATGTGATCGGAATCCTTAGGATCTGTTTGTTTTAGATGGGTTTCGAGCAATTTCTCAGCTGATCGAATGTCGCCACTTTCGTATTTTTGTTGAGCGATTTCGAGTTTAGTCGGGATTTCTGCAATAACCCCCTGCCGTGTGAGTAATTCCGTCGCTTCCTTGTGCTTTCCAAGTATTCGATAGGTTTCGACGGCCCGATCAAGAATTCCACCTTCCAAATACTCCGGCTTACCCGCCGTCCAACTCAAATTTCTCATTGAATCGGTCAGGAATCTCAGGGATTCTCCTTTCTTTCCCAGCTTGGCGAAGAAGAACGCGAGGTTTGCCCTGTCTTCATCGTATTTGGATTTTTCAACCAAATGTTGGATGGACTCAATCGTCTCAAGGGCTTTTGCCTCCCGGCGGAATTCCAGATAAATGTCAGCCAAAACAAATGCGCTGTCGATCCGGTCTGACTCGTCTAACCTCTCAAGAGCTTCGACGGCCTCGACATCGCGTCCGAGGCGAATCAGCGGCCGAAGCAACATATCCAGCTCATACGAGTTTTTTCCGGCTTGCTTCAATAGTAAGGTAACGAGTTCAAACGCCTCCGTGGTTCTGCCTTTGGAAATCAAGGCACTTGCTAGTCCGGCGAACTCGGAAACCTGATCATTTCCCTCGACCATTTCTACGACGTTAAGTAACTCATCATACTTCTCCGCCGCGACCATCGAACTAGCGAGGCAACTTTTTTCCCTCACTTTATCGCTTTTACGGGTGGAAGATAAAAGGTGGAAAACGGTACCGAATGGACTATTGATTACCGCGGCGGGAACGTCTTGAGGGACTGCGATAGATTTCGCAAGAAGCGTTAAGACGAGTGCACCAGAAAGTTTGAATGCTAGCGACTTCATATAGGAATCATAAGTGCAAATGGCCAATCGTCAGGTTGTTACTGATTACTGGCCACTATCAACTACATATGAATCGTCATTCCATGGACGCCTTCGGCGGCTTCCACGTCAGATTTTGAGACGGTCGGCTTGCCGTCGGTTATGCGACCACCTTTCTTTCCCCTTTCTTTGGCCGGCCGCCGAGTTTGCCGTTGGTTCGTGAGGCGACTTTCTTTTTGTCGCTGGTAACAGACCCCTTGCGGCGTCCAAGTTCAGCGTTGATGTATTTCTCGCCGACGAGCTCAACAAGTATTCCACCAATGGAAATATCTACGTCCAGCGGTTCGCAGGACAATGTGTATTGTCCAGTTAGGCCGATCTGCTTTAGGTCACTATCTGTTGCTTTCTTAAATTCGGAGAGTTGTTTCGGCGGAAAGGAAAAATGCCAGCCCGACGCTAGCTCGACGTGTATTTCGCCGTTTTTATAAACGGCCGAGATCGCTGCGGGCTCCGCCACTGGCCGTTTCTTCGCCGAGCGAAGCTGTCGTTCAAACTCAGCATCGCTGACAAATTGTTTTTTCACGTTCATCCGTACAATTTTTCCCATTCCGCGTTCAAAAGATCTTGATTGGCCGCCACCAATTCCAATGCAGTCCTCATATGCCTTACCGACATACCACGTATATCCCGGATCGTCGGACCATAAGTATCATTTCCCAAAATGATCACAATCTCCTTTCCACCGTGAAAGACATGCACATGCGGTGGCGGATGATCTCGCGTCCTGATCCTTATAGAAAATCCACCTATCCGAAGAATCGTCGGCATATCAATAATAACCTAACCGTTAGGTTTATGCAATAACTTTTACATATGTATCGTCAGATCATGCACGCCTTCGGCGGCTTCCATTACGGCTTCGGAGACGGTCGGATGAGCGTGGATAACGCGGCCGAGTTCGTCTGCTGTGGTCTCCAACGCCATCGCAACGCAGGCTTCGGCGAGCAGCTCGGTAGCGTGCGGGCCGATGATGTGGACGCCGAGGACCTCGTCGTATTTCTTTTCGGCGACGATCTTGACGAAGCCATCGGTTTCGCCGAGGATGCGAGCCTTGCCGCTTGCGGAG
>CAZXTS010000299.1:0-3188 GCA_964643745.1 uncultured Chloracidobacterium sp.
CTTGGCCACGCATTAGGTTGAATGCCCAATCGAAAAATCGCGGCTGCCACGGGCTACCGTAGATCTTCAATCCGTCGATCTCGACCGCCGAATCTTGAAGATAAATTATCGTTGGATCGAGCAGAAGTTTTGCCGGTTCGGATTCACGCTCAAAAAGCCAATCATGATTTCCAGCTACGAAAACCTTATATTTGTGTGGAAGGCTTGCAAACCATCGATTGAAACAACGAATCTCCTCGGTCGTTCCCGTTGTCGTCGCATCACCGGAATGAATGAGCAGATCGCCGTTGGGAACAGCTATCTGCTCGTTGCAATTATGCGTGTCTGAGATGCAGACGATCCTCATTTATAGACGCTTGAAACAAATTTGCCGTTCATGAAAGCTGTTGGGTCGATCTGACTCTGAAGTACGATTCCTTTGTGTTTCCCGGCCAATAACATCATCGCAGATTCGCAAAGCGGGGCGGCGGTCGTGGTCTGTATCGCACGGAGCCGCTTGCCGTTTATCTCTAGCGGTTCAACAAAGAATGCTTTTTCGATCATTCGCCGCCGGCCGCGGTGGTCGAATCCATCAACCGAGGCATGGACCAAGACCATATCATCTTCAACCGAAGGCACTCGTTCAAGCATCACTTTCTCAAGGTTCGCGGCGAGATGCTCATCCTTCGCGAGCTTTTTTTCAACCGATTCGACCCATTCGTAGTGGCCGGGATAGCGGAGCGTCTTGTAATCAAGCTCGCGTGCCTTTCCTGCAAAGAAATCCGGCAGATCTGCCGCACCGCCCGATGTAAGGTCGGCCTCGTATGTGCGTGCTCCGATGACGATGGTCTCACGTGCCGAAAGTGCGGGACGCTCCGTGATCTTGCCATCGCGGATCACACGCGAGTTCTTCACATACTCGGTCGCAACGCCGATCGGCGACCAGGTAAAGCCGTAGTAGTGCGGCGCGTGGGCATGGGCCGTCAGTGCCCCGACCTTCATCGCGACCCGTTCGACGTTCTCATTCTCGTATTTGCTGACAAATTCGCGGTAAAGCGCCATCGCCTGAACGTTGATAAAACCAGGAGCGAGGCCCGTCTGCAGGATGAAGCCGGTCTCAGCATCCTTCGCGAGTTCCATTATCGCCTCGGTCTCGGCAACATACTCGGTCAGGTTCGCGTAGTGCATCCGAAACTCTTTGGCATAACCCGCCATCCGCGGAGCCTGCCCGCCGGGCGAGCAATCAAGCAAAACGTCAGCCCGCTCAAATGCCGCACGCATCTCGTCGCTCTCGCCTTCCCGCAGCATCACTACGGTCTCAACCTCGGTCCATTTCTCCGAACCATCACACACAAAAGCTCTTGCCTTCGCCAAGCTATCGTCGCTGATATCACCAAGAATTATCGTTGTTTCAAATTCGCACCATTCGCGAAGTAAAAGTGCCGCGGCCTCACCGATCCCGCCGGAACCGGCAATGAAAATTGTTTTTGTCATAAATTGATTGAATATAACTAACTCGAGGCAAACGCTATTTTATAATTACAAAGCCGGCATTGCTAATCAGCAAAACCGGCTATTTAGACTTTCCGCAGAACTCAGGTTCGTTATTGTGACGCGCACGGATCGCTAGAACAACGGGATCATCCCAGTAAACTCATCCTGCCCTAAACTGGCTATCGCATCATAATTTTCACGAAGCATGCCCTCGATGTCTTTCGTACTGCAATTTCCGCGACGGATCCAGATGACATTCGGCGGAAATCCCCTTAAAACGCTGAGGTCCCCGAAATCAGCGTCGCGGGTCACCAGAACGAAATCATTCTGTTTTGCGTATTGCCAGATCTCGGTGTCTTCGGACTCGTCCATACCGAGGTAAAAAACGTGGTTAGATCCGGGAAAGATATCCGCGAGGCCGTTGACCAGCTTCGGCGAGAGGTTTTAATCGAAAAGGAATTTCATTATGCGACGACAAGAAGACTCTTTTCCCTATCGGCCGCAAAGGCCAGGCATGCCGATATGTCCTCGTGGGTCAGATAAGGAAAATCTTCCAATATTTCCGCCTCCGACATTCCCGAGGCGAGGTAATCCAGGACATCGTAAACCGTCATCCTCATCCCGCGAATGCAAGGCTTTCCGCCACGTTTATTGGGTTCGATCGTGATTATGTCCTTGTAGCTCATACGCAAATACTATCACAGCCCACTACTCCACATCGCAGTCGTGCCTAATTATGGCCGGTCTTTTCACGAATTCTCTGCTCGGCGTCGGCGAGACTGATGAACTTGTCGCGGCCCGCCGCCATGTCGGCGGCACGTTTAGCCAACGCATCGCCGTGCCAACCGATCACCGGGACATCAGCTCTGTTTCGCGATAGGTCGTCCATTGTGTAATCTATGACGTCCTCTTTCTCATGGTCTGTCATTTCATCCAGTGGAAGGTGAATTTCTGTAACCATACGGCAATCAATCCCAACTTGCCACAACTATTCGTAAAACTCCCGCCTATGAGCGATGCGAATAACTTTCACTTCCATCAGATCGTCGTCGATCCAGTAGCCTATTCTCCAATCGCCCGAGCGAATTCTCCAGACTCCGGGTTCGCTTTTCACTTTCTTGCAACCATCCGGTCGAGGATTGTCTGTCAGCGACGAAATGGCCAAAGTTATTTTGTTCTTGTCATTGCGGTTGAGTGGTTTAAGGCTTTTCTCAGCACTTCGGACAATTAGGATCTTATACATCGATCTCGCCGCTCTCTCGCAAGTCTTTGACAACCTCATCAAACGGCCTCGCGGGTTCATCCAAACTTTCGCGTGCTGCCTGCCCCATGAAAAGGTCTTCGAGCATATCCTCGTAATCGTCGATCGGCAGTATCACCGCCGTCTTTTGCCCATATGCATCGGTTATATATTGAACATCGGTCATTGCCCTATTTTACTCCTATTTACTCCACATTAAAATACTTAGCCTCAGGATGATGGACGATTATCGCCGAGGTCGATTGCTCGGGATCTAGCATGAATTCGTCGGTCAGTTCGACGCCGATGCGTTCGGGCTGCAGAAGTTCGAAGAGTTTTGTTTGGTCTTCGATGTTCGGGCAGGCCGGATAGCCGAAGCTGTATCGCGAGCCCTGATAGCCTTGATGAAAAAGCTTCGTTAGCTCAGGTGCGTCGGCGTCGGCGATGCCGAGTTCTTCGCGGATGCGTTTGTGCC
>CAZXTS010000300.1:0-3172 GCA_964643745.1 uncultured Chloracidobacterium sp.
TGGCACCTCGATGTCGGCTCATCACATCCTGGGGCTGAAGAAGGTCCCAAGGGTTCGGCTGTTCGCCGATTAAAGTGGTACGTGAGCTGGGTTCAGAACGTCGCGAGACAGTTCGGTCCCTATCTGGTGTGGGCGTAGCAGAATTGAAGGAATCTGTCCTTAGTACGAGAGGACCGGGATGGATCCACCTCTAGTGTACGAGTTATCGCGCCAGCGGTAGCGCTCGGTAGCTAAGTGGAGCATGGATAAACGCTGAATGCATCTAAGCGTGAAGCCAGACCTAAGATTAGTTCTGCCCGTGAGACTCCTGGAAGACCACCAGGTTGATAGGCTGGAGATGTAAGTGCAGTAATGTACTTAGTTGACCAGTACTAATAGTCCCAAGGCTTGACCATAAAATTTGTTGACTAGCAAATTTATGTAAAGCAGCTCGTAGGAATTTACGCATATATTCAGTTTTCAGCCATCAGGCTGGAGATCTTTAACATAGCATTTTGGAGCAGAGTTGGCCGCCAGGCTGACCGCGGTCTTGCGAGGTCATTAGACTGCCGCATTCCGATAACTGCTTCACCTCAGTTTTCCGGTGATTGTATCGACAGGGTCACACCCGTTCCCATCCCGAACACGGTAGTTAAGCCTGTTTGAGCCGATGATACTGCAGCTTTCAGTTGTGGGAAAGTAGGTAGTCGCCGGGATTATTTCGTGAGAAAGCCCGCTCATTTTTTGAGCGGGCTTTTTTATGTTTTGAAGCTAAACTAGCAAAAAGTCGGACTGTGATACCTCCTTCTGATTTTTACCAATTCGCTAGGAATTCGTTAGTTGATAGACCAATTTGCCAGCTATGAACGTTGCGACGGCTCGGCCAGTGAAGTTCCAGCTTTCGAAGGGCGAATTGCGCGACTTCGAGCGTGAATCGGCGTTAAGATAGGTCCAATCAAGCTGCGGATCGATAAGAGTGATGTCCGCGATGGAGCCGGGGCGGAGCGTGCCGCGTTCGTGCAGGTTAAAGATGCGTGCGGGATTGGTCGAACAGAGCTCGACGAGGCGTTCCAAACCGATGATGCCGGGGTGAACGAGCTGGTTGAACGCAAGGCCGAGTGCGGTCTCGAGGCCCGTGATGCCGAATGGGGCACGGTCGAATTCGAGCGCTTTTTCGTCGTGATGATGCGGTGCGTGATCGGTCGCGATGCAGTCGATCGTGCCGTCCTTAATGCCTTCGATGACCGCTTCGAGATGCTCTTCGGACCGAAGCGGCGGCGCCATTTTTGTTTTCGTATCGTAGCCTTCCACGCTCTGATCGGTCAGCGTGAAATGGTGCGGTGTTACTTCGCATGTAACGTTAATATGTTCGTTCTTGGCACGGCGAACGGCCTCTATCGCACCCTTTGTGCTGACGTGGGCGATGTGAATATGTGCCCCGGTCTCCTGTGCGAGAATGATGTCGCGGACGGCGTCGATGTCCTCGGCGAGTGCCGGCATCCCTTTAAGCCCAAGCAGCAGTGAGACGCGACCCTCGTGCATCACGCCGCCGGACGAGAGCGATTTGTCCTCGCAGTGATCGATCACGGGCAGGTCAAAATCCTTTGCATATTGCATCGCACGCCGCATGATGCCGGCGTTCGGAACAGGACGCCCGTCATCTGAAACCGCGACCGCCCCGGCCGCTTTCATCTCGCCCATTTCCGCAAGCTCGGCACCGTCAGAAGATTTTGTGATCGCACCGATCGGGAAAACGTTCGCCAAACCCGCGTGCTCGGCCTGTTCGATCATATAGCGCGTGATCGCGGCGTTGTCGTTGACCGGATTCGTATTAGGCATCGGGCAAACGGACGTCCAACCTCCGGCAACGGCCGCCGCACAGCCGGAAGCGATCGTCTCTTTGTGCTCCTGGCCGGGCTCGCGCAGGTGAACGTGCAGATCAATAAACCCCGGAGCCACAAGCAGGCCCGCAGCGTCAAAGATCTCGCAGCCTTCGGGCGGCTTCTCGCTCGGTCGCAGCCAGGCCGACACGCGGCCGTCCTCGATGAGGACATTCATCCCCGTGTTCTCCGGCACCGCCGGATCGATCAAGTGTCCGTTAGAGATAAGTAATTTCATTTTACTTTCAAGGTTTCCCGTGGGATCGAAACGTCAAACCAACCACATTGATCATTCTTTACGGTCACCGAATAATCTACGTATGGATAACGGCCCTTAAGTCGCCCACCAACGATCTGCTTTCGCTGAAATTGCCAAAGCTCAACATCATTACGCAACCCTCCATTGATATCCGTTCGACCTTTGGGTAAATGTATACGAACAGTATATTTCCCGGGTTTAGTTACTTCAAATTTGATGTTTCCTAGATCGTCACTCACTCCCACCATTTTTGGCGTTGTACCAAGTAGTTCGGCTTTGATGCCTGCTAGGGGCACATCGTATCCCCATTCAGAAATGGTTCCCCAAATCCAAAACACTCCTACATTTTTCTTTACAGCTCGAAGGAAACTAATGTCCTCAGCGAATGTTTTTGAATCTTTTTCAACCGTTCGGGAGCACAATCCGGTGTGGAAATAGTTATTTCGTGATTTGTCGATCCCCGCGAAGAACAAATATTGGTCACCCCTGGCGAATTCAAAACTGGCAGAGGTTTGGGAATTGATCGTACGGGCTAAAGGCAAATTCATTCCAAAGAAACTCTCGATCACGTCAACTTCAACAGTCTCGTAGGGAAAATCTTCAGATTTGGCGATCGCCCTAATATTGCCGACAAAGACCAATTCACTTGACTTGTAAGCAAAGCACGCCGGAGGACCAATGTTACATATCGTTGCCTTCACTTCGAACTCGGCTCCGACAAGTAAAAATATCGCTATGCCAATCAGCAACCTTCGATAGACCTTTGCTAAAATTTTCCCCGACATAAAATCCTCAGTTATTCAGAGCCCGACATCAACATTTATCAAATGTATTCAAGATTTCCTCGGATTGAAAGTTACATCAAAGGCATCTTCACTGCGCCGCCGGATCGATAAGATGTCCGTTAGAAACAAGTAACTTCATTTGTTGGTTTCGCCATGGAACTCGGCGATCACTTCGATCTGACCAAGAATGTGCTTGTTGAATTCAGACAGATCTTCGGCAGGGATCCAGTATTCTTCATGCTCACTACCACCGACTATCTGACGTTCGA
>CAZXTS010000301.1:0-1276 GCA_964643745.1 uncultured Chloracidobacterium sp.
ATACTCCTCGAAATATTTGATCGCCTCACGATTCAACCGAAAGACCTCGGCTGCGTGAGGTTGGAATTTGGCGGCTTGGGATTTGCGGACGTAGATGTGGGAACATACATGGCCTACATCGTCGCCGAACTTGGGATCACAGTTCTCAGATCTTACTATGCCAGGAAACTTCGATACCTCTAAGAATCTTTGAAATGGCCCCGCCGCGAACGCGAATACGTAGGTGCTGATGGGTTTCGTTTCCGGGAACGTAAATCCGACAGTATCTTCCAGACCTTTACCGGCATGTGAGATGGGCAAATCAAATATCTCATTGCGCTCGGTGTTCGAAACGACCTTCCACGCCGGATCGACTCGCAAATAGAGACTAAACTTCGCCTTCAGATCCGGCTGGTCGAACACCGGGAACGCCGTGCTCGCGTCGCTCGGCACAAAGAGCGAGTAGATATACTCCGACCCGTCCTCTTTATCGATGTACCGCGTTATCGCCGACCCGCTGGTCAATATCGGCGAAGTGAAATCGAGCTTGATGACGTTCTCGCCCGCCACAACGCCATCGCGGAAAACAAGATGTTCGTTGATCTCTTCGAACGGAACGCGGACGCCCCCGTCCGCAACCGACGCTTGCGGCGGAAGATTCTTACCGTTGAACACCACGTTTGAGATCGTCGACTTCTCTTCGTGCCCACGTATCTTTCGCCAGTCTAGAATAATGGGGACATCGGTCATGCCGGAGGAACCGGCGTTTGCGGACGAGGGCGTCCGCGTTCCGACACTCACGCTTATCTCAATCGTCCCTTTCAGCACCGGCGACATCTTTTCAAGCGTCAGGTTCAGCTTGTAACGAACATCGCCGTAATGCGCGGCACGCCATTTCGCGAGCTCAAGCGAAACACCAGGCTCGATAGGCGGCGTCCGCACATTTCCACCCGTTTGTTGTGCGCCTAAACAGATCGGCATCATCAGGAAAACAGCAAGCAAAATTATCTTCATCGCTTTTATTATCCACAGGAGTTTTTGTCCAGGATCGATGATAACTTAGGTGCTGCTCTATCAACGAATAGTTGTATAGTGCAAGGCCATTTTGCACGTTATTCACATAACTATTGAAAAAATTCGGAAATCGGGATAGACTAGGAAGCCACCATGCGATGGCCATTGTGGGATAACGGTGTCCCGTAGGCCAGCCTTTCGCTACTGTTTCACCGGAGCATGTAGAGGAGACCAAGTAAGTGAAAAAGAAGATTCTTTCGATCGTATTCCTTTCAGCTTTGAC
>CAZXTS010000301.1:1376-3156 GCA_964643745.1 uncultured Chloracidobacterium sp.
CCCTTTTCCCTTTGTAGCTTAAAGGATGGGCAATGCCTTTCGGTTCTACCCAGGAAATAATACACTCAATATTTCTTCAAGCTGAAAATATTCAATATAGTGCCTGTAATCGCGAATGAACGGCTATTAACCGCCGCCGAGTGCGTTTAGCCGATAGACGCCTGTCGCCAAACGGTCCGCAAAACCTTCATCGACCAGTTCGTGATTCGCCTTGCCTGATTCCCAACGGTAAAAGCCGAATTTGCCCGAAAGTTCGCCGACCAGCGTCATTCCGGCAAGCTGCAGATAGCTCCGAGCAAGCTCGCGAACGGCCTTCTCCCGGCTTAGTTTTACGGCCATTTCCTTTGGAAACCGTGCTTCGGAAAGCGTCCAGATATAAGTGAATTTGGGAACGTACAAAACTTGTTGTGGGATCACCTTCATTCGCCGTTGAAGTTCGTCGATGGCCTTGGTCAGATCGGCCTTCTTTGCAATCCCGGTGGCTTGGCGAAGATCCGAGGTCGCCATTTCCCATTCCTTTCTGAGCACTTTCAAAACGGCCTGTGCATTGCTGGACAATACACCGCTCTCGCCTTTTTTGGAGCAACCCCAGATGGCATTGAAAACCGGGATCATTCGCCGTGCAATGAACATCGAATGTCCCTTGTTTATCTTTCCATAATAGACGTTGCCGCGTTCGACCAGTTCATCCTTCAAAACCCACGCCTTGCTCGCTTCCGGGTCTTTCTGAACGTTTCGCGGCATATGCGCATCACGGCGTCCGCAGACCGCGATATAGAGCGAAGGCATCCGCTTTCGGACATCGGTCAACCCGAGGCACATTCCAAGCTCTTCGATCATCGCTTCGGCATCGGCCGCCGTATCGATCTTCAAAGCTTCGTCACGCCGCCATAATTTGTCCCGGTACGCTTCAATTTCTTCAGGTATGAGGTTCACGGAAACATTAAACCATAGCAACACAGTAGATCGGGAATCCTGACCCTTCCGACTTCGGTCTCTGTAATGAAATTCCAGGCTGCGGGCAGGAAGCTAGAGAACAACGAAGAAATTTTCGAGGAATTTAGGATCTAAATGGAGCCGCCCATCGGAGTCGAACCGACGACCTTTCGATTACGAATCGAATGCTCTACCAACTGAGCTAGGGCGGCAATCTTGGGGACAAGTAGTCGGGCCGTTTGCTTTGCCGAATCGGCTCTAAGGGAAGGAAACGCAAACTTTTCGACGACTCACATCCGACCGAAGCCGAATTTAGAAATATACTTGGCGTACAGGTTCAAGTCAAGCAAATCCGCTTGGGGCAGAGCCGAATTGTGTCGATGATTTTAAGGATTAGGCAACGAATGCACTAATAAGCGTTGACTCAAATTCGATCTTTCTATTCGTGCATTCGTGGCAGATCTTTCGTTTGCAGTTATTTTTTGACCGATCTTGGATGGAAGTTCTCGTAAGCCTTTTTCAGATGGGTGTCAGTGATGTGCGTATAGATCTGTGTTGTCGAAATATCCGCGTGGCCGAGCATCTGTTGGACGCTGCGGATATCGGCTCGGTTTTGGACAAGGTGCGTTGCGAACGAGTGCCGGAGCGTGTGCGGCGAAACACCTTCGAGCCCGCATTTTTCACCATATTCTTTGATCATTGCGTGGATCTGTTGACGGTTTAGCGGCTTGCCAAATGTCGAAACAAAAAGGTTCTCGACGGCAATGTTCTCGATCCTTCGGCGTTCGACTAGATACGCACGAAGCCATTTAACAGCGTTCTTTCCGATAGGAATACGCCGTGT
>CAZXTS010000302.1:0-3129 GCA_964643745.1 uncultured Chloracidobacterium sp.
CGGCGCACCGCGGACTTGGCGGCAAAATGGTCGATTTCGGCGGCTGGGATATGCCCGTTCAATACACCGCCGGCGTTATCGAAGAACACATGGCGACGCGAACGCGTGCCGGGCTTTTCGATGTGTCCCATATGGGTGAGATATGGGTCGAAGGGCCGGACGCTATCAAGTTCGTCGACAGGCTCACGACGAACGATGTATCGAAGCTTTCTGATTGCCAGGCACATTATTCCGCGCTTACGAATCACAACGGCGGCGTTGTTGACGATCTTCTGGTTTATAGGTTTGGTCCGGAGAAACTTCTGCTTGTTGTCAACGCAGGCACCACCGAAAAGGACTGGGATTGGATCTCGTCGCATCATTCTGAGCATGAAGATGTTCGGATCAGAAACGCTTCGGGAGAATATTGCCAGATCGCTATTCAAGGCCCGCATGCGGAAGCGATCCTTCAAAAGCTGACGGAAACAGATCTTTCCGAAATTAAATATTATTGGTTCAAGACCGGCGAGGTCGATGGCGTTGAGGCGATCATCTCGCGCACCGGTTATACCGGCGAAGACGGTTTCGAGGTATATGCAGAGGCTGAAAAAGCCGAGCAGCTGTGGAAGAAGATGCTTGACACCGGCAGCGATGCCGGTATTTTGCCCTGCGGATTGGCTGCGAGAAATACGCTCCGGCTCGAATCCGCGATGTCGCTCTATGGGCATGAACTCGGCGACGATATAACGCCGCTTGAAGCTAATCTGGGCTGGATAACGAAATTGAATAAAGAGAGCGATTTTGTCGGCAAAACTGCCCTTGCGGCATTGAAAGAAAAAGGCCTAGAACGAAAGATCGTCGGTTTTGAAATGATCGAGCCCGGCATCGCCCGCGATGGTTTTGATGTTTACATTGATGACGAAAAGGTCGGAACCGTTACATCCGGTTCGCCGGCCCCGTTCTTAAAGAAGAACATCGGCCTGGCATTTGTGCCAACCGGTTTTGCAAATGAAGGGCAGGAACTTAAAATTGATATACGCGGAAAGAAAATAAGGGCAAAAATAGTTCCGACGCCTTTTTATAAGAGACCCAAATAGCGACGAAGGTCCACTGCTAAAATATTTGAAATTTAGCGATTTTGAAAAAGCATGTCCGAAACGTTCCACAAGTGCCCTAAATGCGAAAGCCAGATGAACTCCGGCTTCGTTGCAGATCGGACACAGCCTGGCCCTGAACGATTCGCAATGAGGTTTCGTCCTAGCTATTTCTACCAAGGAGAGCTCAAATTAAAGCTTCTGAACACGGCGGAACTATTCCGGATGAACTCGAAGTAGAAGGACGGGAAAGATTTGTTATCTCGGTAAAGAGATGTTCGAGTTGCGGCTATCTGGAATTCTACGGAGACTAGCGCAGAATGTCCGAACAGATATACAACTGTCCTAAGTGCAACGAGCGAATGTCGCGAGGATTCTTGTCTGATTACAGTGACAATTCGCACTTTGTCGCAAATTGGGTCGAGGGTGAACCAGTAAATCGCGAAATTTTTGGGATCAAAGGAATAAACGTCGAGGTGCACAGCCGACGTCAATATGGAGTTCGATCCCTGCGTTGTGAGAGGTGCGGATTCCTGGAGCTTTACGGAGTTTGATCACGGTGAATTTATCGGCATATGACGGATCACCAGTTCAATTGTTCGAAGTGTGGTGGGGTAATGGTAAGGGGTTATCATGTTGATACTTCACGCCTTGCCGGAAACGTCGTCAGCTATGAACCTAGTCTATGGTTTGAAGGCGAACCTAAATTTAAAGAAAGGGAGCTATTTGGGTTTACCGGGCGAAGTTATCAGATAAAAGATGAGCGGCGGTACGCGATCCGGTCTATGCGTTGTGATAAGTGCGGGTTCCTAGAGAGTTACGCAATATAAAAAATTAGAAGAGTTTAACAAAAGATCATGTCAAACATTCCTGAAAATTTACGTTACAGCAAGGATCATGAATGGGTTCTTGTAGAAGGCGATGTCGCTACTATCGGCATCACGGATTATGCACAGCATTCGCTCGGCGATGTTGTTTATGTTGACTTTCCGCGTGTCGGCGACAAATTTGCGGCACACGAAGCTTTCGGCTCTGTCGAATCGGTCAAGGCCGTTTCTGAGATCTTTACACCGCTCGGCGGCGAGGTCACCGAAGTGAACGACGGCCTCAATGACACGCCGGAAAACGTGAACTCCGACACATACGGTGCCGGATGGATGGTGAAACTAAAAATGGATAACCCCGGCGAAGCCGACGCCCTTATGTCCAGCGCCGAATACGAAGAATATCTTGAATCAAATGGATAGCTGAGAATTGAGAATTGAGAATGGCCATATACTTTCTCATTGAGACCACTCATTCTCTATTCTCCATTTTCCATTCTCAATTTTTTTATGCGTTATATACCAAACTCACCCGATGAGCGGCAGGAAATGCTCGCCGAGATCGGGCTTTCAAATATGGGCGAATTGTTTCGCTCGATCCCGGCAGATGTCCAACTCGGCCGTGAATTGAACGTCACCGATCCGCTCGCCGAACCCGAAGTTATCGCTGCAATGGAAGAGATGGCGGCACGAAACAGTGCGGCCACAAAGCCGTCGTTTCTCGGTGCGGGCGTTTATTCGCATTACAGCCCAACGATCGTCGATCATCTTATCCAGCGCTCGGAATTCTTCACGTCGTACACGCCGTACCAACCGGAAGTGTCGCAGGGAACTCTGCAATACATATTCGAATTCCAAACGCTGATCTGCCAATTGACAGGAATGGAGGTCGCAAACGCCTCGATGTACGACGGTTCGACCGCGATGGCCGAGGCATATGTAATGGCTCAGCGTGTGACCCGCCGCGACAAGATAGTCGTGGCAACGAGCGTACATCCGGAATATCGCGAGGTCGCCCAAACATACACTCAACATGGCGATGCCGACATCGTTGAGGTAGGTTTCGATGAAGCATCGGGTCGATTGACGGATACTTCGGCACTCGACGACAAGACCGCCGCTCTCGTCGTGCAATCTCCGAATTTCTTTGGCTGCATTGAAGATCTTCAAAAGTTAGCGGAAGCCGCACACGCTGTCGGGGCTTTGTTTATTGTCGTCGTTACCGAAGCTAT
>CAZXTS010000303.1:0-3111 GCA_964643745.1 uncultured Chloracidobacterium sp.
ATATCGCCCTCGCTTAAATGCGGCAGCAGCTCAGCGATGACCGAATCAACGACCGGCCCGGCAGGAACCAGAAGCATTACCTTTCGCGGCGATTCCAGGGCGGCCACAAACGCTGGAAGATCATTCGCGGAACTCACGGTGTAATCAGCACCTTCAGTTTCAAGCATCTCTCGTTTTATCGGATCTATGTCGTAACCGACCGCGGCGAATCCATTTTCCGCGACATTGAGCAAAAAATTACGGCCCATTGTTCCCAGGCCAATCATTCCAAATTGAGCGTTCGACATTTAGTGACCCTTTTTCTTTAGGAAAGTGCTTTTCAGATTCTTCTCGATCTCTTCGTGGAGCGCCGTGGTTCCGGGATACTTTTCCTCGGTGAGTTTTATTACCTTCTTTGCGCATTTACCGCAAAGCATATAGGCAATGATCACGCTATGTTCGCGATAAAAGAATGTGTTCAAGGACAGCAGATCTTTGCCTTTTTCTCTCATCGGCTTCATCTTTCCGCTGCATCCGGGACACGCAGTTTCCCGATGCATCCACATCGACCGGACCGCTGCCCCGTGCTGCATCTTTGCGGCGCGAAACATCGCATCCATTAGTTCGTCTATCGGATTATTGGACATAAGAACTTAGCCGTAATAGACTGACGCTACACTTATATGATACCGCTTTTTGACGCGATTCACCCGACCACTTTTATTGAATCAACTAAGCTCCGCGATCGACTTGGCATGGACATAACCATCGCCACGGAGACGTTTCAGCATACCGGGAGTTTTAAGTTCCGGGCGGCATACAATCTGGCGATAAATGTTCCGAACGCCGAGATCATTGGCGTTTCGTCAGGTAATTTCGGCCAGGCATTGGCGTACGCATGCAAACTGGTTGGCAAAAAATGCACCGTGATAATGCCGGAAAATTCGGCAAAGGTAAAGGTCGATGCGGTGCGATCGTTCGGCGCCGAGGCGGACCTGATAGATGTGAAAAAGGTGAGCCGCTCGGAACGCCTGGAACAACTTGCTGCCGAACGTCCGAACGCTTATCTCGCGAGCGCTTACGACGATCAATTCGTGATCGACGGAAACTCTACGCTTGGTGACGAATTGGTATCGCATGAATTCGACGCCGTGATAGTTCCCGTCGGCGGCGGAGGATTGATCTCCGGAATAATACAGAGTTTCGGGCGGAGCAATTGCAGAACAGCAGTTTATGGTGCAGAGCCGCTAATGGCGAACGATGCCGCGCGGTCGCTTCGCGAAGGCCGATTGATAGCGAACGACAGTGAACCGCAGACCATCGCCGACGGCACACGCACACTCTCGCTTGGGAATCTGAATTGGCCGATAATTAAAGACGGCGTTGCGGATATCATCGAGGTGCCGGAAGAAAGAATAATCGAATGTGTTCGACTTCTATTTACTCTAGCGAATCTGAAGGTCGAGCCGACCGCCGCACTCTCGCTCGGAGCAATTATCGAGAGGCAGCAGTTGTTCAACGATAGGAAGGTCTGCGTGGTCGCTACGGGCGGGAACGTTGATCCGTCAGTTTACGCAGAATTGATCTAAGAAATTGCCACTCATTCATCGATTACCAGTCGCTCAAAATCATCCTTACTGTACCTACGCAATCCTTCACCGCCAGTGTGTGGAGCATTGTACCAATACACGATCACGTAAAATTTATCTGTTACGACCAGATCAAGGCCTGCAATTCGTCCCGATGTGTTAGGAAACTGAGATTCGTTCGCCCATCGCACTCGCTTCCCGATCAGGGACTTCCCTTCTTCTAGGGTGAAGAATCTTGTGTTGGGATCACTTACTGCATAACGCGGGCATTGATGGGGAACCGACTTGCCAAACGAAAGAAACCCACTGGCCAATATTCCTAACGAAAGTGTCAGAATAAACACCGAGCCTTTTGCAAAAATGATTCGGAAATTCATAATTCCTCCGAGCATCATCGTAACATTTCGGCCAATTGCCCGTCGAGAATTTTATCATCGACCACGAGTAGCCGGGACTTTACGATAAATCCCTGAAAAGCTGACGTTCGCACCGCCGCATTTCATATTGTCAGCCACGATCAGATATTTGCCCAACAGCTCCATCGTCACCTTGCAGTCGAATTCATCATCGCCGTCCGAATATTCCGCTTTGCCATTGACAGGTTCAACACGTCCATCGATCTCACCGATGTGAATGTTGTCGCCGAGGCCTTTCCAATAGGCATCGCCGGTCACGTTCAACCAACCGGCAAGTTTGTTGTTGGTAAACTTGATCGTGCCTTCGGCGTACGTCCATTCGCCAAGCCAATCTCGAAGTGGCTGGTTCCCCGGAGTTCGCTGAAAATCGAGTTCCTCCAGACTAAGCCAGCCGACGGTCCCGGCTCCCTTTGCCGCAGGATACCAGGCACATGCAAAACCCGCCAATTCGCCTCTTACAATTACCTCGTTGCCGGGAACCACATAACTCGTAGATTGACATCCCCGGCCGGCGGGGCAATCTTCTCGGTCGTCTTTATGAAAATATGCTCGTTTAGTTCGCTTGCCGGTAAGTGTTCCGACTTTCGCTATCGTAAATTCAGGCGAACCCTGTGTGAAAAAACCCCCGCGGCACCAATTGGGCGGGTTTCCTTCGGTTTGAGCCAAAATGCTAACACCGGCCAAAAGAGTTGTGAGCAAAACGATGAAAATTCGATTCATTATCTAACTTCCTCGACAAATGTAACGCGGTTTATTTCGTGCAAGGTCGTTGCCCCTGCAAATACCTTTTTAACGGCCGATTCGCGCAGGCTTGAAAGCCCTTCTTCGGTCGCCCGGCGGCGGATCTCCGAACCCGGGCGGCGTTCGATTATCATCTCGCGGATCGCATCTGACATATCCAGCAGTTCGTGGATCGCGGTCCGGCCGCGGTAGCCTGTGTGGTTGCAGGCATCGCACCCGACATTACGGAAGAAGACGCGATCGGTCACGTCTTCAGGACGCAGGCCCGATTCGAACAGGTCCTCATCGCTCGGCTGGTACGGCCGCTTGCAGGTGTGGCAAAGAAGGCGAACAAGCCGCTGTGCCAGCACGCAGTTCAGTGCCGAAACGAAGTTGTACGGTTCAAC
>CAZXTS010000304.1:0-3051 GCA_964643745.1 uncultured Chloracidobacterium sp.
GGCGAATAGCGGAAGCGGCACGACATATTATGGCTTTGCAAAAGAGATCTGCCGTGTTTGGGCGCTTGATGCAAGCAAGTTAAAATCGGTGACGGATGCGGAACTGAACCGTCCCGCAAAACGTCCGCCGCATTCGATGATCACGTCTGAGCGGGAAAAGGAATTCGGCCTCACTCCTATGCCGGAATGGGCCGAATCACTTGGAAAGTATTTGGACCAGATCGATCGCTAACGGCCGATCTGACTTTCGTCTTCCATTATCGGAGTACTCGGATCGTCCCCAGCCTTTCGATAGTAGTCGTAATAGCCCGAGCCATAATATTCATATTCGACAGAACCGGATTTTATTCCGTTCAATACCACGCCGTATATTCTCGCACCCATATTGGCAAGCCGCTGCTTGAACCTTCGGATAAGGTGCACCGAGCTCTTTCCGGACATCGCGACGAGCACGACACCATCAACAAGCGTCGCGAGGATCGCTGCATCCGTAAAGGAGATCGCCGGCGGCGAATCGATTATTACGTGTTTGTACCGGCCCTTTAGAAATTGAAGCAAGTTCTTCATTTCATTTGAACTCAGCAACTCCGCCGGATTCGGCGGGATCGGACCGCTTGTTATCACTTTTAACCGGGGCAAGCCAGGATATGCCTGGATCAAATTCTCGGTCTTGCGTTCTCCGGAAAGGTAATTCGTCAGGCCGGTCGAGTTGTCCAGATCGAAATAACTGTGAAGCCGTGGCCGTCGAAGGTCGCAATCTACGATAACGACCTCAGCATCTGCCTGTGCAAGTGTGATTGCCGTATTGATCGCTGTCGTGGTCTTTCCTTCGCTGGGCTGCGAAGAGGTGACCAGGATCGTCTGCGGCGGTTTGCCGGCCGATGAGAAAAGAAGAGAGGTGCGCAGATGCCTGTACGCCTCGGCCATTGGCGAATGGCGCTCTTCTAGCGTTACAAGGCCCGTCCCGGCACCATTTCCATTCCCATTCGCAGCGGCAAGGCGTAATCGTTTTTTATCGTTCCCAAAATAGTGCGGAATGAGCGCAAGAGTCGGAAGGCCGAGATGCCGCCCGATATCCTCAGAGCTTTTGACCGAATCATCAAGGTAATCGAGCAGAAACGCCAGCCCGATTCCAGCGGCAAGAGCGACAAGAAATGCGACAAGCGTATTGCGCGTCCTATTCGGTCCAACGGGAAATGCCGAAACAGCTTCGGTTACTGACTTGATGTTGTTCGGCGCCTCAGTGTTTACAGCAAGTTCCTGTTCCTGAAGACGCTGTGTCAAAGTGCCGAGTAGGCCGCGGTTGGTTTCGATCTTTTGACGAAGCGAGGTCAGCTGGGTTTGATTCTGCCCCTGAATATTCGCAAGCGCGGCCTCGCGGTCATACGCTGCCTGTGCTTGCCCTTCTTCACGGCGTTTTGCATCTAGCTGCGATTTCAGCGCGACGAGTGCACCGGAAACCGCATCTTTTTCGATCTTTTGCTGTGCTGCTTCAATTGTCTCAGAAACCTCTTTTTCGGTCTTAGCCCGAGTGTCTCTAAGAACGGCGATCTGAGCATTCAAGGCCTTCATCGATGGATGCTCGTCGGTGTATTTGGTGGCGTCCGCCTGACGCTTTTCTTCGAGCTCATTGATCCGCCGGTCGATGTTTCTTATATCGTCTTGAAGTTTTCCCCTTCGCTCCGTGTTTATTCTTACCGTATCCCTGTAGATCTGATTCTCATACAGGACAGGCATATTTGCCCCTTCACCGCGAGAACTTGCCGCCAGGGCCGCATTGTATGTGCTTTCCAGTTGTCGCCTCGACTCCATCGATTTAAGCCAGGTTTCACTTAACGAACCGAGCCTGCTAGCAGCGAGATCTTGTCCTTTCTCCGCAAGCGGCAGCCCGAATTCCTTTTGAAGCTGAATGAGCTGGGTTTCATCGTCATTGATGGTCCGTTCAAGCTCCTTTATCGATGACTGAAGGTCTGAAACGGCCCGCTTCGCTCCTTGCAACTCGCGTTCAGCGTCCTTTCTCTGGAACACTTCGGCCGCCTTGTTCGCGACGATCGGAGCCAGCTTTTGATTTGTAGATCGCACACTTACGCTGACAAGATTGGTCCGCTCTCTCTGCACAGCCGAAAGAGTGAATTTTCCTGCATAAAGGCCAAGGCGTTTTTCTTCTTCCGGAGTCAGATTGGTTGACGAACCTGCGCTTGCCTGTTGATCTTCGGTGATCATCGGAAGTGCCCCGGAATCCGCATTTGCCGAAGATGTTGAGGAACCGAACAGAGAACCAAAAATATTGGAGATGCCGCGCTGTTCAGAATCAAAAAGATTCGGATCGCGGTAAAGCCCAAGGTCCAGCACAACATCACGCATCAGATCTTGATTTTGAAGCAGCTGGATCTGAGTATTGTAATAATTCAGGTCTTGTCCGAAATTGATATTGATCGCGTCCTTCGATGTCATACGCGGCTTTCGCGGTTCGATCAACATCTCCATATTCGCCTGATAGTTCGTGGGCTGGCGATTCATATAGAAGGCAGTTGCGGCCGTAACAAGGAGCGTGAGAGCAAGAATGATCGGTAACCGTTTGTAAACTACGTTTATATATTGCTGTACGGTGCGGCGCCCTTCGGTTCCATCGATGTCATAATACGCGGAATAACCGAGCGGATATTCCTGTCCCTTGTTTTCGAGACCGCCTGCCCGCGGGCGCGGGGCCAATCTTTCATCTTGTTCCATAAAGCTAATTATCCTAACAAATGCCCTAAAATTCTGAGCAATCTTGTTTTATAGCACATTAAAGTCGCATTCACCTAAAAATTCCTCGGCATTCCGGCGTTTCTGACATCAATTGCGACAGCCTCGTTTCTTTGGTCATCGATGTTTTCGAGTGGTATATTTAAGGTTTAGCCATAGTCCTAGGTTTACAACAGGCTAATCGAATATGACCGCAGCAATTGAAAACGGCCGTTTGGCTAAGAGCATAGATCTTGAACTTGGAATTCCCGGGTTTAATTATTCTGACCTGTATGATGCAGTAAAGCTGAAAGAGCTTGCTGA
>CAZXTS010000305.1:0-3039 GCA_964643745.1 uncultured Chloracidobacterium sp.
TCGACTTCCTTGCCGCGGGCAAACACTTCGTGGCGGCCATGGTCTTTGTACCACTGAGCAACGGTCGCATTTTGGTGCATATGCTCAATGATGTTGCGCCAGCCGATACCGGTGTTGTATGCACAGAAGGAAATTTCGCCTTCTTGTGTTCCGTAAGGGATGATGCACATTTCGGTGCGTCGGAAATCGTAGTTGAACAGATCCTGGAACCACATGCCTGCGATGAACAGGAAGTTCCAAGGGTCTTTACGGCGTTTTTCGATGTCTTCGATCGTACGGTCCGGACCGACCTTTCCGTAATCTTTACCCGACAGGCCAAAGCTCTTATCGAACTTCTTCAGGATGCCGCCTAAGGTCAACGACGGAGGTGCACCATACGGGTTGTAGTTCTTCAAAAGGGCGAGGCCCATCATCAGATTCGAGAACCATTTTCCGCGGTTGGTGTCTGTGATGTGCTGCATGTCGGTCACCAGGCCCTGAATATTCAGGAACTGGGGAACCGGTGCCATCTCTTTGTTTTCCTTGTTGACCATAACGGCCGTGCCGACACCGCAGTTCGGATGGCAGCCGCATGAGACCTGGCCCCAATCATTTTCCGGCCCGTGAACCACGTCAGCAAAATCGGCGAATGCTCCCATCAATGAAAGCGGGAACCAATCTCGCGTAGGTTCGGTGATGCCGACCTGTCCTTTCACATCGTGTGCAAGGTGAGCAAGCGTGTAACGCTGCTGTAGACGGCGTTTTTCGGTGATCAGCTCGTCGCGGCCCGTGAACGACACCGGCTGAAACGCGATGAACGAGATCTTCTTGGGATTCTCGAGTGCGAACCGGATGATCGTACCGACCTGGTCATTATTAATACCGTTGACAAGCGTGGTCACCAGGATGATGTCAACGCCTGCTTCGTGCAGGTTGTTGATCGCTCTTAATTTAACGTCGAACAAGTTGCCGATCTGGCGATGCGAGTTGGCGTCGTTGCCGATACCGTCAAACTGTAGATAAACAAAACGGAGGCCGGCTTCGGCTGCCTCGCGGCAAAATTCTTTCGATTTCGCGAACTCAATGCCGTTGGTCGCTGCCTGCACGGAGTTGTATCCAACTTTACGTGCATACCGAACCGCATCGAGGAAGTAAGGCGACAATGTTGGTTCACCACCCGAATACTGCACCGACATCTGACGACGCGGCTTGATCTGGATGGCGTTGTCGAGGATCTCCTGAACGTCTTCCATCGACAGCTCATGAACGAAACCGACCTGGTTGGCGTCCATAAAGCACGGATCGCACATCATGTTGCAGCGGTTCGTAAGATCGACCGTAAGAACAGCTCCGCGGCCATATTTCACCGACGATGTGCCGTGATTGTGAAGCTTTTCGTCGTTGTGAGCTTCCATGTCGCGGCCGGGAAAGAGCGATTCGATGTGCGTTAGGAACTCAGAATCCATCGCCATCAGATCTTCAAAATGGCCGTGCTCCGGACAATCTTTGATCATCCAGACCTCGCCATCGCGTTCGATGATCTGCGCCTTGATCTCACCAACTTTCTCGTTGATCAGGACCGAAACGTCCTTGTCACCGTTTATGATCGCCTCGCGAGCTTCGATCACACAATTCGGGCAAAGCGAATCGGTCTGTCGCGGAAAGCCAAGCGTCGGCTTGGTCTTCTGCCACGATTTCAGTATCGGCTTGTCGGCCCATTTCGGCGTGAACGAAGGATTCGGTTTATATTGATTTACCGAACGAATGGTGTTGAAAAGCCCTTTGGCAACATAGGTAAGGCCCTTTTCAAAATGCTTTACAGGTCTGGTCATAAATGAATCTCCAACTCAATAAATACGTACAACTGCCTAGCTCAAATAACTCTTATAACTGTTGTATCTCAAAAAATCCTAGAGCTTGGCGAGTGATGTCGGCATCAATGATGCAAATTCCGTGCCCTCGATCTCCATTTTTCGTGCAATAATAATCGTTGTAAAATCACGGACTTACGGTCTTCCGCCAATTTGAAGCTGCGGCGCCAGCGTGTCATATGGTAACAGGTACCACTTTCCGCAAATCGCATGGGTCAAAAAGTAACACTTAAACTTGAGGGGTTTCTTAAGCGAATATTTCGTTTCGATAAGCTGCTTAAGCGCTTCATTTAAGTGATACATTAGGATCACTTCGCTAACCTGCTCAAAAAAAATGTGTTAGCAGCTAAAAATAGTGCTTTACAAACACTAAGCACTTGTGATATCTTTTGCAAACTTCCGGTTGAAAGGGTAAAAAACCTTGGGAATCGCTCGGCTAAGGGGAAATTCTGATTTGCCCGCTTTAAGGATTCTCACAAGAATTAAGAACCGACGACGAGCATGTCTATTAAATTTGGAACCTCCGGGTGGAGAGCAATATTAGGTAAAGATTTCACCTTTGCGAACGTCGAGAGAGTTACCGATTCGATCTGTAGATATTTGAAAACTCAGAATGACGATACGGCCGGGCCGATGATCATCGGGCATGATTCGCGATTCATGGGCGAAAATTTTGCGTCCTTTGCAGGAGAGATCGCAGAAGCTCGAGGTTTTCGA
Source organism: uncultured Chloracidobacterium sp. (assembly GCA_964643745.1). Taxonomy (GTDB): domain Bacteria; phylum Acidobacteriota; class Blastocatellia; order Pyrinomonadales; family Pyrinomonadaceae; genus OLB17. Next base: position 2,568 of record CAZXTS010000305.1, read on the forward strand.
GGTCTGCTTTGCACCGGGCCAACGCCCACGCCGACGATCTCGCATGCGATCCGCGAGCAAAAAGCCATCGGAGCCATGAATTTTACTGCATCGCATAATCCTCCGGAGTATCAGGGGATAAAGTTCTCGACCAGCGATGGAGCACCGGCAATGCCAGAGGTTACTTCGGAGATCGAAAAACTGATCGTCGATGACGGGAAATGTTCTCTTGCCGGAGGAGGTAAAGTTGAAGAGTTTGAGCCAAAAGCTGCTTATTTCAACGACCTTCGAACGAAGATAAACTTCGAAGCTATATCCAGTAGTGGAGCATCGGTCGCTTATGATGCCCTTTGGGGAACGGGTCGCGGCTATTTGGATACGATCCTCCGTGAGCATGGTGTTTCGGTCGAAACGATCAATGATTGGCGAGATGTGCTTTTTGGCGGAAGATCACCTGAACCGGCGGCCGACTATCTGGAGGAACTCCGCCAGG
>CAZXTS010000306.1:0-3033 GCA_964643745.1 uncultured Chloracidobacterium sp.
TGTATTAGATCGGTAAATTGTTTTGTCGCGGAATATTTATGTTTCCATTCTTCGGCGGTTCGCTCGGTGATCGCCAGCCGGCCGGCCTCGCCTTGTTCCGCTACTGCACGCTCGACAGGTTCCTCCAACTTGTCGTACAGCTCTTTAAAATTTCTGGCACCTAGGTGCTTCAACGCATCATCCGGTGTTCCGAAGAAGACAAGCTTGCCGCGCATCAACACAACGATCTTGTCGAAAAGTCGGACGTTCTCCATCGCGTGGGTAGTCATTATCACTGTGCGGCCTGATTCCGCTATCTGGCGAAACAGACGCATTATCTTGTCTTCCGTCGCCGGATCAAGTCCGGAGGTCGGCTCATCGAGAAAAATGACGGAAGGCTTAGTGATAAGCTCGACCGCGATCGAAACACGCTTTCGCTGCCCGCCGGACAACTGCGAAACCGGAAGGTGTCGGCGTTCGGTAAGGCCTGTTACGTCGAGCACTTCATCTATTATCCGCTCGGCCTCCTTGGATGAAACATCGCCTGGAAGCCGAAGTTTTGCGACGTAATAAAGCGTTCGGTAAACGCTGAGTTCCCGATGGATGATGTCGTCCTGCGGCACATATCCGATCGATTGCTTCAATGAATCGATGTGCCGATACAGATCAAGATTGTTCACCCGAACAAAGCCGTTTCCTGCCGGACGGACACCGTTCAATGCTTCGATCAGAGAAGATTTTCCGGCTCCTGAAGGGCCTAAAAGCCCTACAAATTCGTTTGGTTGGATCGACAGCGAGATATTGTCCAAAAGCTTTATCCGGCCGCCGCCAAATTTGTTCTTTACTTCGCGGGTTAGGTTCACGCAATCTACACGCGTCTTTGAACGGGTATCAAACACGCCGATACTGCCCGCAGGATCGACACGAAGAAGAAACGAACCGATCTGGATAGAATCATTCGGGCCAACACTTTGTTTCGATACGCGGGCGCCGTTTACAAAAACACCGTTCTTTGAACCGCTGTCTTCGACGGAAAACTCGCCACCCGATCTGACAAATCTTGCGTGAAAATTTGATATCTGCAGGCCGTCAAGACGAATATCGTTAGAAGCGTCGCGCCCGATCTTTAGCTTGTTGCGGTCATCGAACGGCACCGACATCAACAACTTGGCTTGCGTTCCGCCGGCAGACTGCGGTGCGACCGGGGTTCTGCCAAGATTTACAACAATGGTCTTCGGCGAGCCATCCATCGCCGGGACATTTACCGAAGCCGGCAAATTGACCGAAGGCGTTGCCACCGAACGCTGGCCTGCGAGGTCGGCACCTGCCGGAGCATTTCTCCCCGGACAGATAAACCGAACGACCGGCCCGCCGAGCCCGAGCCGAATGCGGTCACCATCATAAAGCGGAACCTCACCCGTGATCCGCTGTTCGTTTACCAGCGTTCCGTTAAAGCTATTGTTGTCAACGATAAAGAAATCAACTCCATTTGACCGCACCATTGCGTGCCGCCGCGAAACGGTCGCCTCTCCGGCTTCGAACACAAGGTCGCAACCGGGCTCACGGCCGAGCCACATCTCGTTCTTTGTGATGTTGGTGGGTGCTCCTCCATTTTCCGGCTCGAGCGACGCCGCTGTAGCACGTGCAGCCGTACCGGCGGAGGTTAGCGGAATCGGTTCATTTGACCGGTTTTGTTTCGGTACAGGCGGAGGAGATTGGACGCGTGGTGCGGCGCCGCTCGGCGATGCGGCTTGCCCCGTTTCAGAAAAGACCTCTAGCCAAACTATCTTTACGATCGGCCCATCGACCCCGAACTGCAGCCGGTCACCGGCCTTCAGCAGAACATTTCCGACGATCCGCTGGCCGTTCAGATATGTTCCATAGCTGGAGTCTTTATCGATGGCGTACCATTTGCCGTCGAGCCATCGCAGTTCGGCATGCATCCGCGAGACCATTGGGTAACGAGTGCTTTCATATGCGACGTCACATTCAGCCGGATCGCGGCCGATGTTAACCGTTCCATTCGAAAACTCTCGTTCTGCCCCGTTTTGCCCGCCGGGCATCTCTTCCGCAAGAATTATGTTCATCTAAGCGAACCGTTTCTGAAGTTGGAAACTCTGTTGATTCTAGCCCAATGACGATGATTAAAAAAATCCGACGGCAGATCAGCGCCCGAAATCGCTAGTTCCAAAATATACTTACACAATATGTCACTTTTTCCCCTTGGTGAAGTGCCGCATTAGGCCTCTTTTTGGCGAAAGTTCACGAATTTATTGAATTCTCGGCTGCGAATCGCCGCGGCACGAGCTTTGCAAAACATCCCGCTGTTACGCCGGCTAAAGTATTACCGATCGTATCACTGACGAAATTTGCTAAAGATGGCTTTCCCGCAACCCCAAGGCCTGACATCTCCCGCCACATTTGGCCGGGTATCGACCGCTGAACGAACAAGGTCCGGCGGCGCTGGCAGGATATTGATCGTTGACGATTCGTCCGTGGTGAGGAAGGTTTTCCAAAGATGCTTGATCAACGATTACGACTGCTTTGAGGCAGAATCGGTTCTCGACGCACTGGCACTTTTAAAAGATCGCAAGTTCGATCTTGTCATTACGGACGTATTGATGCCCGGCCTTTCCGGCATCGAGCTATTGCGAAAGATCATCGAAAGCTATCCCGATACAGCTGTGCTTGTGGTTTCGGGCGTTGACAAACCTCAGCGGGCACTCGATGCGGTTCGCCTTGGAGCGACAGATTATCTGATAAAACCCTGCGAACCGGAAGTGCTTCAGATCGCGGTCCAGCGTGCACTCGAACGCCGTGAACTGATCGTAAATGCCCGGCGATATAAACAGGACCTTGAAGAGCGAAACGAAGAATTAGTTCGCGGCAAGGCCCAACTTGAAAGGCTTCAGGCACAGATCGTACACAGCGAGAAGATGGCATCGCTTGGCCAGCTTTCGGCAGGGATCGCCCATGAACTGAACAATCCGGTCGGGTTCGTTTACGGAAATCTCGACCTGCTTGAAAAATGCGTCAATGACCTTGTCCGGTTGC
>CAZXTS010000307.1:0-3032 GCA_964643745.1 uncultured Chloracidobacterium sp.
TATTCAATAAAACAGGCTATCTTGAATTTCAAACGAAACGTTTAGGACAGCACTGGCTATTTCTCTTTAATTCGCAGATAGACGCAATAAGCATTGGGGTTCTGCTGATATATTACGCTGAGGATTCCCAAAAACTTCGCTGAGTCTCGCAGAATTTCGCAAAGAAGAATGCGAATTATGACTTTGGCTGAATTCGGAGAACATACGCCCCGACAGCGACGCTGACGCCGGGTTTTAGCGCGACGCGTTGGTTCATCGGCAGGTCATAGCTTTGGATCATCGCGGCGTTTCGGCCTTCATTTTTCACCCAGAAATTCCCTGCACCGTCGGTTGAGATAACAATATGCCGACGGCTTACTTCCGGATCGCCGGTGAGTGCGATATCGACAGGTTTTGACCGCGAACCACGTCCGACAGTCGTTTCCGCATTAAATATCGGCACGACATTTTGCCGAACTCCGTTCAGCCAGATCTCAAGCTTATAAAGCTCGCGGGCACGAGGCCTGACGTTCGTCATCACCTCGCCGTCATCGCCGGAGATCGGCACGGCTCGCGGGATATTAGCCGAAGGATTTGTTTGCGGTGCATTCGGCCGGATCTGAGCCTGCGTAAAATTTGGCGACTCCAGCGGCGGCGGCTGTTGAATTGGCGGAGTTTGTCTCGTCTGCTGTGCCGGCGGCGGTGCATAAGGCGTTGGCCGTGCCGATGTTTGCGACGGCTGTTTTGAAATGCCCCCGGATGGCAGGCTTTTCGGCCTTGCCAACACGCCTGTCTTGCCCGATGACGCGTCTTCCCACGAATGCTGCACGCGAACATCGCCTTTTTCCAGCGTGCCGTCGCACCTTAGCTCGATGATGAACGACTTTGTCTCCAGCTTTCGCTTCCCTGCGATCTCCTTCGCCCGCTCTGCCAAGATGTGATAGAGCCCTTGTTCCAGGCCGCGGCGTTTTACGCCCTGCCAATCCTTATCGTCGTCAGTTGCGAGGAATATCGTATATTCGGTCGGTATTATTGACGTCCCCTGCGGCAGTGGGACAAGCTCGGCCTGCATAACGGCTTCAACGGCGCGCGCGATCTTTACGATGAACTCTTCCGCCTGGCTGCGCGGCTTGATCTGCGCGTCCTTCGCCGCCTGTTCGAGCACAAGCTCAGCCGATTCGCCGTCGATCCATCGCCTTACTTTATCTAACACACTCAAATTCTTCTCCTCTGTTTGGAGTTCCCGCTTCAGCGGGCTAATTCTGATCAGGAAGCCGGCTGAAGCCGGTACTCCAAACCCTATTCCATCTCCAAATACCTGCCATGCAGCCAGCCGCGGTTGGTCGATAGCCGCGGGTTCGCCTCGCGGCCCTGTTCGACAACATCAACTTGATACCAGTCTCCTTCCTTTTTTACAACTCTGACGCGTGAATTTCTGGTCACGACTCCAAGCGGCGTATTGTTTGGCGAAGGTTCGGGCCTTAAATTAATATCCGTTGTCGCACGTGCCATTTCGGCTGCAAACGGGTTCGAAACTGTCGGAATCACACCCGAATTCCTGACAAAAACGCTGGTCGCATAAAGCGCACTGATCAGAAAGACCGCCGCAATGCCATAGACCATCGCGCGTTTCCCGATCCATTTCGCAAACCGCGACTTCCCCGCTTCATCATCATAATGTTCGAGCGGAACCTCCAAACGATTGTTGACCGGCAGCGGCCCTGCGTTCGGCCAATGGTCTTCAACGCGTTCGGTCGGCTTGTAAATTGGCGCAGCCGGTTCGGGTAATTTTTCAGCAAGCTTCTCGGGGCGGCCATCTATCAAAGGATGCCGTTTCCGCAGGTCTTTTGTCGTGTCAAATTTCGGTTCCTGCGGTGCCAGCGGCGTATAACCTTTCGCGACCTGTGCCTGCGGCGTGGCATTTAGCTTGGACCGGACCGTGGAAGCGGTCTCATATTCGGCGGCCATCTTGCGAAGCTGCTGAAGATCGGTCCAAAATTCGTCGATCGACTGATGCCTCTCGCCGGGACGCATCGCCGTTGCCTTGGCAAGCACGCGTTTCAGCTCATCCGACCATTCTTCGTCGCGGATCTTCATCGGCAGGTCGGTGATCGGCTGGTTCGAGTAATAACGCGGCGGTTCCCCGCTGACAAGGGTATAAAAACTCTTCGCAAGCGAATAAATATCGGCCGCAGGCGTCAATTTTTCGACCACCATAACGCCTTCGGGCCCGACGGCAAGCGGTGAATGTTCGGGCGGTGCATAGATATTCGTCCCGACGCGCGTGATAGGAGCGTCAGAAAGATGAACACGGGCGACGCCGAAATCGGCGATCTTTATGATCTCTTTGTCACTTGAGAGCAGCAGGTTCTGAGGTTTGACGTCGCGGTGGATAATATCATGCTGATGCGCGTGGCGAAGCCCGGCACAGACCTGTTCCAAATACTTAATAGATCGCTTTAAGGTAAGCGGGTTTTCCCTTGCAAAACGCTGGAGATCACCGCCCTGCATATATTCAAGCACGAGGTAATGAAAGGTCACTCCCTCAAGATCGCGTGCCGTGCCGTGGCCAAGCCTGCTGATTATGTTCGGATGGCGGACGCGGTCGAGCGCAACGGCCTCATTCTGAAAATTTTCAACCAGAGTTCGTTCGAGATCGGGGTCCAGATCGTCTTGAAGAAAAACGTTAAGTGCCTTTATTACGACAAGTTTATGCGGCGAATGCTCATACGCAAGATTATCTTTTGCGATAAATATCTCCGCATAACTCCCGCGGCCGAGATCTTTGACGATATCGTACCGCTTGTCCAGCCTGCAATTGTGAAGAGAAAGCTCGCGCATCGCAATGAACGGCGGAAGAGCACCATCCGCCAATACTTTACGACATTATAGGTGCAAAGTTCTAAATTCGATACGCGCCCGACGAATATTGCGGCCGCGATCAGAATAATCTTTGGCGTGTTGAGCGTAATGTTGGGCTTGTTGAGCGTAATGAAGGGCTTGTTGAGCGTAATGAAGAGCGTGTTGAGCGTAATGAAGGGCTTGTTGAGCGT
>CAZXTS010000308.1:0-3004 GCA_964643745.1 uncultured Chloracidobacterium sp.
GCCGAAAGGCAATAGTTCTTTTCACAGATGGCGTTGATACGACCTCTCGGCGTGCCAGCTATCAAAGCAGCCTGACGGAGGCCGAAGAGACCGATGTACTTGTGTACCCGATCCGTTACAACACCTATAGCCAGTATGCGAACCAGAACGGAACCTGGGGTGGCGGCCGCGGCGGTCGCCAGACGGGCTGGGGCGGCGTGATCGGCATTATCCTCAGCGGGCAAGGGCCGGTGATCAGGCGTGGTCCAGGTCCGGCGGGCTCTTCGAGACAAGAATATGAAACAGGGGACCGATATCTGGAAAAACTTGCCCGTAACAGCGGCGGCAGAAAATTTGAAGCAGATTCGACCCAGAATCTCGACGCCGCATTTTCCGGTATCGCCGAAGAGCTTCGTCGGCAATATTCGGTCGGGTATTATCCGGATGACGTTGGCCAGATCGGCGACCGGAAACAGATCCGCATACGTGTTAACAGGCCGAACGCTGTGGTAAGAGCAAAGACCAGCTATATCGTTGGACAAAGCGAGCAGAGATTTGCCGGTCGTTAGATTCAAATAACATTTGTTCGGCAGTTGCCGATCTACACTTCGGTCCCGTCAGGAATGTATGCACCTTTCGGGACTATTATTATGCCTTCGCGTATATAATACGAGCCTTTGGGGCAGTCTTCATTTTCGACACCGCGAACATTTAGCAGCTTTACATCCTGGCCGATCCGGACGTTCTTATCAACTATCGCTTTCCTTATCACCGTGTTTTTCCCGATGCCGATATGCGGCATCTCTGAATCGAGATTTCCGCGAAGTTCTTCTATCGATTCGAATATATCCGAGCCCATGATTATCGAATCTTCGATCCGCACGCCAGTTTCGATCCGGCTTCGAAGCCCGAGTATCGAATTGCGTGCATAAACACCGTTTACGATGCAGCCTTCGGAAACCAAAGAACGGTCAATATCGCAGTTCTGAAGTTTTGAGGGCGGCAAATATCTGCTTCGTGAATAGATCGGTGCCGTCGTATCAAAAAAATTGAATTTTGGCAGCGGTGCCGCAAGATCCAGATTTGCTTCATAAAATGCACGGATCGTTCCGATATCTTCCCAATAATCGTTGAAAAGATGAGCTTGAACGTTCAGCTTTTCGATCGCCGCCGGGATTATTTCACCGCCGAAATCGAATCTCGATTCGTCCTCGTTGAGCAGTTCGACAAGCTTTTCATAATTGAAGACATAAATTCCCATCGAGGCGAGAAACGGCCTGCGTTCGGCTTCTTCCGATGAAAGGCCGAAACTTGTCGTATCTACCATCATTGAAAGCAATTCGTCGCCTTTCGGCTTTTCTTTGAATTCCACGATCTTGCCGTCAGGGTTCGTTTTCAGCAGCCCAAAGCTTTCTGCATCGGATGGATTCGCCGGTATTACCGAAATGGTGACGTCCGCATTCGTTTCGTAATGCCGCTCTAAAAACTTTCGGTAATCCATTCGATATAGATGATCGCCTGAAAGTATCAAAAGCGTTTTCACCCGCCAATCGCGAAGATGCGGCATTATCTGCCGGACGGCGTCTGCCGTTCCCTGAAACCAACCGGGACTGTCCTTTCGCTGTTCGGCCGCCAGTATCTCCGCAAAGCCGGTCGAGAAATTTGAGAACCGGTAGGTCTGCGAGATATGGCGATTCAGCGAGGCGGAATTGTACTGGGTGAGCACGAACATCTGCGAAATGTTCGAATTGATACAATTTGAGATCGGCACGTCGATGAGCCGGTATTTCCCGCCGAGCGGCACCGCAGGTTTTGAACGGTCGCGGGTTAAGGGGAAAAGCCGCGAACCGGCACCGCCGCCAAGTATCACCGCAAGTACATTTTCGTTTTGAGCCATATTTCCCTACATAATAATTGAATTGCCGCAAATGATAAACCTCATCGAAGTTTTTCAAAACCGATAATTGCCTTATCATTATAGCTGTGTGGTACTGGACAAAAGTTTTATTTCTAACCCTTGTCGGGGCGATCGCTGTCTGGATCGCCTATGAGCTGATCACCTTTCCCGGCATATCACGGTTGCGGACCGAAAACCCCGAGACGACCTCGATGATCGAATACCGTCTGTCCGAAGCCCGTGCCGAAGGCAAAGAGCCGCGGAAGTACATGATCTGGATGCCGATCGAACAGATCTCGCCGCATTTGCAAAGAGCGGTTTTGGCAGGCGAGGATTCGCGGTTCTTCGAGCATAACGGTTTCGACTGGGACGCGATCCAAAAGGCCTGGGACGAAGCCGTCATAGAAGGCCAGAAAGAGGCGAAGGAAGAATGCGAAGCCGCGGCAAAAGCTTCGAACACATCTGCCAAAGACTGCGGCAACCGCGAGTACGAATGGATACCGCCGATGCCTTCGTTCAAACGCGGTGCTTCGACCGTTTCGCAGCAGCTCGCCAAAAACCTCTATCTTTCCGAGGACCGCAATTTCCTGCGAAAGGGCCGCGAGGCCGTTTACACATATTTCCTCGAACGCAACCTTTCCAAAAAGCGGATAATGGAGCTCTATCTGAACGTGATCGAATGGGGCGACGGCATTTATGGTGCCGAGGCCGCCTCGCGACACTATTTCAAGAAATCGGCCTCGAATCTGACACGCGAAGAGGCGGCGTTCCTGGCGGCGATGATCCCGAGCCCTTTGAACGTTTTTAACCCGGAGAAGAATCGCAAGCGTGTCGTCCGCCGCCAGCGTGTGCTGATGAAATATATGAACAGTATGAAGCTGGCTTACTGAGGCCCTAATGAGAATGGCCCCAGACTTAACCGCAACACAGGGTGAAAATGCTACCGTTGCTCGATTCCTCGCCTAGCGGAGTTCACACCACAGCCCTTGTGCGGAGCCTGGGACCAAACTTTAGGATAATCGATTCCGGACAAAATTAAAAATTCACAACCTTGTCCCGTTTGACCCACTTTATCTGTAAACCTATTTCAGGACAAGACAGTCCGAAACGCATCGGCTCCATTTTTGT
>CAZXTS010000309.1:0-2997 GCA_964643745.1 uncultured Chloracidobacterium sp.
TGTTTTGAGACGCCGATCTGCGGCAGGACGAAATATGGAAAAATTACCAGCCACGCCAGCACTGAAGATAACGCAATACCAGTCGCAGTGAAGATCAACTTTGCAGTAAGACCGTTCATAAGTGTAATGGACGGAACCCAAATGCGCTTTTGCAGTTCTAATTGTTCGGCAGCGGCACCGAAAGCAGGTGGCCGCGATAGGCAAAATAGACAATGCCGCCATCCACCCACATGTCCAGGCTGTCGAACGTGATGCTCGGTAATTTCAGCAGAGGACGAAAACCGAAATTGCCCGCGTTGTAAATGCCGACCGTGGTCACATCGGCTTTATAGTCGGGGATCGCGGCCCAAAATTCATTTCTGCCGCCGGCGGGCTGTAGCGGCCGGAATGATTGATGCGTCAGCGGTTCATACTCGCCCGGAGCCGGCTGTGCAAGCCCGGTGTCAGGGTTAAAGAGCATAAAGCTGTCCCGCCTAAAGCTTGGCCGTGCAAAGCCGTCGATCACGAATTCGCCGGTCTCATCGTATTCATATTCAGAATAGTTTTCGCTTCCTAATAAGAAACGGTTCACAGCAGGAATGAAAACTATCGCTTGTACTTCCCCGCTTTCGGGCAGGCCGATAGTGGTTTCGCGATTTGTTTGGAGATCGACCCGCACAAGCATCATCTCGTAGATCTCGGGATCGTATTTATTGACCAAGGCCCACCTGCCATTTGACGAGATAACCGGATAACTGTACTCGCCGGACCCGATCTTGGTCATCTTTCCGGCAACTATCTTGTAAAGCCCGGCCTCATCGGCACGGACCTCGACGCCGGCCGCGGCAGATTTCCATTGTTCGATAGTGGGCGGAACGGCGTGGGCATCAGGCAACATCGGCAGCATCACATCCGCGGGACGCTGTGCCCCCGGCACAAGTGCCCCGTTCGCAAGGCCGAACCAGCTGACACCTTCGTACCGGCGTTTTGCTTTCGAACGCTCGCGCGTCGCATGTGCATTGAACGGAGCTTTGCTGTCCTCTTCCGGCGTGTCTTCACTGTCCTCAACGGAGATCATCCGCACGAATTCGTCATTGATCTCAGTATTCACACGCTCTCTGACCTTTTTGTTCGAGACGAAGACCCGTGTGTCGCCGCCGTTCTTCCAAACGGTCTCGACCGCAACTTCATCATCGGCGAAAAGAACTTCGAGGCCCGGGACCTTTTTTGCCGCTTCATATCTGAGCGTAAGTTTTCCGCGCTCGAACTCGGCGAACATCGCATCGAGCCCCTTGAAAAGCTCCGGCATTTTCTCGGCCTTCACGAAAATGCGGCGGCCGCCATTTCGCCCGACCATCAACAACTGGCGCGGCACGCAATTCCCAGTCGAGCAACTGAGAAACGGAGGCGCGTCATTGACGTCGTGATAAGTGAGGAACGTTCGAAGCCCGTCGAATTCTTCCTTCGTAAGTGTGCGTTCGCGAAATCGGGCAGTGTCCTCCTGAACGCTAAAAACAGCCCGGTCAGCGTACATTCGGACAAAATAATCTTCATAGCTATAGATGCCGAGCAATTTGTCGTCGTCCAAAACCTCTTTCCTGACGAGCTCTTCGACCGATCGAACATCGCCCTCATAGGCGGCGGTCGCACCATAGTTCGCCGAAGAAAAATATGGACTTACGGTGGCGAAGACTTTTAACAGCCAGTCTGAACTCTCGAAATCTGCGGGCTTGACTGAAATGCTGGTCGTCCCACCGGTGATCATCGCCGTGTTTGGGTGAAGAGCAAGCACGGCGGCGCGCGCCTCAGGCGAGTCTTCGGCGAAGAGATATTTTTCAGCGGCGGAAGCAAGTTGCCCGTTGCTGGACTTGAGCAGCGGAATAACGCGACCAGCCTCGAGCGGGATCCGTAATAACCGCCCGCATGCAAGCGCCATCATGATCGCCTGTGGATCATCGCCGTCGAGCAGCGCCGTCATATCATTCACATCTTCGAGAAGACACGCGGCAAGTCCAATGCCCACGGAACCGCCGGTCCGCAGATCAAAGATATCGGTCGGCTGTTTTTCACGTATCTCTTTACGTCCGGCAAGCAGTTTGAGGATCGTATCGGAATTCGCCTTGCCGTTCTTCACATCGCGAAGGAACATTGTGTTGACGGCAGTGCCTTTCCAATCAAGCACCATTTGGCGCATTGCCGTCGCGGTTGCGGGGTCGCGGCGTTCGAGCGATTCGATACGATTCGCCGCCGCCTGAACAAGCTCGTCCGACGGCTTTTCGATCCGTGCCGCGCTTAGGCCTATCGTGACGCTGATCCCTTCTTCCCCGGTTAACCCCACCGGATCATAAGCATGTGGCGAATTCGACGCATACTTTGCAGAACTGGCGATCGCGGCGGCGGTGTTAATATATTTGACCCCGCGTGCGGCGGCCTCCATGCCGTCAACGATCTCGGTGGTCGTAAACCCGCCCGAGTCAACTATGGCTTTGATAGCCAGCCCTCGTTCCCAATCGGACGACTGTGCCATTACGCGTCGAAGAGCCGGCACGGCACGCATATCCGCCTGTTTCTGCAGAGCCATGATCGCCGAATAACGATGTGGATAATGATCTTCCTCGGCCGCTGAAATGGCAGCGTTCGCGGCTGACCTGGCCGCATTAATCGCTGCGTTCACGGCTGCGTTTACAGGCATTCTCGGCGCGTTCGCCGCGACCGACACCGAGTTAGTGTTCGAATACCCGAGTTCCACATTCAGGCGGGCGCGTGCCTCGATCTCTTCGCGAGGGGGCTTTTCAAACAGCAGGTGTATCAACCCCGGAACGCTTTCGGCGATCTTCATATGCGAAAGCTGGCGGATCAATGCCGAACGCGATGTTTCGACAGAATCCGGCGCCCAATTCCTATCCATCAGCCACGGAAGCAATGCCTTGACGATCTTTTCATCATTTGTCCGTGCGAGTAGTGTTCCAAGATTTCTGATCGCCGCACGCCGCACGACAGGGTTATCCCTCGCGGCAA
>CAZXTS010000310.1:0-2995 GCA_964643745.1 uncultured Chloracidobacterium sp.
TTGAGAGGACAGTAGTCTCGCCCATGTTCTCGAGAACCTCTGCGTCACTTAAAGCATTAAAAATGAGAGCTTCATTTTCCATCACTCCTTCGCCAAGACAGGCCATCTTGGTTGAAGCTACTCCCTTTACCGAAAACTTGCCGTCCTCCAACTTGTACGTTCCGAAAAACCGGTTGCATCCCGCATTGCCAAATATCCGCTTCGCTGGTTCATCGAATTGGATGAAAACCTTGGAATTATCAAAAGGTTTCCCATCGACCTCGAAAATTTGCCATTTGCCATCAACATCGGGCAAAACAGGATTCGCCAAAATTGGAAAAACAAAAATGCTAATAAAGATTAAAATATGCTTGATCATCGCCACTCCCCTTGAACTGATTAATCTCGGACGACCGCATTGGTGCAAGCCGACTCTTAGCATTGAACGAATCCGGCAGCAGGTTCTTGCACCGAAAACCGCGACGGGGCTTGCAGTCAGGGGTATAATATTGTCGCGACATGAAACCTTTGCAACCGCAAAACCCACTCGGAACATCTTTGAATTAGTTGGAGGCGTAAAATGAACTGCGCTCTTAGAAATATGAAAAACTTAAGCGGACGTTTCGCAGTTGTTGTCTTGATGCTGGTCTTATCAATTTCGGTTTTCGCGGATACGATTCGTCTTAAGGACGGCAGCATCATCAAGGGACGAATAAGCGGCTTTAGCGATGGAAAGTTTACGATTGAAATAGGTCAAGGCCCTCGAAAACGTCAACTCACAATTGATGTTTCTGAGGTCGCGTCTATTGAATTTGATGCAGTTACAGGTGTGGGGAGCATAGATTCCGCTTCGAACTCAAGCACGACTAATTCAACATCCCGGTACGAGACTGTCGTAACCCAGCCGAGTGGAAATAACCAACCGCGATCCGGCAGTGAACGTCCCACGCCCGTTAGTACATCGCCAACAATCAGAGAAACCTCGTCGCAAGAAGATCCGTCAACTTCCGCAAGTTCATCGGCGAAACCCATTGAAATTTCTGTTCGCGTCATGGCCGACAATACCTCGAACGGATGGACCAATTCAGGCTGGGTTGTTAGAAAGGGCCAGCGCATTCGAATTTCTGGCAGCGGCGAGGCATCGCTAGGGAAAGGCGTGATGACGTCTCCGGCCGGCCTTTGGGATCACGAAGATCCGGGCAAGTTGTTGAAGGCGGTGCCAACGGGCGCTCTTCTTGCTGTGGTCGGCGACGACAACAATGATTTTATCTATATCGGAAGTGAACGTGAGTTTGTCGCCGCGAGAGACGGGGCACTGTTCCTCGGGATCAATGAGGGCAACCTGAACGATAATTCGGGTGCATTTACTGTAAAGATCGAGATATTTCCGGGAACTTGATCGTCCGGCTTCAAATTATAAGAACGATCTTTCCTGCCGCTTTTGATTCTATGACTTCGTGATGGGAGGCAGCGGCCTCTTCGATTGGAAACCTCTTTCCTACAATAGGCTTGAGGCTGCCAGCTTCCAGGCCATTTCGAATCGCCGAATGAATCTCAACTAACTCATTAGACGCCGCATTGAAAAGGGACATTCCAAATATTGAAACATCCTTTGTCATTGGAAGCCGCGGCGTAAATTCAAGGCTGCCACGGCTGCCGACCACCACGATCCGCCCGAATTTTGCGATGCATTCAAAATCTCGCTCAAGATTTTCGTTCGCGAGCATTTCAATGACAACGTCAACGCCGTAGCCGTCGGTGAACTCGAATATCTCGCTGTAATGATCCAGATTCGTATGGTCAAAGACCGCATCGGCGCCGTGAGTTTTGACGAGCTCTTTTCCTGCATCTGAACTTGCTGTACCGATCACTCGCATGCCTGCTGACTTTGCCCATTGAACTGCAGCAAGCCCGACACCGCCTGAAGCACCGTGTATCAAGACAGTCTCGCCCGCTGTCACGTCGGCCTTTTGAAACAATGCACGAAAGCTTGTTGCGTAAGGCGTCCAGATACCTGCACCTTCATCAGATCCTATAGTATCGGGCAGTGTTCCGAGTTGAGATTCTTCGCAAAGTGAAAATTCAGCATATGTGCCGGAGATGGAGCCGGCAGTATAAACCCGATCGCCATTCTTAAATTTCGAAACTTCGCTTCCGACAGCCTCGACTATCCCGGCGCCGTCTTTTCCAGGGGTGTAAGGAAGGGCAGGCGGATTCGGATAGATCCCCGAACGAAGATAGGTATCGACCGGATTCACACCGGCGGCCATTATCTTCACAAGGACCTGCGATCCGTACGGTTCGGGCCTATCGACGTCCTCAAGCTTCATCACCTCTGGCGGCCCGTATTCTCTTACTATGATCGCTTTCATTATTCAACGGTTACTGATTTAGCAAGGTTTCGCGGCTGATCAACATCGCAACCGCGCCGGACGGCTATGTGATATGCCAAAAGCTGGAGCGGAACGACCGAGAGCACAGGCCCAAGAAGATCCGATGTTTCCGGTATTTCTATTATGTGATCTGCAACTTTTGAGCTCATTGCATCGCCTTCGGTCAAGACCGCGATCACGATACCGTCGCGTGCCTTCACTTCGACTATGTTCGAATGTGTCTTTTCGTATCGAACTTCGCTACTACGATTGCCGTTTTCGCGAGTGTTCACCACCACCACCGGAAGTTTTTCATCGATGAGTGCATTGGGGCCGTGTTTCATTTCACCAGCCGGATAGCCTTCTGCATGGATATAGCTTATCTCCTTTAGTTTGAGCGCTCCTTCCAACGCGACCGGGAAATTGATGCCGCGGCCAAGGTATAGAAAATCCTGCACCCTGAAAAAATCCTTAGATAGCTCTTCCAGAAGGTCGGCATCGTTCAAAAGTTGTTCGATCTTCAACGGAAGTTCAGCAAGATCCTGCACTAGTTTTTTACCGTCCTCTTCCGTTATCGTTCCGCGTAACGCCCCGAGATACAACGAGAACAGATAAATAGCGATCATCTGCGCGGTAAACGCTTT
>CAZXTS010000311.1:0-2943 GCA_964643745.1 uncultured Chloracidobacterium sp.
ACAGGCATTTCGCGCGGCGTTGATAAGCTGCTCTGGTTCGTTGAGGCTCACAACCAGTCGTAAGCGGACCGGCAAAATAAGTTGGAATGGCCGAGGCATTTGGGGTAAACTCAATGCCCGGCCTTCTTCATCTAATTGGCCGGATCTTTAGTTAAACCGTATGCCCACCATCACAATGTTCTTCGCCTTTTTGTCCACCGTTTCGATCACGGCCTTTTCATTCGGCTGCGGCATGATCGGCGGCTCGACGATCGAACCCACCAAGTTCACAGAGGTTTCGGTAACACCGACACCGCCGCCGCAGGTGACGAAAAATATCACGATCGCAGCGGTCGGCGACATAATGCTCGGCTCACCGTTTCCCAATGAAACGCGAATGCCGCCGAACGACGGTGCCGACCTACTCAAGGCCGTTACGCCGATACTCTCGGCCGCCGATATCGCGTTCGGGAACCTTGAAGGCCCGCTTGCCGATGGAGGCAAGTCAGCCAAATGCCGCGAACCGAAACCAGACGAACCTGTTCGATGCTTCGCGTTTCGTATGCCGACGCGCTATGGCAAGCATTTGAAGGCAGCAGGTTTCGATGTGCTGAGCATTGCGAACAACCACGCGCTCGATTTCGGCATTGCCGGAAGCACGACCACGCGGACGACGCTTGACGCACTGGGCATAAAACACGCCGGGGCGAATCGCACGCAATTTTCGACCGCTTATCTTGAGGCAAAAGGCGTGAAGATAGCGTTCATCGGTTTTGCGCATAATGCGGTCGTGCCGAACGTGAACGATCTGGTCACGGCCCGGCGTCTGGTGCAGGAAGCGGACAAGAAGGCAGACATCGTCGTCGTCTCATTTCACGGCGGTGCCGAAGGCACAGGCAACCAAAATGTGCCGCAGCGGACCGAGATGTATTTTGGTGAAAAACGCGGAAATCTGCCGCTGTTCTCGCGAACCGTTATCGACGCGGGCGCCGATCTGGTGCTGGGCCACGGGCCGCACGTTCTGCGCGGAATGGAGATCTATAAAGATCGTCTGATCGCGTATTCGCTCGGCAATTTTGCTACCTATGGCTGGTTTCGGCTCGAAGCTGAAACGGCTTTGACCGCGATCCTGGAAGTGGAATTGGACAAGGAAGGCAAGTTCGTTTCGGGCATTATCCACGCCGGACGGCAGGAAGGCCGTGGCATTCCCGTTTTGGACGAGAGCGGCGAGGCGATCAGGAAAATGCGCTCGCTTTCGCAGGCAGATTTTGGTGCGAACGCTCCGAAGATATCGGACGATGGCAAGATAACGGCGCGTTAGGCCGTTGCGTTCCGGTCCTTGCTCCGCTCCTCCATCAGTTCAACAAACCGACGAAAAAGATATTCGCTGTCGTGCGGGCCGGGAGCGGATTCGGGGTGATACTGCACGGAAAAAACGGGCAGTTCCTTGTGCCGAAGGCCGGCGACGGTCTGGTCGTTGAGGTTGATGTGGGTGACCTCAATGTTATCGGGAAGCGCATCCGCCGCGACCGCAAAACCGTGGTTGTGTGAGGTTATCTCGACGCGTCCGGTGGTCAGGTCCTTGATCGGCTGATTGCCGCCGCGATGGCCGAATTTCATCTTGAATGTGCTGCCGCCGAACGCCTGGCCGATCAATTGATGCCCGAGACAGATGCCGAACATCGGCTTTTGCGAAGCCGCGAGAGCTTTTATTTGATCGATCACGTTCTGCATCGCAGCCGGGTCGCCGGGGCCGTTCGATAAAAAGATGCCGTCCGGTTTTAGAGCGAGGACCGCCTCAGCGGAAGTGTCGGCAGGGACGACGGTTATCTTGCAGCCGAACTTGGAAAATTCTCGCAGGCTATTGGTTTTTACTCCGAAGTCGAACGCCACTACGTGGTATTTCGATTCTGTGAACGGCACATTCCCTGCGGCCCGCGTTTCCGCCTTGTATTCGAACGGCTCGTCCACTGTAACAGCACTCGCTAGTTCGCGATCGTTCATTTCGGGCGAAGCGAGTACGCGTTCGAGCAATGCATCCGCGTTCAGATCGACGGTCGAGATGCCGGCACGCATTGCGCCTTTATCGCGGATGTGGCGGACCAGAGCACGCGTGTCGACGCCTTCGATGCCGACGATATCGTTTCGCTTCAGATAGCTGTCCAGCGTTTCGGTGGAGCGCCAGTTCGAAGCGATCCGCGAAGCTTCTTTGACGACGAAGCCTTCGGCCCACGGCCGCCGCGATTCGACGTCCTCTTCATTCACGCCGTAATTCCCGATCAGCGGATATGTCATGCAGACGATCTGGCCGGCGTAGCTCGGGTCGGTCAATATCTCCTGATATCCGGTCATCGAGGTGTTAAAGACCATTTCGCCAAAGGTCTCGCCATCGGCGCCAAAAGAAATGCCTGTGAAGCTGCGGCCGTCTTCGAGGACAATTATCGCTTTGTTCTTTGAACTCATCTGCACGTTATTTTAACGCAAAGATGCAGAAGGCGCAGAGATGCAAAGGAAGAAATATCGCAGTTGTTGGGTGATCGTTGGCGGAACCGTTTATCGAAAACGCTTATTCGAGCTCTTTCGAGCGCATATCGCTATCGTCGCTCGGGTTCCCTTGTTTATATTCACCGTGCTCGACGAAGCCCATATTTTCGGGCCGCCAATATCGGAACAAAGCCTTGCCGTAGATATATTTTTCAGGCACGAGGCCCCAGATGCGCGAATCGGATGAATTGTCGCGGTTGTCGCCCATTACGAAAAAATGGTGCGGATCGATGCGGCGTGCGGAAAGCGGTGCGAGGCTCTGGTTGCGAAGCTCGTCAAGATAGTTTTCCTCGAGCTCGACTCCGTTTATCTTGACCTTGCCCTGGCTGATCTCGACCGTATCGCCAGGCATGCCGATGATGCGTTTTACATAGCTTTTATCGGGTTCTTTCGGATACCAGAAAACGACGATGTCGCCGC
>CAZXTS010000312.1:0-2926 GCA_964643745.1 uncultured Chloracidobacterium sp.
TGTTTAACTTGAATTTGTTACAATAAAATTCCTCTAACGCATAATCTGGGATTAATCTGCAGAATGCATTCGGCGTAGTGATAGGCGATAGTACAGGTGCGACGCGCAATGTGATCAGCGGCAACAATGTCGATGGCATTAAGATCGTCGGCGAAAAGGCAGTTTCAAACGAAGTTTTCGGCAATTTTATTGGTACAACTTCAAGCGGCAGCGTGGCTCTGGGGAATTCAGCAAGCGGCATCGCTCTGTCGGCGGGAGCTGGATTTGCGGCTGATTTCATCAGTCAGGGCCCAAATCGGATCGGAAAGCCTGGACAAGGAAATATCATCAGCGGCAACAATCATTATGGTATTTATATTGCCAATAACAACACATCAAATAATTGGATCTACAGCAATTCGATCGGTACGAACGTCGGCGGCAACTCTGATGTAGGTAACGGTTTGGACGGCATCTACCTAGGCAGCGGATCGTTCGATAACCGCATTGGCGGAACCGGCGCGAGTGAGGGTAATCTGATAGCGTTCAATCGAAGAGGCATTTTCGCAGAAGGCGGCATTAGAAATTCTTTCCGCCGCAACCGCGTTTTTGCGAATGATGAACTCGGCATTGACCTTGCCCCGGTCGGCGTCACACCGAACGATGCGGGCGACGGCGACACCGGCCCAAATAACCTACTGAATTTTCCGGTCATTACTTACGTCAACGCTCAAAACAGTTCCGTCAGAATCGAAGGCACATACAACAGCTCCCCGAATCAGACCTATACACTCGAGTTCTTCGGCAATACGGCGGTCGACCCGACCGGCTACGGCGAGGGCAGAAATTTCCTTGGACAAGCCAGCGTTACGACCGATGGAAGCGGAAACGCGAGTTTCAACCTCGAGTTTTCGGTCAATATTTTGAGTACGGGTTCTTGGGTAACGGCCACCGCAACAGATTCGAATAACAACACCTCGGAATATTCTTTAGCTAGAAATATTTGCTCGACCATTCGTTTGAGCCCGACGGGTATATTCGTTGCCTCTGGAGGCGGCTCAAGCAGTTTCACAGTTCAGCAATCGGTCGGGTGCGGAGGTTTTACGCCGGTGGCGAGTGACTCATGGATCAATGTTACGAGTTCCCCGGGAACGGTCAATTTCACGGTCGCGGCAAACACTGGCGATCAACGCAACGGGTTGATCTCAGTTAATTTCAACAACGGGCAATTCTTTACTTTCGCGAACTTCAATATATCTCAGCTCGCCCAAGGCTGTTCATATAGTCTTAGTCCCTCAAGCACAAGCATATCGGCCTCGGGAGGAAACACGTCGTTCAATGTGACCACGGGTGCATCTTGCTCACGGACGGCCGTAAGCGATGTTAATTGGATAGGCGTGACAGGTGGATCGGGCGGCGTCGGCAGCGGCACAATAAGTCTCTCGGTCGCTCAAAACCTGGGCCCGCCGCGAACCGGAACGGTTACGGTCGGCGGACAAACCTTTTCGGTCAACCAAGCCGGCTGCAGCTATATATTCAGCCGGACAAGTGTCAGTCTTGGAGCGTTGAATGACCAGACATTTGTCTTTACCGTAACCCCATCCGCACCGACCTGTAGTTGGACCGTATCAAGCAATGACTCGTGGATCACCATACAGGGAGCCGAAAACAGGTTCGGAAGCTCGGCGGTGCTTTTCACAGTTAGTAGCTCGCAAGGACTAGCGCGAACGGGAACTATCTCCGTTGCCGGACAAACGTTCACGGTCAATCAAACACCTGCCTGCACTTATTCGTTCACTCCGCAGAGCCAAACTCATCCGGCAGGCGGCGGGAGCGGAAGCACGAATATCTCCGCACCTGCGGGATGCGGCTGGCGGTTCGCACCTTCCGTCGGATGGCTAACCATTCCCAGCGGTTCGTTTGGTGTCGGAAACAGTACGATTAACTATAATGTGTCTGCAAATTCGGGAGGCTCACGTGGCACTCAAATATTCGTAGGCAATGCAAATTTTGATGTCGTGCAGCAGGCGAACTGCACCTTCGATTCAAGCATTTCAAATGCTAGTTTCCCCGCAACCGGTGGTAACGGAAGCTTTAATGTTTCGAACGCCGGGCCGTGCAGTTGGCTCGTTACCGGCTCGCCGAACTGGATCTCGATAACTAGCCAAACCTCAAACACAGGCAACCAGTCCGTAACATTCTCGGTTGCACCCAACACAACCGGTGCACCGCGAAGCGGTACGATTGAGGTCATTCATTTCGGCTCGGTTGTGAGAACGATCAACATCTCGCAAGCGAGTGGGAATACTCCGTTTGATTTTGACGGAGATGGGAAGACGGACATTTCGATCTTTCGGCCGAGTGGTGCAAATGGTGCCGAGTGGTGGTGGCGGCGGTCGTCGGATGGGCTGGTGCCTGCGTTGCAGTTCGGTGCTCCGACCGACATCATCGCTCCCGGAGATTTCACGGGCGACGGGAAGATGGACATCACGATCTTTCGGCCTTCATCGGGCACCTGGTTCGTTCTTCGGAGCGAAGACTACAGTTTCTTCTCGTTCCCATTCGGTGCCGCGGGTGATGTTCCTGTTACCGGCGACTACGATGGCGACGGCAGGGCTGATCCTGCGGTGTTCCGTGCTTCGGTCGGGCAGTGGTTTATTCAAAGGTCGTCTGACAACCAGGTCCAGATCGTGCAGTTCGGTATTCCGGGCGACGTTCCTGTCAACGCCGATTACGACGGCGACGGTAAAGACGACATCGGCGTCTATCGGCCCAACGGTGCGAATGGCGGCGAATGGTGGATCAACCGCTCGACCGCAGGCCCGCTTTCGCTGGTATTCGGAACCCCGACCGACAAAACAGTTCCGGGCGACTATACAGGCGACGGTAAGGCAGATATCGCATTCTTCCGTCCATCGACCGGACTATGGTTCGTGTTGCGATCGGA
>CAZXTS010000313.1:0-2917 GCA_964643745.1 uncultured Chloracidobacterium sp.
GTATCACTTCACCGGATGAGGTGCGAGCGGCGGTCGAGCGTTCGCGCGAGGTTTTTCTACAATGGCGAACAACGACATTTGCCGATCGCAGGCGCCTTGTTATGCGGGCGAGAGAGGTGATCCTTTCTGATATTGACGGTATCGCGAAACTTATTTCGGCAGAATCCGGCAAGCCGTTCGGCGAAGCGATCGCTATGGAGATAGCTCCGGTGCTTGACCTGATGCAGTGGATCGCCAGCGGTGCCGAAAAAATGCTGCGGCCGCGACGGATCGGTATTGGGCTGTATGGGCTTTTAGGGCGGTCGTCGAAGATAATTTATAAACCGCTCGGTGTTGTCGGAATTATCCCCGCCTGGAACTATCCGTTTTCGATCCCGCTGGGCGAAGCGGTGATGGCGCTCATGGCCGGAAACACGGTCGTGATGAAGCCGTCAGAATTGACGCCGAATGTCGGTCAAAAGATCGGCGAGATATTTGAACGCGCCGGTTTTCCGAAAGATGTGGTCCAGATAGTTTACGGCAAGGGCGAAACCGGCGCCGCATTGGTCAGCGCCGCGCCGGACAAGATAATGTTCACCGGTTCGGTCGCTACGGGCAAAAAGATCCTTGCTGCATCAGCTGAAAATATGACGTCGGTCGTGCTCGAACTTGGCGGCAAAGACCCGATGATAGTCTTTGAAGATGCGGATCTTGAGCTTGCCGCTGGTGCTGCTGTTTGGGGTGCATTCTGCAACGCGGGGCAATCGTGTTCTTCGGTAGAAAGGCTTTATGTTCAGGAAGGCGTGGCGGAAAAGCTAACCGATCTGATCGTTGAAAAAACGAAGAAAATGAAACAAGGGCCGGGCGATCGTGAAGACGTGTCGATCGGGCCGATGTCATCGGAACGGCAACTAAAGATCGTCGAACAACATGTGGATGACTTTCACGAGGCTGGGGCGAAGATCGAACTCGGCGGCGAACGTGACGAAGATCTTGGTGAACTATTTTACAAGCCCACCGTTATAACCGGAGCGACAAATGACATGCGGCCGATGCAGGAAGAGACTTTCGGACCGACGCTGCCGATCTGCACTTTTAAGACGGAAGAGGAAGCTGTCCGGCTGGCGAATGATTCTGAATTCGGCTTAACGGCAAGCGTTTGGACAAAGGACTACAGAAAAGCCCGCCGTGTTGCCGAACAGATCGATGCGGGAACGGTTTGCATCAATGAGGTTCTTTACACGCACGGCATCGGGCAAACTCCGTGGGGCGGCTTTAAGAATTCCGGCCGAGGACGGACGCATGGCCGCGAGGGCTTGCTCGAGCTTGTTCAGCCGCAGCACATCCACACCAACCGCATCACGCTCCTGCCCGACGCCTGGTGGATGCCTTATTCGCCCCTGGCAATAGATACATTCCGGGGCTTTGCGACAAAATTCGCATCAGGCTCGCTGCTCAAAACGGTTACGCTTTTGCCGAGGCTATTGAGCCGGATTAAAGAGCTAAGGAAGAAAAACACGGAGCGTAACTGAGCTAAAAGGCATCAAACGGGATTCTATGTGCCATTCAGTACGAACATTTCTCGCTCTGATCATTTTCACGGCGATCAATCTGACGGGACTTTTTCCGGTTACCGTCAAGGCTCAGGATGAACCAGTCAAGAGGCGTCCAACGGTGGGCCTCGTTCTCAGCGGCGGCGGAGCGCGTGGGTTTGCCCACGTAGGAGTTTTGAAGGTCCTGGAGGAAAACCGAATTCCGGTCGATTATGTCGGCGGTGCGAGCATCGGCGGTTTGATCGGTGCCCTTTACGCGATGGGCAAGACACCCGCCGATATCGAAGAGCTTATCGGCACGCTCGATTGGGACAAGCTTTTCGCGTCATCGACCTCATTTGAAAATCTTTCGTTCCGACGCAAGGAAGATCGGCGGAACATCCCGGGCCCGATCCCTCTCCGCGGGAAACTAAATGATCTTAGACTCCCGGCGGCCTTCAATTCGGGCCATGAGATCGGCCTGCTTTTCGACCGGGTCACGCTGCCATACGCGCTCGTCAACGATTTCGACCAGCTTCCGATACCATTTCGAACGGTCGGGACCAATATGGTTAACGGCGCATCCGAAGAACTAAAAAGCGGATCGCTTTCGCGGAGTTTACGGGCAACGATGTCGATCCCGGGCGTCTTCGCCCCGATAGAGATCGACGGAAAGATACTTTCCGATGGCGGCCTTGTAAATAATATTCCGACCAACGTGGTGAAGGCGATGGGCGCGGATATTCTGATCGTGGTCAATATTGAGACCCAGCTCGCGAGTCGCGAATCCCTCGAAAACCTGATCGGTGTCCTTGCACAAACTATCAATATTGCGACCGCTGAGAACTCCCGCCGCAGCCTGCAGCAGGCTGACCTGATAATCGCGCCGGACATGAAGGATTTTGGCTCGACAAGCTTTACGTCGAGCGAGGAAATAATCAAACTCGGCTATGACGGAGCCAAGGACAAAGAGGTGCTCCTTCGCGGACTGTCTCTTTCAGAGGCCGATTGGCAGAGTCATATGAACGCACGCCGTTCGCGGCAGAAAGGCGAGAGTGTTCCCGTCCCAACATTTCTCGCGATCGATGTAGATGATCCTGATGGGATCAAAACGATCGAAGAAAAACTCGTCACCAAATATATTGGCTCTCCGCTGGATGAGACGCAGCGGATCGAACTAGAGAAAGACCTTTCCCAGCTCACCGGCACCGGTAGGTTCGATGCTTTGAACTACGAACCGATGGAGCGGGACGGAAAGGCCGGCCTGCTTATTCGAACAAATCAGACCCAGGTAGTGCCGAAAGACCCGACTCGACTTGATGTCGGCTTTGACGTGAACAGTATTGAGACAGACGATGCAAGCATTAGCATCGTCGCCAGAATGACCATATTCGATGTCGGCCGCT
>CAZXTS010000314.1:0-2899 GCA_964643745.1 uncultured Chloracidobacterium sp.
AGCACGATCTTTGGCACGGCGGCGGTCGCCATCGCCTCGACAAAACGCGCACCGGCGCGAATAATGCCGCTGTGCTCAGCATCGGCTCCGACCATGAAACCAGACACGTCTTGCACGAACAAAAGAGGCGTAGAATGGCGGTCGCAATTCTCGATAAAATACGCGGTCTTTTCCGCAGACTCGGTGTAAACAATGCCGCCAAAACGCGGCGGTTCTCCCGGTTTGCCTTTCGACATCCCACGACTGTTCGCGATAACGCCGACCTGAATTCCACCGATCCGCGCCGTTCCGCAGATCATCTCTTTGGCAAAATCCGCCTGAAATTCGTCGATGCCGCCTTCGTCGAGAAACGTCTCGAGCACGGCGTGCATATCGTACGGTGCCCGGTGATCGTCCGGCAGAGTTTTATAAAGCTGGTCGCTGGAAGCTGAAGGCTGGCGGCTGGTCTCTATCGAAACTCGTGAGCCTTCGGGCCGGGGTAGTTCGGCCACTAATGCTCGAATTTTCTCGAGGCATTCCTGCTCGTTCGCAGTACGATAATGTGCGACGCCGGAGATCGCATTGTGCGTCATCGCACCGCCGAGCGTTTCGTTGTCAATCGTCTGTCCGGTCGCGCCTTTTACAAGATTTGCACCGCCGAGTCCCATGAACGACGTGCCTTCGACCATCAAGATAACGTCCGACAACGCAGGCAGATATGCACCGCCGGCTACGCACATTCCCATCACGGCGGCGATTTGCGGAACTTTCAAATATCGCCGCATTATCGAGTTGTAATAAAAGATCCGCGCGGCACCATACTGTCCGGGAAACACACCGCCTTGATAAGGCAGATTCACGCCCGCACTATCGACGAGATAGATGATCGGCACGCGGTTTCGCATCGCGATCTCCTGCGCACGCAGGATCTTTTTTATCGTTTCGGGATACCACGCTCCGGCCTTGATCGTCGCATCGTTCGCGATGACGACGCATTCGCGGCCTTGAACTTTTCCGACAACGGTCACGACCGCCGCCGCAGGTGCCTGGCCTTTATATTCGTCATATGCGACCAGCAGCCCGATCTCCTGTGAAAACGTATCATTATCCAGGAGAAGCCCGATCCGCTCGCGAGCCGTCAGCTTTCCCTGCTTGTGGATCTTCTCGATCTTCTCCGGCCCGCCGCCTTGTCGCAGTTTGTCGGCAAGACGAAGATATTCGTCGGTCAGGCCACGCAATCTATTTTTGACGTTTTCGGTCATCCGGATTCACTTTTTCGGTTCGGCGACCGATAGTTCAGGGATAAAATTAAAATGCTTGATGTTGTAAGTGATCAATTAAAGGTCGTAATAAACGGCAGTGGCGGCGATGAACGAATCTCCGAGAAACAACCATTTCGCTGCCGAGTATCTATCGACAAGGTCAATAGCGAGCGCCGCTATTTCCTGATTCATCAGATAGAAAGGAAGTTGGGCAAGCGTGGCCTTGATAAGTGATTTGTCACGTTTGGAAATGGAACCCTGAATACATTCGATGTAAACAACGCTTTCGATCCCGGCATCGATCGAGTCGACGAATCGTTTTACGTCTGAGCTTCCGTAGAAGATCTTAGACAGCACGTTGGTATCGAGTAGATATTCAGCCATTGCGACGGTTGCTTTGGTCGCGAAGCCGCTGCACAAGTTCAGGCTCGGATTCTTTTCGATCTGCCCAGATACCAAGAACGCCATCGAACGGGCTCACAGCCTTACCGTGAGCTTCGATCTCCTTTAAAAGCCGGCGGGCGACCTTTGGATCGGCGATCTCGAATCGCCCCACGACGTTGATCGGTAATTTTAAGGAAACTGTTCCCATAATAGATTTGAATATAACATGAAAGGCTAGGCTGGACGATTTCAGCGCGACCTCAGTTCGAATAAGTCGATCAGATGCGTCCGTTTTGAATAAGCCCGGATAGTTCTGCACCTGTTCATCGAATATTGACCGAGCCCGTGGTTGTGTCGGAAACGGTCGGTGAATCGATGCTTGCGACGCGGAGCCATGCTTTGCGGCTGGCTTGGCCCCAGACCGTTACAGGCTCGTTTCCGTCGTTCGGGGTCGAGGCAACAAGCGTCGTCCAGTCCAGGCCTTCGTTTCGGGAAATTTCAATCCTCACATTTCCGCCGAGATTATTCGTTTTCCAGGTCACGGTTCTGGCGATGCCGCGGGGCAGCGTTCCACCGGCTGCGTAGTTCACCAGGGTCAGGCTTGAGCCGCTGTAACGATAATTCGCGATCGGATCGGCCGTGTTGTTGATTGCACGAACATTGTCGCGAGCGTTGTCGATTCCGGTCGGTATTCCCTGAAAACGTGCCATAGGATTTGAGAAATACGGACGTCGTGTGCAGCCGCTTGTGCAGGGGTTCACGTACGACATCACGGTTCGAAAATTGCCGTCGACATAGTGGCCATAGCCATAAGAATAGGTTGCACCGCTGCCGTTCTCGGGGTTGTGCTGGCTGCCCATGTTGTGGCCGAGTTCGTGTGCGAAGGTTAGATTTCCGACTGCGCAGCTTCGGGCCGTTACGGTAAATCCACTGTTCGGGTTACCGCTGGTCGTGTTCGAGCCCATCAGATATCCGACTCCGCAGGCGCCTGAGATCTCGCCGATCATCGCGACAAGATCGGCACTAAAGTTATTCCTATCGGTTTGGATCCCGGCGTTGCCGCGTAGATTGCTCAGGTCGGTGCTCGCACTCGCCGTTTCGGTATAGACCCATTCCTTTGCACTAACCATTCGGACCCGCTGTCGGATCTTGCTGTTTATGTAAGCTGTATTGGTCGAATCGATCGCTGACTGCGAAAGCGTTTGCGCCTGTGTGTCGCCCCCGAGGAAATTCTTGGTCGCGGTGGTGTAAACAACAAGGACATCGATCCGGTC
>CAZXTS010000315.1:0-2888 GCA_964643745.1 uncultured Chloracidobacterium sp.
TTTCCATCGCGCCGACACAAACATCCGGTATCAGCCGCACACCGTCGATAAACTGCGATGCGATCACCGGAACAAGCGCCGCATCAACGCGATCCTGTTCGAGCAATTCCACCGAACGCGCCGGAGCATTGTCCAAGATCATCTCGACATTTCCATGTTCGCGCCCATAAAGAAACGACCACACAAGCGGTGCGGTGTTCGAATAACTTGAAGCCGAAATGCGCGGGGTGCTCATTTGTATTCAGTGAATAGTGACTAGTGTCAAATGGATAGTTCCTTACTTGTCACTTCCCACTTGACACTATTCACTGAAGAGATCAGACGTTCAACCCGAAAAGACGTCTGCATAGTCGGCGTTGTCTGTTAGCTTTCGAATTGCGAACGGGCAGGTCGCGAATATCTTCAACTCTTTCTCGCGCGCATACTCAACCGCTTCGGCAAGCCGGTTGCCGTCTTCGCCTTTTATCAGAAACGCTCCGCGTCCGCCTTTTTCGATGTGTTTGATCTCCATAACAGTAGTTTTACCGAAAGCCGCGAAGTTCGCAACGGGCGGGATTAGCCACAGAGAGCACAGAGATCACGGAGCGGCCGTTGGGCAGCTTTGCGACAATATTCTTTCACCGCAAAAACATCTTTGCTACGAAATTCCGGGTGCATTATCCTGAAAGCTATGAAGATCTATGATGTAACGGTGGCGATCAGCAGCGATATGCCGATCTACAAGGGCGATCCGGACGCGGCGGTCGAATCTTTCAAGGCGATCGCCCGCGGCGATTCGGCAAATGTTTCGGCGATCCGCTTTGGCGTTCATTCGGGAACGCACGTCGATGCACCGAACCATTTTATCGACGGCACGAAACACGTCCACGAACTCGATCTTGAAAAACTCATCGGTCCGTGCCGTGTGATCGATGTCGGCCCGGACGTTCGCGAGATAGAACCCGAACATGTTGGTGATATTGCGGGAGTCGAACGCGTCGTTTTCAAGACGCGAAACTCCGAATTCTGGTCAACTCCAGAAGATGGCTTTCGCACCGATTTCACTTATATAACCCCGGCGACCGCTGAACTGCTTGTCGCAAACGGCATTAAGCTCGTTGGCATCGATTATCTTTCCATCGAACGTAGCGGCGGCCCCGGCAAACCGGTTCATATAGCTTTGCTTGAAAATGAGACCGTGATCCTCGAAGGAGTAGATCTCCGCGAAGTCCCGGCGGGCGATTATGAATTGATCTGTATGCCACTGAAATACACCGGCTCGACCGGCGACGGCTCGCCCGCTCGAACGATCCTGAGACAAATATGAAAGCAATATTTCTTTTTCTCCTAGTTTCTCTGTTTTCGACCATTGGGCTTTGTCAGTCACAAGCAAAAGCGGACAATGCGGACAATAAGGATAAAAGTAATATTCGAAAGGCAGTTTCTGACGACCTGAGGCTGTTGTTAGTAACCGCTGTATTTGAGTGGCCAGATGTGGCCCGACCGCGTGGCCGATTTCTCCGAATAGATGGTGACCGGAAACCAAGCTCGTCACTTAGGAAACGGTTAAAGGACAAGGGCCTGGAGTTTTCGTCTTCGATTTGGGGAAAGGGATTGCGTGTATGGGTATCAAAGCTAAATTGGATTTCGGACTCGCACGTTGAAGCCGAGGCTGGTTATGACGCGGGAAACATGGCAGCGGGTGGTTGTAGTTACAAACTTGAAATGGTCGACGGAGTTTGGAAGATCACATCGAAAGATCGATGCTTCATCTCGTAAATAAAGGAACTTTCAGCATTTTGAACGACAAAGCCTACAAGGAAAAGGTTTACGAAATAGTGCGGCAGATACCTGCGGGGCGGGTGATGACCTATGGCCAGATCGCGCAAATGCTCGGCGAAGGCTATACGCCGCGGACGGTCGGTTATGCAATGCACTCGGCCGATTCTGAAGATGTCCCGTGGCAGCGCGTGATCAATTCGCAAGGGAAATGCTCGACTGGGCGGCTGACCATCCCGATGAACCTTCAGCAGGAAATGCTCGAGCAAGAGGGCGTCGTATTCAGCCCAAAAGGAAAATGCGACCTGTCGAGGTACGGTTGGTGGCTCGAGGGTGTTGGGCCAGTCGACGATATTCAGCCAAGTTTGCTGGGCTAAGTTACCTTCCCCATTTCAGCTTGTTTCGCAAAACGTCGAAATAATTCCGGTTGGGCGGTTGGACCAGGTTGAATGTGGTGGTGCTTTTGCGGATCTTGACGGTATCGCCTGAGTTGAGCGTGTGGCCGATCTGGCCGTCTAGTGTCAGTACGACGCCTTCGTTCTCGTTCTTCAGTTCGAGTTCGATCTCGGCGGTATCGGGAACGACGATAGGCCGGTTTGTCAGCGTAAACGGACAGATCGGTGTTAGCACTACGGCGTTCATCGAAGGGTAAATTATCGGCCCGCCTGCGGAAAGATTGTATGCCGTCGAGCCAGTCGGCGTCGAAACGATCAGGCCATCAGCACGGAAGGAATTAACGTAAAGGCCGTTGAGCTCTACTTCGATCTCGATAATTCGGGCGAGAGCGGCCTTGTTTATAACTACGTCGTTCAGAACTCGGCCTTCGCCCAATTTTTCGTCTCCACGCCAATGTTCCGCACGGAGCATTACGCGCCGATCTATTTCGTAATTGCCTTCGAAAATGGCTTCGAGAGCCGAATACATCTCCTCAATGCGGAAATCGGTCAGATATCCGAGGCTGCCGTAGTTGATGCCAAGAACGAGAGCTTCAGAATCGCCGACAAGCCGGGCGGTCGAGATCATCGTGCCATCGCCGCCGAGAACAACGATCAGGTCCGATGCAGCGCACATTTCGGCACCGGCTGCTGAATCGTTCTCGTCGATAGCCTCGGCAGGGCAATGCGGACGGC
>CAZXTS010000316.1:0-2852 GCA_964643745.1 uncultured Chloracidobacterium sp.
CGACCGTCGCACCGATCAATGCACCAACGATCAGCACGCCGCCCAACACCGGCCAGCCGCTCGGGTCCATCGCCGCCGCCGTCGCCGCCAAAGCGATCAGCATCCCGATGATGCCGTACCAGTTCCCGCGACGCGCGGTCTCCTGCTTCGACAACCCGCCGAGGCTCAAGATAAACAACGCACTCGCGGCGATGTATGCAATTGTAATAAGGCTGGTTTTCATTCAAACGACACAACTACGATCTCGCCTGGCTTTATCGAATCAAGTGAGTTTAATGCATTCGGCATCAACGGTTTGAGGAACGGAAGCGAAGTTCGCCTCGCCTTCAGAACTAAAACCGAAATGGAGTATTTCTCAAGGTTCTGCTGAAATCGCAGATTCTGATCCACAGTGACGAGTACATCGAACCGTCCGGTGGCAGCCTCCAAAAGCTTGCCGTTTTTCAATCCCTTGAACCCGGCTTCGTCAACGGTCGACACCTCATGGCCCACGAACTCGGGCTTAAGGTAATTCGTAACGCATTCATCAAGCAGCAATCTCATAGCCGACAAGCAACTGCTCCTTTGATTCTTCAAGGACCGCTAAAACTTGCTCACGGCTGACTGTTGGATACTGCTCAAGGAACTCGCCGACCGATTCCCCCGATTCGAGCGAATCAAATAGGTTTTGTATCGGGACTCTCGTACCCCGGAACACGGGCGTTCCGCCCAATTTCTCCGGATCGACCTCGACTAGATTCTGGTCTATATCGTTCATATTTTCTATACTACCACGCGAAAAGTACCATGAATGTGGACTTATGCTGCGATCGGTACTTCCATCAGTCGCCGTTCACGGTCAGCGGCAAAGGCTATTGCTGCTTTAAGATCGTTCTTCGTTAGGTCCGGAAAGTCCGCAAGGATCCCTTCTTCGGTCATATCAGATGCGAGATATTCCAAGACCTCATAGACCGTGATCCGCAGGCCGCGGATACAAGGCTTTCCGCCACGCTTGTTCGGTTCGATCGTAATGTAATCCTGATAATTCATATTTTCTATTCTACAACGCACTCGCGGCGATGTATGCGATTGTAATAAGGCTGGTTTTCATTAAATGCTAGGGCTATTCTTAATTAAATTGCCACTAGCTTTAGCTAGTGGTCAGCAGATAGAAAGCCCGGCTTTAGCCAAAAAAAGAAAAGGCGTATTCTTCAACTAGTCAGAATCTTTAAACCTCTGAAATCCCGCGCGTTTCAAAAAATTCTCAAATTCATCATCAAATGAAATTACTTTATGATGTTCTTCCTGCTTTGCAATATACCGTCGAACACTCGGCAGGGTGTCCTCATTAACCGAAACGACAAAGTATTCATCCTGCCACGCAAATCTAGCTTTAGTTGATTTATTCTTGTTAATCCAAAATGAAGATTCGCCTTTAATCAATTGCATTATCTTTTCGAGAGTTTGATCCGTTCCCAGAGAGATCAAACAGTGAACGTGATCGAGATAGCCGTTGACAAAATCTATATGGATGCCTTTTTCGCGGGCATTCTGTCTAATATGTTCAAAGACATTCGATCGAATCGAATCTGTTAAATATGGATACCGGTCCTTTGTTGACCAGACAAAATGTAACCAGACTTTGACCCAAGGCATATTCGTACTTTGGGCTAAAGCCCCACACTTTTTTTCATCCTGTCCACTAGCTAAAGCTAGTGGCAATTTAAAATCTACTTCCTAAACATCGCCAACATTCGATTGGTTACCAGAAATCCGCCGGAGATGTTGATCGTGGCGATAAGGACGGCGATGGCTCCGAGTATTGTGGTGACGTTGAATTCGCCTGAAAGCTGGAGCATTCCGCCGACCAGAATAATTCCGCTGATGGCGTTGGTCACGGACATAAGCGGTGTGTGGAGTGCGGGTTTGACGTTCCACACCACCTGAAATCCGACGAACACCGCGAGCATAAACACCGTGAAGTGCGAGAGCTTTGAATCCGGCACAAAGAATCCGAGCAGGACAAGGAACAAAGCAAGTCCGACCAACACGAACGGATTCAAACCTTTGCCCTCGTCGGCCCCATGTCCGGCGGCAGCGGCTTTCACGATCGGCGCGGTCTCTTTCGCGCTTCCGCCCGGCTCGGGATGCGGTACAGGCATTTCCTTGACCGGCGGCGGCCAAAGCATCTTGCCTTTGTCCAACACTATCGCTCCGCGGATAACTTCATTTTCAAGATCGACGTAGAATTCCCGTCCTTCAGCCTTGGGTTCCGCATCCTTTTTGGGAAGTGTCAATTCCTCGAGGAATGCGGTTACACATGCCCCGTAAAGCTGCGAAGACATCGACGCCATGCGCGACGGCAGATCGGTGTATCCGATTATCTTGACGCCCTTGTGATCAACGACCGAACCAGGCTCTGTTAACACGCAATTACCGCCTTGTTCGGCCGCAAGATCGACGATCACCGAGCCCGGCTTCATCGATTCGACCATGCCCTGAGTTATAAGCTTTGGTGCGGGCTTTCCCGGTATCAATGCGGTCGTAACGATGATGTCGACCTGCATAGCCTGTGCGGCAAACAGTGCCATTTCGGCTTTCAGAAAGTCGTCGGACATCTGCTTGGCGTAGCCGCCCTTGCCTTCGCCTTCTTCTTTTACGTCGAGTTCAAGAAACTCGGCGCCCATCGAAGCGACCTGATCTTTCGTCGCCGACCGCGGGTCAAATGCACGAACGATCGCGCCCAAGCCCTTCGCTGCACCGATCGCCGAAAGCCCCGCAACGCCCGCGCCGATAACGAGCACTTTCGCCGGATCGATCTTACCTGCAGCGGTGATCTGTCCGGTAAAGAATCGAGGGAAATGCTGGGCCGC
>CAZXTS010000317.1:0-2827 GCA_964643745.1 uncultured Chloracidobacterium sp.
CAGAATAGACGGACACATCGCCGTTCGAACCGGCCGCCGCATCGATCTGTATCTTCTGAATAGCATCTGCTTCGCCCAGCCCGCCTCTGATGCGGTCCATCTCCGCCTGCAGTGCGGGCACGAGCACCATGCAGCGTTTTACATCCACCAGATCACGCGAATTTCGACGGTAATAGCCGATCGTTTTGTTTCCCGGCTCGGCATGCCATTGGGCACGCAGCCGATAACCGAACTGCTCAGGACTCGGGATAATGTCGATCGGAACTTCAAGCTCGATCTTTGCAATGCGTTCTATACAGTCGCGGACCATCGCGACCTTTGCCGCAAGCTGTGCCTCGTAATTGAGCTGCATCATGTCGCAGCCGCCGCATGCGCCAAAATATTCGCACGGCGGAGCAATGCGATCCGGTGAAGGTTCGATCACCTCGGTTATCTCGGCAAATGCGGTCTTCCCTTTTATCTCCGTCAGCTTGGCGCGAACAACATCGCCCGCAGCGGCAAGCGGAATAAAGACCGTCAGCCGTTCAGCAAACGCAAGCCCAAGCCCGCGAGGCACTATTTTTTCAATGCGGAGCCGCAGCTCATCGCCCGATTCGTATTTTGAACTCAATTGTAGTTTTCTTAGCGAAGAATGACCTCAAACATCGCCGATCCATTTAATATTTTTTCTAAGCTTGGTCTGCTCGATCGCCCGATAAAACTTTTCGTCAGCCGTTACGAACTCGCACGACAGAGCTACCGCCAGCGCGAGATAGGTCCAATCGTAAACGGTCTGCCCTGTTTCGACAGCCCCGGTAAAGGCCGACCTGACCACGGACTGGTGCGAGTGAAGCGACCAGTTAACGCTTACTATCGCCGAAAGCATCCGCTTCCCTTCGGCCTCGCTTATCTCACCGCGACGGATCTTTTTCCAAATTATATTGGCAAATTCCGGAAGTATCAGTTCTGGGGCATGCAATTCAAAGCCGCTTGCGAGCACACGATCGGCGTTCTGTTCGAACGACTCCGGAACGTACCATTTTACGGCGACGCTCGCATCCACGACATAGATCATCGCGCACGGTCCTCGCGAAGGATCTGGGCGCTGTCACTAAATTTTCTGCCGCGTAAAGATCTTTTGATCTTTTCCGCTGTTTCCGTGTCGGAACTCCTGGAACGACCGATCACCGAACTCAAGATCTGCACGAGTTCGTTCTGCAGCGAACGCCCATTTTTCTCCGCTTGGTCTTTCAGCTTGTCCAAGACAGCTTGGTCGACATTTCGAACTAAGACATCAGGCATATCACACCTCACGAAGATAGTATCATAATGATAGCATTCGTGTATGAAGTTGCAAGAACGCCTATTTACCAAACCGGAAATCGCCTTTGGTCAAAACGTCGCGGAGTGTTTTTAGGTCTTCGGGCTTTGTGTAGGTGAGCGTGAACATCAGCGCGACGCCATTGCGGACCGTGGCGTACATACGCTTTTTGCCGGTGTTCGACGAAGTGTCGAGAAACGCGAACTGCATCGCGCCGAGCTTTTCAGCCTGCGTTTCCGAATATTTGAAATCGGCCGGAAGCCGCATCACGGCAAACTGGCTCCGCATCAGATCGAAATAATCCACCGCATCTTTTACTGCAAGGTTGGCGGTCAGGTCTTCGGTCGATATCCGGATGATCGCGTTGTCTGCCGAGCCGGGCATCGCACGATACGCCGTCAGAAGTATTTTCACACGCTCGAGCGCCCGGTTAACCTGTATCTGGCTCGTCCGGTCGATGGTTTCCGGCGCCTTCAGGCTAATATCGTGGCCCTGCGAACGCATAAATTCCTCGAAATCGTCGCCCGGGATCAGCCACGTGTCTGGAAATGTGATCTGGAAACTATGTTCGGTGTTTGTATAGGTCTTGCCTTCGACGCCGGTCGCCGGAGTTTGTGCGTCAACCGAGATCGAAAAAACAACAAAAATAAATGCAATGGTAAAAGCTTTCATAAATAAAACAAACTCAAACGCGGAATGCCATTGTCTTCTCTTAGCCGTTTCAGCATCATCAGCCGAAGCGTGTGGTCTATCGAACCTTTGTCCAATTCAGAACGATATTGCCGAAGCTGGCCCGCGATCTCTTTCTCAATTTGTTTTAGATGCGCCTTATCGAGTTCCGATAGCAAGGCATCGTCTAAAAAGTTTTCAATATCTGTGAGAGCCTTTTCGGTCTGCTCGGCGCTTTCGGTTAGGTTGAGAGATAGTTCGGTGAGACGCGAAACCGCACGATCTATTGAACCCGCGAGCATTTCGTTTTCGACGGCTTTGAGATCAGCGATGTTCTTTTCAATAAAATCCCTGATCGAATCGGGCGAGATCGTCTGTTCAGCATCTTGCGTCGCCGTTTCGCTTTTCCCGATCTGAGACGCAGTCCATTCAGCGAACTGTGCCTCGATCTCTTCTTTGCAAAACAAAAGGCTTTTGATCGTTCGCGGACGCGGGTTCTTTTCGAAATGGTCAAAAACGGACTGAATGCCCCGCAACACGATATGAAGCGGAATGCCTCGCTCCTGCCAGGTTTCCATCATCGCCCAATCTATAGGCGAAAGCAGCAGATTTTTCCCGCGCCGCCGGATAAAGGCATCCTCGATCTCTGTGAAATAATTAAAATAATTTAATCCTGACATCGATCTTTGAGATTTTAACATTTCAAACCATTGACGGGCCTACCTTAAACGATCTCTAGAGGTAGAATGAAGATTGCATTTGATGCAATGATGTAGTATCATCACCACATCATGAGAACTACACTTGATATAGATAGTGATGTGCTTCAAGCAGCGAAGGAGTTGGCTGAAAAGGAAA
>CAZXTS010000318.1:0-2807 GCA_964643745.1 uncultured Chloracidobacterium sp.
GCTTCGACTATCTCCGGCGTCGGTTCGTGCGGGTAATAGATGACCGCTTCGACATCGTCCGCGCCTTTGTTGTTCATAACGCGATCTATCGGCATATCCAGCCAACCGGTCAATCTTGCGATATTGTCTGCATCCGGCTTACCGGTCCCGTTCTCGATCCTCGAAAGCGTCGATGCGGAAACGTCCGTTACATCGGCGACGTCCCGAAGACTAAGGCCTAATTCCTCTCTCCGCCGCTTGATTGCACGGCCGAGTTCCATTGTGTTTATAAGGTTTTCATTCTTAAACGACATATTTTCCTGCCTCCATGAGTCGTGAGTGTCATAGTTGCACTACGCATTTCATGGGTAAAACATAACACAGACAAATTTTAAATGCAACACCTCGTTTTATACTTGCAACAAATAATTTCGTGTGGTACGATGTTGCACAGATAGGACGTCTAAACTGCCTTTGACGTCATTGATAAAAGGCTGAGTTGCTCGATAGCCTGACAGCAGCGAACAGGGACCGAACCGGGCGGACTGGCGGCGAAAAAGGCACCGCCGCTCGAACGCCGCACCGGAAACGGTTTGAAAGAACACAACAGAGGATAAAGAAATGAAACAGCAGATAGAAACGCAAAACGAACCGCTTATTCAACCGGCGATATTTGAAAGCACCGAAGATAAAGGAAACGTATTCGATTTTCGTTCGGCACTGAAAGAACTGCGAACAAATGTCGAACCCGAAATGCTGCGCCATCGCGAAGGGTTCCGCGGACGCGACGGCCGATCTCGCACCGTCGAATATATCGAGTGGCACACGGTCGCGGATATATTGGATGAGACGGCACCAAACTGGAATCACACGGTCAAGGACATCAAGGCACTCGGCGATTACGTCGTCGTAACGGTCGCGATCTCCATTGATGGCGTAACACGCGAAGGCATTGGGACGGGTTCGGCTCGCAGCGAAATGGGTATTAGGAAAGCAGAGCACGATGCGCTGAAACGCGCGGCCGTGAAATTCGGTATAGCTCGCGACCTTTATAAGCGTGATGCGGATGACGTCTCAACTCTGTCCAGTGAAAGTGAGACAGCGGCCGACCCTGTTGCCCGCACCATATCGGATCTGATCACCACGAAGCAGATGGGGATGATCCGAGCGATCGCTCGCGAACGCGGTGTTGATGCAGATGCGGTCTGCAAACAGGTGATGAAATGCAAGGTCAACGAACTTTCGCGGAAAGCGGCGTCTCAGTTGATCGACCGATTGCAGGAACAGCCAACTGCCGTCCCAATGCGAAAGGCAAGCTAATGGTTTTCTCCCACGCTGCCATAGTTTTGAGTTGTGGGCGGCCGTCCTGCCTTTGACCCTACGGCCGAAGTTTCTCCACCCACAGCTC
Source organism: uncultured Chloracidobacterium sp. (assembly GCA_964643745.1). GTDB lineage: Bacteria > Acidobacteriota > Blastocatellia > Pyrinomonadales > Pyrinomonadaceae > OLB17. The sequence goes on from CAZXTS010000318.1 coordinate 1,388, forward strand.
AAAACTTTTGCGGAGAATGATCGTATTTACACAAAAAACAGCCCGTGATATGCTTCACGGCGCATTTAACAAAAACTGAGACGGAGAACAATATGGCGGAAGCACAGACAGCCGAAACGATTCAGATGCCGAAGCACGGTGAATTTTGCTGGACCGAGATCAATAGTCATGACCTGACCGGCAGCAAGCCCTTTTACACAAATGTATTCGGATGGCAGTTCGCACAGAGCAATTCGGGTCAAGATATGGAATATCTCGAATTCGCATCGAGCGGCGAAGGATATCCGGACGGTGCGATTTTTGAGTTGACCGAGGAAATGTGCGGAGGCCAAATGCCGCCGGCACACATCGCACATTACGTCTCAGTTGACGACGTTGATGCATCTTGCGAAAAAGCAAAGTCGCTCGGCGGAGCGGTCTTGTTCGGCCCGCACGACATTCCAAATGTGGGACGGTTTGCGACCATCGCAGACCCGACCGGAGCCGCGATCAACATCATTACCCTTATCCCGATGAACCAATGAGCATACATTCAGAACTAAAGAAGCTAGTAGGAAACTGGTCCGGCACAAACAAATTGAACCTTTCGTGGATGCCTGATCCCATCAAGGAATCGGCTTCGACAGCAACAGTAACCGAGCGCGTCTCAGGCCAATGCCTTGAGATCGCCTACACTTGGGAATACGAAGGCGAGTCGCAAGAAGGCTTGATAATTCTCAACGGCAATTCCAAATCAGATTCGATAAGGGCTTTCTGGACTGACTCGTGGCATTCGAAAGATGTCCTTATGCAATGCGAAGGTTCCGTCTCAGAAAACGGGTCGGTGAATATCAAAGGACATTATTCGGTACCCGATCATCCGGATTGGGGCTGGCGAACCGAGATCGTCCCAAATGGCGATTCATTTAGATATTCAATGTTCAACGTTACGCCAGAAGGCCTCGAAGAATGGGCGGTTGAGACGGAATTTTCCAGAAGCTAAGGAGACACAAAATAATGGCGGAGTTTTCAATACCCAAGCACGGAACCATCTGTTGGCGGGAACTAGCGACCAAAGACCTTTCGGCGGCTGAGACGTTTTACAAAGAGATGTTCGGTTGGACCTTAGAACAATCGAAGGTCACCGAAATGAAGTATTCCGAGATCCACATTGACGGTAAGGCTGTCGGCGGAATAATGCCGATGGATGAAAATTGGGGCGACGCTCCGTCTCACTGGTCGGCATACGTCGCCGTCTCAAATGCTGACGAGACCGCGACGAAGATCAAAGACAACGGCGGCAGCCTTCATTGCGAACCGTTCGATGCACCCGGCGTCGGCCGCATCGCCCTCGCGACAGCCCCCGACGGAGCAGGCTTTGCCGTGATCCAATTCGAACAACCGGCCTAGCCGTTAAGAAAAAAAGTCTTGACTAAAGAGA
>CAZXTS010000319.1:0-2766 GCA_964643745.1 uncultured Chloracidobacterium sp.
AATTAACCCGACGGGTTTACAGCCCGTTGCCTTTGACCGCTCGACCACCCATGCGCTTTTTCTGTTGCTATAACCGGCTTTTTGAGCCAATTAGCAAATTTCCAATAATAACGAAGGCGCGGAAAGCGCGCAAGCGCAAAACGATATATTTCTTTCAGATGAGCTTATCGGGCGTTATCGGCAGATCGCGGACCCGCTTTCCTGTCGCGTGATAAATTGCGTTCGCAATAGCCGCCGGAATGCCGACGAGGCCCAGTTCTCCGAGGCCTTTTGCACCGAGAGGATTAACTATCGTGTCCTCTTCCGGTACAAATATCGTTTCAATGCTGCCGACATCGGCATTTACCGGAACATGATAACCGGCAAGGTTAGGATTCATTATTCGCCCGATGCGATGGTCGATCTCCGTGTGTTCCATCAGCGCCATCCCGATGCCCCAAACAACGCCGCCCATTTCCTGGCTGTGTGCGCCCTTTGGATTTATTATCTTTCCGGCCGCGGTGGCCTGAACGACGCGAGTTACCCGAACGGTCCCGATCTCTTCGTCAACCTTTACTTCAACGAACTGCGCTCCGTGAGAAGCGGTCGCATACTTGCCGCGTTCACCGAAATCCGGACGTGTTGTATGAGTAGCTGCTAAATGCCCTAAATTGCTTCTTTTCAACAATTCAGAAAATGATGAGGCCTTATTTGCCTGGCCTTTCACCGTGATCTTTTCGTTTTCGAACGCCAATTCTTCGAACTTGACCCCGTCAAAAACGGACCCGCCCTTTTTCACATCCCTTTCTATCAGTTCTTTCAGAACGATCTGTGCACATTCCTGGACAGCCGAGCCGACGCTTGCGGTCGTGATCGAACCGCCCTGTGCCGGTGCCGAAGGCAGATCGCTGTCGCCCAACTTAAATGTGACCTTTTCAAGCGGTATGCCTAATTGCCGTGAAGCTATGAGCGAGATCGTCGTGTATGTTCCGGGTCCAATATCGGTCGTGCCGCTTTCGACGAGAACCGTACCATCAGCACGCAATGTCACACGAGCCGACGAAGGTGCGAGAAATGCACCCCATGTACCGGTACCAAGACCCCAGCCGACAAGGTACTTACCATCGCGGGTCGCTCGAGGCTCCGCTTTACGGCTTTTCCAGCCAAATTTCTCTGCCCCTTGGCGATAGCATTCGCGCAATTCTTTGCTTGAAAAAGGCCGTCCGGTGTCCGGATCGGTCTCGGCATAGTTGATCAAACGCAATTCAAGCGGGTCGATCTTCAGCTGATAAGAAAGCTCATCCAGAGCCGATTCGAGCGCAAACGCACCCGAAACCGTTCCGGGGGCACGCATCCAAAGCGGAGTCTGCAGATCGGTTCGCGTGATCTTCGCATCCGTCCGAACATTTGGGCAAGCATATAACGTGCGCGAAATGCCGACCAGGTCTTCAGAAAAAACCTCGTGCGAGGACGTATTATGAACGGCTTCGTGGATTATTGCGGTCAATTTACCGGCCTTGTCCGCTCCAAGCTTTATCTTTTGCACCGATGCAGGCCGATAGCCGTGTGCCGTCGCGAGCTGACGCCGCGAATAAACTACCTTTACCGGCCGCTTTACCTCCCGCGAAGCCATCACCGCAAGCAATGTGTTCGGAGTCGGCCGAAGCGATGCACCAAACGCACCGCCAACGAACGGCGATTGAACGCTGATCTTGCTTTGTTCAATGCCAAAATGTGTCGCAAGATAATTTCGAACACCCGTGACACCTTGTGTCTTGTCGTAAACCGTCAGCTTTTCATCGGTCCAATTGGCGACCGTCGCGTGCGGCTCCATTGCATTATGGTGCTCGACCGGGATCGTATATGTCGCGTCTATCTTCACCTCAGCCGCGGCGAACGCTTCGTCCGGTGTACCGCGAACGGGCCGTGGTCGACCGGCTGGCGTCGCTTTATCGAGCACCTTCAAAATATCGGTTGACGGCGTTTCTTTTGTGTAAGTTACCTTAACAAGCGATGCGGCATATCGCGCCGTTTCGAATGTATCCGCAACGACAAGAGCCACCGGCTGGCCGCTGAAAAGCACTGTGTCCGTCATCAATGCAAAGAAAGGTTTGCTGCCCTCGCCAAAATCTTCGTCGGGTTTATATGAAGCAAGTTTCTGAACATTGGCGTGCGTCAAGACCTTGACCACACCCGGCTGCTGCTCCGCTTCTTCCGCGTCTATCGCGGTGATCTTTCCCGTCGCGATCGTCGCCGGCACGATATAGCCGTAGGCCATGTTCGGAAAGCGAAACTCCGCGATATAGGTCGCCGTTCCCGTCACCTTCGCCCGGCCATCAACGCGGCTTGGCTGTTTTTTAAGGTCGTCGTCGATCATTGAAAATGTCATACGTTTGCCGCCCTCCCGAGTGCCTTCGCCACCGAACGCTGAGCGAGTTTTACCTTATAGCCGTTTTCCGAAAGCGGCGTGGCTCCGCGAACCGCGAGCTCGGCGGCCTGTTCGAACACGGCCTTTTCCGCCTTTTTGCCGATCAAAAATCGTTCGGCATCTTCGGCTCGCCATGGTTTTGGTGCAACACCTCCGAGAGCGATACGAGCCTGTCGAATAACACCGCCGTTTATCTCCAAAGCCGCCGCAACTGAGACGAGAGCAAACGCATAACTCGCGCGATCGCGGATCTTTAAGTAATAGCTGTTTGCGGCAAAGTTGTTCTTGGGAATTTCGATCGAGGTGATCAACTCGCCGTGTGCAAGGGAATTATCTTTCTCGGGCGAATTCAGCGGCAG
>CAZXTS010000320.1:0-2748 GCA_964643745.1 uncultured Chloracidobacterium sp.
TGCCGATATGGAAAAGTTCATCATGGAAGACTGCGGCGGGATGCTTCGTAACGATAAGAAACTTAAGGCCGTTATCCCCGGTGGTTCGAGCGTTTATATAATGAATGCCGGACAGATCCTTGGCAAGGGCGTCACGCTCGATTATGAAGGCCTAGTCGAGGCAGGATCGATGCTCGGCACGGGCGGCATGATGGTGATGGATGAAACCGTCGATATCATGGAAACGACGAAGAACTTGACCGAGTTTTACAAACACGAATCTTGCGGCTGGTGTACGCCTTGCCGCGAAGGCACAGATTGGCTCGTGAAGATCTTTGATAGGATTTCGTCGGGCGGCGGCAAACCGTCCGATGCACAGTTGCTGCTTGATATCTGTGACAATATTGAGGGTAAAAGCTTTTGTCCGCTTGGCGATGCAGCAGCTTGGCCGATACAGAGCGCGATAAAACAGTTTCCAGATGATTTCAAGAAATGGCTGCTGCATAAAACGAATGGTAACGGCGTGACATCAAATATCTAAATCGAGTTTCGAGGCTGCGGAATCGGAATTCTTCCGATGAGAGATTCCGGACAGCGTTCGTGATATGGATAATAAATTAGCAGCTACTTCGCGATTTTTTTCGAAGCGACGCAACATTAGGTTTATGATTCCCAACGGCATCACGCTCACCGTCAGACCGGACGAGTCTCAGTTTCAACTGGCCCGTAGGGCCTTCATTCTCATCGCCCGGCTCGCCTCGCTTCCGCCTTCGGAGCAGCTCGCTTTTGCAGACGCCTTCGTTCCGCTGACATGGAACAACCCATCATTTCAACTGGCTTGGGCTGGCAACTCCGACCCCAGCCCCACAGACGGAACCGCTGTGAAGACGAGTGAGTTCGATCGCGTGAGAAATGCGCAGGTTAGTTTCGCGCTCACTCCTGAACAAAAAAGTTATCTCTCTCAACGGATCAAATTGACCGGTCTGAGCGGTTTGACCGGCACGAGTCTTTTTGGGCAAACCTGGCCTATAGGTGGACAGTCTCTTACTTCGAACGGCAACGGTGATGCAGACGTCTCCAACGTTCTCGTCTCCGAAGAGCTAAAAACGGCTCTTCGCCTGCTGGAGGCAGAGGCGGTCAACTTCGGATCCAGATTTATTAACGATGCTGGCGTGCGTCAGAACTATCTTCAACAAACAAAGGAGGTTGCCGAAGAAATATTAGCCTCCTTTATGCGGGGCGAAATGAACGAAAGGGAGGCCGCCAATGCCGCATACAATTTGCGAAATGGAATAATGGAGGCCGCTCGTCTAAGGACCTCCGACATTGGCCGTGCGTTGGCCGAAGCGCGAAAGCTTAACCCTGAGCCGTTAAGTTTTTACGAGGAAAAATACGCGAAAAAATTTTTCAATAATTCCTTTTCAGAGCTTTCCGAGACGCAGCGGAATCGGATTTGGCTTGAAATCGTCGAAAGCTCTGCTCGGCCCAACGCACCGGTGACGGCGAAAACCGTGAAGCTTAACCGTCTCGGGAAAGGACTAATCGTCTTCTCCGTTGGGATTGCCGTGTACAACATTGCTACCTCTGACGACAAAGCTAAAGCGACCGCTAACGAAGGAGTTTCGGTGCTTGGGGGCATTGCCGGCGGTGCGACCGTTGGAGCGGCTGCCGGACTTGTATGCGGCCCAGGTGCACCGGTTTGTGTCACTTTAGGAGTTTTTATCGGCGGAATAGCCGGAGCCCTCGCGGCTGATTACGCGTTTGATTCGATGTGGTAATGAAAGAAATTGACCTTTTCTACCTCAAAAGGACCGAGTCGGAACATGCCGCGCATGCCGTTTGTTTCGGCGGAAAGCTCACGAACCTGACTCTGGAGGCGGACAAGATTGATCATCAGTTCGAGATTGGCGGCATTTATCTTCTCGTCACGACGGAGCCAGCATCGTTTAGCGAAAGCGTTACGTTTTACCTGCTCGATTCGGAACTTAATGAGTTGGATGAATTATCGATGGCCGGCGACTTTTACGAGTCTCCTTTTTTGGCAAATCTCAAAGTTACCGGGAGCCGTGAACTTGAGTTTTCGTTCTATTCCGAAAGCGAGCGATGGAAACTCTCGGTGCTGCCGAAAAGGAAATTCGTGCTGCCGAATTTGAATCCTTACTCCGGAATCTCGCGGTCTGGATGGTTGATAAGTTACTTTTATTTGAAAAAGAAATGAGAGAAGAGGTAGTGACGGATATCAGGATGACAAGCCCTAAATATACTCCTAGCCGTGTTTACTGTTCTGGGAACTCCGCTGCGGGTTTTATCGCGTCCAGGATTTTTAAGCATGCCGAGAACCATGTGGGCTGGAACATTTTATACCTGCTCCCGCTGTTTTTGGGCGTACTGATTTTATCCGTGTTTAAACTCTATCTTCAAAACTGGTCAGGATTTCTATGTTATTTGCTTATTGGCCTAAGTCTTGTTTCAATAGCTTTGATACTTTGTATCTATCAATTTAATGTGTTGGTTCCATACGAAATATGGTTAAAACGGGGCATGCCCTCAAGACCATTTTGAGTCCGGTAAGGTTGGTTTTGGTCAAATGAGGAGAGCAGGAAATTTAGCGAAGATGTTTCTTATTTTGATTTAGAGGGAAGAAGAGGAGATGACCAATGGGAAAAGGCGATAAACGAACACGACGCGGTAAGATCTTTGCCGGCAGTTACGGAAAGACAAGACCGAAATCGGTCAAAAAGAATACGGCTGCAAAGTCGAACGAAGCGA
>CAZXTS010000321.1:0-2737 GCA_964643745.1 uncultured Chloracidobacterium sp.
CGCCGATGCCGAACATCATGGTCGCGGTCGAGATCAACCCGACCTTGTGCACGGCCCGCATTACGTCCAACCACTCCTCAGTGTTGCACTTGGTAGAAACGCGTTTGCGGACCTCGTCGTCGAGTATTTCGCCGCCCCCGCCGGGCATTGAATTCAGGCCCGCCGCTTTCAATCGCCGCAATATCGTTTCGTAATCAAGCTTTGAGATGAGCGAGATGTTATGTATTTCGGGTGGCGAGAAACAATGGAGCTGAAAATTCGGATACTTTGCGTGGAGCGTGCGTAGTAGATCCTCGTACCATTCAATATTGAAGTCCGGATGCAGTCCGCCCTGCATTAACACGCCGGTTCCGCCGAGCTCGATGGTCTCATCTATCCGCGAACAGATCTCATCGATCGAATGAACGTACGTCTCCGGCTTCCCCGGCCGCCGATAGAACGCGCAGAATGTGCAGACCACGTTGCATACGTTCGTGTAATTGATGTTGCGGTCGATGATATAGGTGACAACGCTCGCGTCGTTCTTGCGGTTCCGGATCTCGTCGGCCGCAAGCCCAATGCGGACAAAGTCATTCGATTCGAGCAGAGCGGTCGCATCTTCGGCGGAGAGCCGTTCGCCGGCAATCGCTTTATCTAAGATCGGTTGGATAGATATTCCCATTTCGTTTACATCTTCGATTTTAGCAAATCCGCAGGCTCCGGAATAAGTAATAAGTAATAAGTGAAATGTAACAGGTTCATTTCAATTACTTCTAAGACAGGCGGCCCGCGAACATTGTTTCGTGTCGGCGCTTCAAATACTATTTTCCTAGAATGGCGAAACCGATAAAGCGTATCAAACTAAAAGCCGAATTCACCAACGCGGCAGAGCAGGGCGGCGGCTGGCATTTTTTGCTGATCGATCCGGCGGTGGAGAAAAAGTTCGCGTTTGAGGGCAAATCGCGCCGCGTTATATGCACCATAAAAGGCGGCGAGCCATTTCCGTGTGCCCTTATGCCGTGGGGCGAGATCTTTTACATAATGGTGAACAAACAGCGGCGGACCGAGCTTGGGCTCGAGGTCGGGCAGATGGTCGATATCGTGCTCGAAAAAGATGAAAGCAAATACGGAATGCCAATGCCCGAAGAGCTACAGGAAGTGATGAACCAGGACCCCGAAGGCAGCAAATTCTTTGAAGAACTAACGGCAGGAAAGAAACGCGGCATCATGTGGCAGATCAGCACTATCAAAGACATCGATAAACGCATTCACACCGCTCTGATCTACATTGAGCACATCAAGATGAACGAAGGAAAGATCGTCCACGAAGAGCTTATGAAAGAGCTAAAGCGGCCGATGTTTTAGCCGTTTTTAGCGCCCAAACTTGCATTTTCTATTGCCCGAACTAACATCTAACCGTGTCCGATCCGCTCCAGGAATTGCAAACTCAATACACAAGGCTTTGCCGGCTTGCGTTCGAATGCGAGGCTGATTTTTCTTTCCAAACGGAACCGCAGCAGGACGGAAGCCCGCATGTTGAATACTTAAACGGCAAGTTTCAATACGTCGTTACCGAACGCGGGCTTGAGCTGGAACGAAGGTCAACTGATGAGTTCGACGAGATGCTTTATTGGATGATCAGCGATGTCACGTTTTGGTCCGGAGTGGAGTTCGAATTAAAGAACCGCGTCGAAGGCCGTGATTGCCGAAGGATTATCTTCGCCGAATGGCGTAGGCTGATGGCGCGCTGCGGCGCGCCGTTTGCCGAACGGCTCGAAAGACACATTGAAAAAACACTGCGGCTGAACCCCTACAACGATGAATAACTTAGGTCTTCGCGTTCGGCCCTTTTCTAGCTAATAGCCACATCCCAACGCCGCATAGCAGGGCGATCACCGCAAAGAAGATAATGGCCGGAAGATCTTTCGGGACAGGCTCGTCATACATTTCCAGATCCAAACCGAAAACAAAATTTACAAGGCTGAATATCGCCGCAATCGACAAAGCCACGCACGCAGCTCCGAGCAACAGGATAATAATTTCCTTGAACATTGCAATTTCAGATAAATGACAAAACCTTGCGTTCGGCTATCAGCCCATGGCGGGCCGCCAGATCCAAATAAAGCTCCAAGCCCGCATGCATGCTTTCATCGATCTTGTAAGAGATATTTTCTGAAAGATACGTGTGCATTTCTTCTTCGCTAAGCTTCAGGTCCAGCGAATAATTCGCCGCGATCTGCCGCAGGTTCGCCAAACCTTCATCGCGTGCGGCCGCAAAGTCGATCTCAACACATTCCTTCCGCGTCATCCACATTGCGAATACGAAACCAAGGCCCGTGTGATGATTCCACAGTTCGGCAAGATCAAAGGATCGCGGATTTCGGATTTCGGATTTCGGATTTTCGTTTGCAAACTTCTTTACCGCAGTTTCCGTTAGCTCGCTATCATCAGAAAAATCCGCGATCCGCGATCCGCGATCCGCAATCGATAGTGCCGGGTCGCCTATCAATAGTGCAGCATCAGAACCGGCGAGCATTTCATCAATGTCCGGTTTCGCATCTCGCCATTCGGGCTCGAAGCCGAGGAATTCGCGAAAGATTATCTTCGTCAAAACTACCGAAGTCCGCGATGAAATATCGAGCGCGACCGAACGCACATCCTTTAGCTCTTTTCCGTCCGTTATCAAACAAACGCTGCGAACCCTTTCCATCGCGCCGACACAAACATCCGGTATCAGCCGCACACCGTCGATAAACTG
>CAZXTS010000322.1:0-2722 GCA_964643745.1 uncultured Chloracidobacterium sp.
ACACCGCGGGAAAAGCTGCTTGGCATTCTGGACGAGATCGGGCCGGCAGGCATTTCGATCCGGGCGATCGAACTTGGCTATTTCGACGACTGGTGTTCATCCATCGCGAATGGCGAAGATTTTCTTCCAATGAGCGATTATTTCTTTCCGATGTGGCGGGTGGAGCGCATAACGCGCGATGAGGGCTCGCCTTCGATGTCCGACATGTTCGAACAGCGGACAGGCCGTGTCTTGGGCGAGTTTTAGAAGGACTGAGTGGTATGTTCATGCAACGCGATCGGAGCTTTATCTTTTTCATTTTGAGCGTTTGTATTCTTTTAGGGATGGCTCAAGGAACTGCCGCCCAAGAGACGTCAGTCATTACCGGGGAAGGGGAAGAGAAGGATGGCCAGAAGAGGGCTCAAGCGGTACTTCTCCTGAGAGCCAACCTTATAAGCTCTAAGTCGATCAGGAACTTGCGGCAACGTGCTGACGTGATAGCCGAGGCATCAAGTATCCTTTGGAGTTATGATCGGCCAATTGCGAAAGAATCGTTGATCTTATTTATAGAGCAATGTCTTACGGATTACGAGGAACTGTCTGCCAAAGAGAGACGGACGATCGACGAGAATGCGACCCTAGGAAACTTGGATTATGCGATTAAGAGATCGTTAAAAGCTCTGACTCAAAGAGACTCGAAGAACGGCAGTGTTCTCCAGGATAAGTATTTTAGAATTCGGGAGACTAATTTAAAGGCAAAAAATTTAAGTGAAGAGCTTGAATTAGCCGCGCAGGGGTTAGACATTGACGAGCAGCGAACTCTTGGAATGCTCAAAGCAATCATTCAGCAACGCATTCCGAGTCAGTTCCCCAAATTAATTTTTGATTTGCGAAAGAAAAATCCTGTAATTGCCGAAATTCTTGTTCAGCATGCACTGCATAATCTTTCAACAAATCCGAATTACAAAGCGATCGATGCGATTTACCTAAGTGCCATAATCTTTAACGAGGATATGATACTCGTGCCGGTATTGTCTGATGTTGCGGATCCAAACAGGTTTGGTGTGTTTACCACGCCCTTAGGAAGTTCTGGTCAATCAACGTCTAATGAAAATATTTCTCTCTACTTCACTGCCCTTCAACATTTCTTTGGTTCGCGGTTAGAAAGAGGGGGGATCCAATCGCCGCAGGATCTCATTCAAGCGTATTTTGTATCGGAGAAATCAAGACAGTATGGTCAGAAGTACGGGCTGGCAGATCTCGGCGTGCTAACACGTATAAGGATCCAGATATTGGCATCGATGCATACTTCTGGATTTTCTGAGCAAACGGTGTCCGCCGTTGAAGGCTTCGCATTGCGTCTTGCCCACTCGAACAATCCTCTCGGTTTGGACGATGGTACAGACCTACTTGAGAAAGCGGACAATGCGAAGAATCCTGACGAAAAATTGGATTTCCTAATAAGGGGAATAATACAGCTTATCGAATTCAAGAGATATGAAAGAGCGGAAAGCAAGATCTTTGACGTCCAGAGTTCTGATATAAGGGAAGCATTGTATGCATTGCTCCATGGGCGAGCCGGACTTGATGCGGTTAAGAACAAGGATTGGAGAGAATTTGAAAGGAGAACCGAGAAAATAGCTGACAACAGAACTAAAGCGTTCCTGTATTTAACGGCCGCCTCAGATTTAGAACTGGAAAATAAGGATACTTCTTCAGCCCTTGAGTACTTGTACAAAGCCGAAAAGAACATTCAGAGGATTTCCGATTTAACCGCTAGGGCCTCTGCGTTTGTACATTTAACATTTTTAGCATTTTCACTTGATCAAACAGAAGGCAGGCTTAATTGGCCGGCCGCTTTAAAGAGCATTAATGAAGCTCCTGATTATAATGAAGATAAGTTCGAAATTAATTTCAAGATCCCTACACGGCAAATTTATTATGCGGAGTTTATCGGCTCAAACTCGTTTCGCAGCTTATTCGCAAAATTAGCTGAAACTGATTGGAATGATTCTCAAGTACAAGCCCTTCAAATCAAAGCAAATGGGCTTCAAGCAATCGCACAGGTTGCCGCCGCTAAAGTCGTCTTGAGGAAAGACAATGAGTCCAGTATATCGATCGAACAGTAAAAGATTTTACCGTTAGGCAACCTTCAATGTCCGACATGTTCGAACAGCGGACAGGCCGTGTCTTGGGCGAGTTTTAGGTTACGGCCTGTTTTATTGCTGCTTCTGAATGGCGATCCGTCCGGTGGTCGTCGTGAGATTTACGCGAGCCGTCCCCGTACCCATTCGGGCAACGATGCTTTTTCCGCCCGGAGTTATATTCTCTGTTTGAACTTCAAGCGGGATCGCCGATCTGAACGAGCCAAAACCTAGAGATGCAATGAAAGTTCCGGTTGTCGTATCGGGTAGCTGCATCTGAATAGCTCCGGTCGAGGTCTTAAACGTATAAATACTGCCCGCCAAAAGGTCGCCGTTGAACAGGACCGAACCGGAAATAGTGTTTGCCTTTATCTGTCGATGGCTGATCCGTTGAAGAGAGATCGAACCGCTTGATGTTTTCGTATCAAGGATGTCGCCGATATTGCCCGGCGAAACGTCATAGGCGAGAATATTTCCAGTCGTCGTTTCGAGTACGATAGCTCCACCCGAGTTTTCAAGCACAACATCGCCTTGATAAGTCAAAGCCTTTACACCGCCAGGCACGTTTCTTATCGAAATACTGCCTTCGATCAGCGATA
>CAZXTS010000323.1:0-2712 GCA_964643745.1 uncultured Chloracidobacterium sp.
CCCAAATTTGGCAAGTTATTCATTTAACTGCACCCGCCGCAGCCACCGCCGCAACCGGACCCGCAAGACGACCCGCAGCTTGAACCGCATGACGAACCGCATCCGCCGCCGCCCGCAGCGTGCTGATTCTGTTGGGCACGAGCAAAGGCATCGTTGTAATTCGAAAAGGCCGTCCCGGCAAGGATACCGGTGCCGAAGATGCCGACCGAAAGCAGCAGCGGATCGATCCCGGCATGACCGGCTTCGGACAAGGCCGGACGCTGTGCGTTCTGGCCGATATATGGAGCCTGCGAACGATATTTCAGATCGGAGAAGGCCAGATTCAGGCGTTCCAGATACTGCTTGCCAAGCTTCGAAACACGCGGCATTTTGCCAATTGCCATCGCGATGCCGAATCCCACGATCAGCAGAAAGATCGTAAATACGACGTTAAAGTTACCGAACATTACGGCGGTGATCACCTTATAAAGCCCAATGCCCGCGATCAGAATTCCTGCGATCCAGGCAGATCGCCCTGCTTTGGCGATGGTGTTTTCCGAGTTAAGGAACTGGCGGTTCGAGAGGTCGATGTCGTAGCGATGCGTGAACTGTTCAAGCTGTTTCACCAGCCCGATTCGTGCATCGAACACGTCCTTTGCCTCGCGGCCCGTACCGATCCATTCATAGGCGATGTTTTCGATCGTGCTTGAGCGAATGCCTTCGGCCGCGGCCGCGGTCCGTCTTATCCGGGCATCTTTCTCTTCCGTATTGAACTCGATCAGGCCCTTTTGGACCAAAGAAAATATGACCGAGCGTGCTAGTTCGTTCGGGCCGCCGCGAAGATACGCGACCTCGAAAGGATCGATCTCCGGCGGTATCGCAGGGATCGGCATATGGTCTGTCTTGTCGAGCCCAGATTTAATTATTCCGAGCGTTAAAAGCACGAGACCCGAGAAAATACCATAAAGAATCAAAAAAGCGGGGCCGGGAAGCGTCGTGAAGGGGTTGTCGATCAGAAAGTCCATAAAGGGAAATTCCTCCTGTATCGGCTAGTACGATTGCGGCTTGGGCCGCGTTCCAATTGTAACAGAAATTTAAGGTGTTCGGACGATCAAATTTAGGCTTCGGACCAAACCGTCGGCTCCATTATTCGGGTCGTTCACGGCATGGTTTACCGGCGGATGCGTCGGCAAGCTTGCGTGCCTCCACGTTCTGGTTCTTTACCGTCGGTGGAACGACGTCGGTCACGCAGGCGTTGCCGCTCTCGATCTTTGAAACGACAAGATATGAGGTCTTTATCATCCTAAAAACTTCGCTTTCGGGGTCTTCCGTCCCTGTTTCAAAACGGACGATCAGTGCAAAAGGTACGGACTTTTTGTTCACGGTCTTGACACGCCATTCCGCCCTCGGCCCGACTGACGAAAATGCACCGGACACGACGTTCCAAAAATTGAGTTCTGAGGCCGAGCCGTCAGGGAATATGACGTTGACCGTTTGCCGAATGTCGGCTTCGAGCACATCAAGTTGAAATCCGCCGACGCCTTTGCATCGTCCGCGATAATAGCCCGCACCGCTTTCATCAAGCTCGATCGTCTTACACCCCTTTTCACCGAGATCAGTATAAATGCTCGTGATCTTGCCTTGACCGGCGGTGCTTATGGAGCAAAAAATACCGACCATTGCGGCGAGAATAATTGAGTTGGCCATGAGTATTGTTGACCTGCGGGTCGTGGAGCGGTTCATATTGTTTTGTTCCTTCAAGCTATTTCGATTCGAGACAAGGCTTCGCGGCCGCCGCGTCGGCAAGACGCCGAGCCTGTTCATTCTGAGCTTTTACTGACGGATCGACAAGAGAGGGCACGCATACAGAATCCGCCGCTATCTTGACGACCACTAAAAATGACTTCCGGTTATTCGAATTGTCCGGATCATCAAAAACGTTATATCGGGCGATCAATGCATAGGGCTCGGCCTTGCCTTTGTTCCGCCGAATCCGCCATTCGATCTTTTCGCCCAGCATCGCAGGAGCGGCGGTTCCGATCACCGAACGGATGTTCAACTCGTATGTGCGGCCGGAACTGTCCTTCAGTTCAAAGTCCGATGAGTGTTCGGAAGCGTAATGATCAACTTTGAAACCGCCGACACCATTACATTCCGCGGCATAGACCACGCCATCACCGATGCGATCTGGCAATTTCTTGCAATCATTTTCGGCGAGACTCGTATAGATACTTTCGGTTTTCTGTCCGTTTGCCGCGACGGTCACAAAGAGGATCAAAACCGCAAGGGTCAGCGTCTTCATAGAGGCAACTATACCAGTTGTGTCAAATCGAGTTCTATTTCGTCCGGAATGTTGCACGGCTTTACAACCAAGTAGTTGGTTCGATAACCTGATAGTTAGAGAACCTATCCTCGGCTGACTGCCCGTTTGCAACGCAATAGGCCGAAGTTGGCGATCCTAGATCCCAGATCGATAACCAGCAGAAAAAATGAAAATATCTTTATTCTTTACACTTTTTGTCGCCGTTTCTTTGTCAGCGTGCGGTGGCGGTACAACCACTAATGTCTTGCCGGTAAACAACACGGCACCGTCAAATTCTTCGAATGTTGCCCCGGTAAACACATCGAATACGAACACCATACCGATCGTAGGCGAGCGGGTCGATAAGGAAACGACAGTCACGTTCGAAGGCACGACTCTCCTGGGCGGCTGGACCTTCGTCGACAACGATT
>CAZXTS010000324.1:0-2014 GCA_964643745.1 uncultured Chloracidobacterium sp.
ATCCTGCGGCCCGTCGATCACACGCTCATTCTTATAAAGCCCCGCCTCGCGGATGTCATTGATGGTACTCGTTAAGTGTTCCTTAAAATTGCTGTACATAGAATATTTACGCTTCCAGAGATTCCGGATCTCTTCTGTTAGAGAAAAACGAAAGCACCTCGATGCATCGATCGTCCGAATTAACTCGATAATACAGTGTGTTGAAACGCAAAACCACCGCCCGACGAACGCCGCCGCTCTTTTCAGACCGCGGGTACATCAAAGGGTTTCGAGAAATGTTCGCTAGCGTGGTCTCTATCGATCTTGCGAGGCGAGAAACTTCTTCGTCGGAAAAATTGATAAGTAGATATTCAATGGTCAGATCGAGTTCGCTCAGGGCATGGTCGGTCCAAATGACGTTATAACCACTTTTCATATTTCGCCCTTGCGTCTGAATGAGGTTTCATCTGTCCTGCATCGGCTTGTTCGATACCTTTCGTTATGGAATCCTTCTCAGCATCAGAGATCTCGTCCCACCAGTCGCTAATGCTCTCATCCCGAACCTTCGCGACACGCTCGATCAATGAGTCGTCGTCAACTAGCGATAACCACTGGATCAGTTCCAATTTTCGATCTTGTATATTCGCCGCTGCCATAATCGAATTCTAACACACCGTCCAAAAGGGTAAATTATGGGTTGTGACTTAAACAGCCGCCAGCTTCGCCTGCAAAGCAGCCAATTCGATCGCCGCACTGCTCGGGTTATACGCCGCTCCCCATCCATCAACAAACCCGATCATCGTCCCAAAATGCTCAATATTCCTCGCATGTCCCGTCTCTGCCATAAAAAATTCCGCTCCTTTCTGTTGTTATTCTTAGGTTTACCGCTTTTTGAACAGCAAAATTTAACACGAAGGCCAACCTAATTTCAAGTTATTCTGACTCATCATCAACCGCTACGGCTTGAGATTGTGTGATTTCTGCCAGGATTAGCGATGCAAGTTTGAGGCGTTTTGCGACTGACAATGGACGCACATTTTCACGATAGAAATTTTCGATGTTTCCAACTGAACGCCTTGGACTTCGGCCGACGGGATTATTATTGTGTGGATAGGTTTTGACGACGGTTGAGATACGTCGATAAATGCAACCAACCTCGTAGTTCGTCGCTTGCAAATCCATTTTATATTCGCCCTTGAATCTGTACATTAGGTCTCCAAGAGGCCCCTTGACCCTTGCGAAAACAATTCTGCTGTGAATTCTTTCGGCCTCACGGATATTACGATCTATGTGCTCACGGAAAGCTTCTGGATCCTTAGAAAATTCAGTTATCGTTTCCTCATCATCAGAAAGCTGGTTGTTCCATTGCTCGTTCTCGTATAACTTTGGAAACCACAAATACTTATTCGGCTCTACAGGGTGGGGGAACCACGCCTTCTGCATTCCAGAACTGTAGTCCTTTCCAAAACAGGTTGCACCGTCCGCGATTGTTCGAAAAGCGACATTCTCTTCTACGTCAATGTATCCTTTATCAATATAGGTTTGCGGGTCCATTTCAGCCTCCATATCCCAAGGTTCGAAGTCTTCGGTAGAACTTATCTTGTTTTTAATTGCTGTAACAATTTCATCAATATCGCTGTTTATGTGTTCAATATCTTTTGTGACGTCAACACGGAGGATTTGATGTCCAGTAGCATTAATAATGTCCGCCTCTCTTAGTTTGTCGGCGGTAATCTGGCTTTTGTGAAATCCCTCGTCAACCTCAACGTGCATTTCTAGCTGCGGGAAAAACATGTCTGTCATCGCCCGTCCCTCGGGCCTGCTAACAAACTGCTGAGTAACGAATTTAAGGTTTAAGTCATTTACCAGACTCCAAATCCTATTCACTACATAATGCTCATATCGCTTATTCTGCGCTTTGGCTAGTTGTCGAGCGATAAATTCTAGCTTGGTCATAGACGGCTTTGGTTATGTTGAAGCGGAAACCCGGTCGCTGCCGCTCAGCAGCTTCTGCATCAGGCCTTTTTTCAGTTCA
>CAZXTS010000324.1:2024-2706 GCA_964643745.1 uncultured Chloracidobacterium sp.
GAAGCTCGCGTCGAGCACGGCGGTGCCAGGATCGCCCACGAAGCGCACCCCGCGCTCGACCGCGGCGACGCCCACCCGGTCGCTGCCGCTCGCGGTTCTGACACGCGTCCCCGGCGGTGGGACAGCGTTCGGCTCAGACGTCATTTTAATTTAGATCTCCTCGAAGTCTAGCTTGGTCTGTATCATTTCACCAATTCGCAGGGTTCGAGCTTTATGCTTTTTAGGGCCATGTAGTTTTGGCTGTGGATGTTTGCGATCTTGCCTTTAACGGTTATCTGTTTGCTGAGGATGTCGTCGGGGACTTGGCCGTCGGCGATGGTGCAGGAGAGCTGGCGTTCGGTCGCGCTGTAGAGATCGAAGTCGAGGCTCAGCCCGGTGACTTTGCCTTTGAAGTCACGACCAATGCTCGAAACGTATCCGTGCACGACGACCTCTTTTCCCATGTAGGCCTCTTTGTCCGCGACGGCTTTATCCGCCAATTCATCAACGGCGTAACCCTCTTTGACCTCGCAGCCCGCGATTGCGAAGATCACGAAGGATGCTGTAACCAGTAATAAACTCCTCATCTATCCTCTTGCAGATACCATCTATGCTAAACGATCTTTCCAATATCCGGGCTTTCGACTTTGATGAGCGACGGCGTAGATCGTGACCTCACCCTCGGAGACACGGTAAATTACTG
>CAZXTS010000325.1:0-2697 GCA_964643745.1 uncultured Chloracidobacterium sp.
AGCAACAAACAATGGGCAGTTGATACTTAGCTACGATGTGGATTTGAAAGAGGGTCAATACGATTACAATGAAATTCAGATAAACTCTAAGCCTTGACGGAACGGCTAAGTCCGCCAAGTTGGATTCGAATGATCGCCAACCTGCCAACTAGATGGCGGACGGATAACAAAGAAAAGCGCCGTGCGAATCGGCGCTTGTTCGTTTCTAAAAGTGAAGCAAGTACAAAAGTCAGTCGCTTTCAGTCACATATCGGAACTTCTCGTTCTCATAGATATAGGTACCACTAGCTTTCTCTAAATATGAAATGCTTATCGAGTCGTTGTCGTAAACGAACTCCTTTCCAGATTCGAACTCACGGCTTTTTTCCCCCTTTTTGGCCAAAGTCATATAAACAATAGAATTGGCGGGTGTATACTTTTCCAACTCAAATCTCTTGAAGTCTGTTCCTCGCTTCAAAAACACCAACTTCTCCAAAACGTGTGTGAACGTTTTGCCGGGTTCGGTGAAGTTCGTATGTTCGATAAGCAAAGCATAATCTTCGTGCCCATCGCCGTCGAAATCACCAGATATCAAGTTCGGCTGGCTGTCCGCCATTCGACTGTTAAGAAAATCAACAATCTCCTTATCAACCCGAGAAAGCCTCCAGCCTGGAAAAGATTTGTCCAGAGATCTAGAGATCTGTTCGGGAAGTTCGATAGCTTGTCCGTGGAATAGTTGAACCGACATTAGTAGCAAAACGATTGAAAAAATTACCTTCATTTATTTTCTCTGCGAAACATGACCAATGCCGTCGATGATACAACATTAGCATCACCGACGGCATTAAATTATCGCTTGTTAACGATCCGGCTTAGATCTTAAACCCGCCGCGGGTCAGCATTGTTTCGAAATTGGCTTTATCGACTGCCTTAATATAAGCGTCGCGCGGTTCGACGATGCCTTTTTGGACAAGGTCGAAGAGCGAATCGTTGAGCATCACCATTCCGTGGTTCTTTCCGGTCTGCATCGCGGACGGGATCTGGAAGGTCTTTCCTTCGCGGATCAGATTGCTTACGGCGGGCGTTACGATAAGTACTTCAAGAGCGGCAACTCGGCCTCCGCCTTTCTTCGGCAACAACGTTTGTGCGATCACACCCTTGAGCGATTCGGACAACATAACGCGGATCTGCTGTTGGCGGTCGGCAGGGAACTGATCGATTATTCGATCGACGGTCGAAGGTGCCGTGGTCGTATGAAGCGTACCGAAGACGAGGTGGCCTGTTTCGGCGGTTTCTATCGCTATCGAGATAGTTTCAAGATCGCGCATTTCACCGACGAGAAGAATGTCCGGGTCTTCGCGAAGCGCCGCACGCAGCGCGTCTTTGAACGAATCGGTATGATTGTGAACTTCACGCTGATTTACCAGGCATTTGTGGTTGTCGTGGACAAATTCGATCGGGTCTTCGATGGTTATGATGTGGTCTTCGCGGGTCTTGTTGATCGAATCGACCATCGCACAAAGCGTCGTGGATTTACCCGAACCGGTCGGCCCGGTCACGACCACCAATCCCTTTGAAAGCGAGCAAAGATCCATGATCGCCTTGGAAAGTCCAAGCTGTTCGGCCGTTAGTATCTCGGTCGGAATGATCCTAAAAACACCACCCATTCCCTTGCGGTCCATGAACACGTTGCAGCGGAAACGCGCAAGGCCCGTTATCTCATACGCAAAATCTGTATCGTGCCTGCGTTCGAATTCCTCGCGATTGCTTTTCGGCATTATCGAATGCAGCAGTTCGGCCATGATCTCAGGCGACAGCGTTTGCTCTGGACACTGCAATCTCTGCATTTTCCCGTCCTTGCGGATCATCGGAGGCATGCTTACCGAAAGGTGCAGGTCGGAGGCGCCGGCATCGGCCATCTGTCGAAACAATGCATCCATACGGGCCTGCATTGGTGAATTATGCTGGCGGCGGTCACCGGCATAGTTGCGCCGGTCAGAATTCTGATCGTCTGCGATCGGTTCACCAACCACGCCCGGCTCGAAGGCTTTTTCGGCCTGCGGCATCGCGGGCGGCTGCAACGGGAAATCGTCGCGGCGTCCCGGCGGTTCATAATTCGCCGTGTCGGAAAAGTTTGTTACGAATTGCGGATCATTGGCTGAAACAACCTCTATCTCCGGCCCGTTCGAGGTGACCAGCTTATCGAACGAAGACGGAGATTCCTCAAATATCATTTCGGGGATAGGCTCCGACCCCGTCTCAAGCAATGTCTGTTCTTCGATCTGAAGGGACGAACTTTCGAACACACATTCCTGGGCTGGTTGTGTTTGAGCAGCGACACTCGGAGCATGTTCCGGCTGCTGCACTACGGGCGACGAAGACGTTTCCGACGGGGCTGATGCTGCCATCGGCCGAACGGTAACATAAAAACCAGCGGGCGATTTCCGGACAGTAAAGCCAAATCGTCCAAGATTGTGCGGTATCTCGAATTCGACCTTTGGCTCATTCGGCAGGTCGCCTTTTACGTCGTCAGGTATCAGCGGAAACACCATCGTGCTTATCTGCGGGCCCTGGAGCGCCGGGGTGTCGATATCCATTACCCCGCCCGACGAGACGATATAGGGTTTGCGGTTCGGTTCGAGATGGAGTTCCTTACCAGAGGTAGAGACAAGGCTCCTTAAAAGATGATTCAATTGTTCCATTTTTGATATAGGTGCA
>CAZXTS010000326.1:0-2694 GCA_964643745.1 uncultured Chloracidobacterium sp.
AGATTGTAATAAGCTGAAAACTTGTCATACGCCGGTTTTTTGATCAGCTTGCGCTGTGTCATCGGAGTTCCGGGTGTCGCCGGTTCGAGTTCGGCAAAGTTCTTCGCAACATAACCGCGTGCGCCGAGCAAGCCTTGCTCCTCACCGGTCCAAAGCCCTATGCGGATCGTTCGTCGCGGTTTCAATCCTGATGCCGCCAGAATTCGCATCGCTTCCATCGCAACGGTAACGCCCGCTCCGTTATCGGTCGAGCCGTTTCCGCTGTGCCACGAATCAAGGTGGCCGCCGACCATTACAACTTCATCGGCAAGATCGGTCCCCGGAATTTCGGCGATCGTGTTGTATCCCTGGAGGTCGTCTTCGTAAAAATCGGCTTTTAGATCGACAGTCATTTTTACCGCCGTTCCTGCTTTGAGCAAACGGTAAATTCGATTGTATTGTTCTGTCTCAGCAACAAGCTGCGGGATGGTCGGTGCTGCACCTTTGGAATAAACGCGCATGCCGCCAAAACCGCCCGGGCCGGGTTGTGCGTTTGGATCCGGCGGAGCAGGGCTGGCTCCCATAACGCGGATCGTGCCGGAATCGGTTCTGTTGCTTGGCTCTACCAGGACCGCCGCACCTTCTTCAAAATAGAAGCGATATTTTCGCTGCGCGAATTGCTGAGCCGCTACCACATTTGCCGGTGCAGCCGCCGGGCGGCCTCGGTTCTGCTGAACATTGTCGCCAGGCTTGGCTGCTTCCAGCCGTGCTAATTCTTCATTAGAAGTGCGTGAAGCGGTTGGTCGAAATCCTACTTTTACTTCGCCTTCCGGCATCATCCAGACGATCGCGCCTTTCAGTTTACCTTTATATCTTTCGAGGCCGGCTTCGTCGGTCGCGTCAACAAAGACCACATCGCCCGTTATCGCACCGTTCGTCGAAGGCGACCAAGCTTTCGGATATGCACGAAAAGCGACGAATTCATCGCCCGCCATAACGCTCGCTGTGTAACGCTTCAACTCCCATCCGCGGCCAAATTCACCCCACGGATCAAGCACAGCGTTCTTCATGCCCCATTTTTCGAGCTGTTCTTTGGTCCACCTGTTTGCCAAACGCTGCTTCGGCGAATTGGTCAAGCGGGCACCGATGACATCACTCAAGTACTTCATCGTAGCCATTGCCTGCGACCGATCCATCCCTTCGTCACGGATCTTGTTGATCGAAGCCGCATCCATTCCGTATTTCTCGTCCTTGGCGAACGAGAGCCCCGGAAGAAGCAGACTTGCCATTATCGAAAATGCGACAATTTCTTTCCTAAACATTGATTATGATCTCCTATGAAACGAACTTATTAGGCTTATTCTGCGGTATTTACAGGGTGCGCGCAAGTTTTTCGAGTGTAAAGAATTGTAATGAGAACCCAATAATACGGGTGTTCGCACCACGCCGATACTGTTACCTATAAAGACCAACTATTGATTATCGCGGTTGGTTTGGTGATAATACGAGTGTTTCGCTGAAAAGGTTTTCGCCTCAGCCATCTACCGAACAAAAATGCGTATTTTAGTAACCGGCGGTGCCGGATTTATCGGCTCGCACCTCTGCGAAAGGCTTTTGAACGAAGGCCACGAAGTGATTTGCCTGGACAATTTTTTCACGGGCAGAAAGCAGAACGTCGCCCATTTGTTCGACAACCGAAGCTTTGAGCTTGTCCGCCACGACGTTACCGAACCGATCCTGCTCGAGGTCGATCAGATCTATAATCTCGCTTGCCCCGCCTCGCCCGTTCATTATCAGTACAATCCGGTCAAGACTGTGAAGACCAGCGTGATGGGCATGATCAACATGCTTGGAATGGCAAAGCGTGTGAAAGCAAGAATCTTGCAAGCTTCGACAAGCGAGGTTTACGGCGATCCGCTCATTCACCCGCAGACCGAAGATTACTGGGGAAATGTGAACCCGATAGGACTCCGTTCGTGCTATGACGAAGGCAAGCGCGTCGCTGAAACGCTGATGATGGATTACCACCGGCAGAACGAGGTTGATACGCGCATCGTCCGTATCTTTAACACATACGGCGAGCGAATGATGGAGAATGATGGCCGCGTGGTTTCAAACTTTGTCGTGCAGGCATTGAAAGGCGAAGAATTAACGATCTACGGCGACGGTTCGCAGACGCGTTCATTCTGTTATGTAAGCGATCTGGTAGACGGGATAATTCGCTTGATGAATGCCGAGGGCGATGATATTCACATGCCGGTAAACATCGGCAATCCCGGCGAATTTACGATGAACGAACTCGCCGAAGAGGTTGGAAAAGCGACCGGAAAGGACATCAAGATAAAATACTTTCCGCTTCCGCAAGACGATCCAAGACAGCGAAAACCGAACATCGAACGAGCACAGAAACTGCTGGGCTGGGAACCAAAAGTGAATCTGGCTGAAGGCCTAAAGAAAACGGTTGGGTATTTTGCAAAAACAGTTAGCGAGGTCGGTGCCTCAGCCAACAAATGATCTCATAAATTGCCACTAGCTTTAGCTAGTGGTTAAGCATCAGAATATTCTTCGGCTTTAGCCGAATATTGGGCTAAAGCCCTTTAGCTTTTCTCAACCTTGATCCACTAGCTGAAGCTAGTGGCAATTTAATTATGAAGATACTAATCACAGGCGGAGCCGGATTTGTCGGCAGCCATCTTGCAGACAGGCTTATTGAAC
>CAZXTS010000327.1:0-2680 GCA_964643745.1 uncultured Chloracidobacterium sp.
GACGATACGTTGCCGCAATTGCTGCCGGACGACGCGGCTGCGTTGATCGCATTTACAAATTACGATCTGTTTCCCGAACCGACCTGGGCGTTTGTTTTCGGACAAGCTTCGCTGAATAAACGAGTTGGTGTCTGGTCGTTGTATCGATTCGCGGATCCGAAAACCGGGAAGTATGATCCTAAACTTCTGCTCGACAGAACTTTGAAGATCGCGATGCATGAGACCGGCCATATGTTCTCGATGAAGCATTGCACGAAATATGAATGCCTGATGTCAGGAACAAATCACCTTGCTGAGACGGATCGGAGGCCGCTCGATAATTGTCCCGAGTGTATGGCAAAGCTTGCTTGGGCGATGAAATACGAACCTGAGACGAGGTATCGTAAATTGGCTGAATTCTGGCGAAAGAACGGCCGGGCTGACGAAGCGAAACTGATGGAAGAGAAGGCCGCCGCGGTCGCAAAAGTGAAATGAGAGAAAGCACCAATATTCCAAAACGGCCGATAATATTTCTTGGGGTGATCTTGTTGATCGTTGCTTTGGCTTATATTTTTGGTGCGGATAGATTGTTTAGTATGGAAAAAGCGGAACCATTGCCGGAGATAGCGTCTCCACGGATCGTCGTTAATAAATCCGCCCGAAAGCTTGAGCTCTTCGACGGCGAAAAGTTGATCAAGACCTATCGTATCGCTCTCGGCAATTCGCCGAACGGCGACAAGGAACGCGAAGGCGACGGCAAAACACCCGAGGGCGAATTCTACGTTTTTGGCAAGAATCCGGAGAGCAAGTTCCACCTTAGCCTCGGGCTCAGCTACCCAAATAAAGAAGACGCTGAGCGCGGATTGGCCGCCGGATCGATCGACAAGAATGAAAAGGAATTGATCGATACAACGATCGCAAAAGGCGAAATGCCTCCGCAGAAGACGGCGCTCGGCGGCGAAATATTTATCCACGGCGGCGGAACAGCCTCCGACTGGACCGAAGGCTGCATAGCACTCGACAATTCGGATGTCGAGGAACTATTTGCCATTCTCTCGAAAGGCGTACCGGTCAGGATCATTGCCTGACCAGATTTAGGATTATTTGCTATGAGTCTTTTAACAACGTAACATTCCTGTAACCTTAATTTAACATCGGAGATCGCCGCGGTTCGATATACTTTAGTCAGCCGCTATGGATCAGCCCCAAAAGCCACCTTTGAAACGTACACCAAAAAAAGTTGCAGCCCCGGACCCCGTACCGGATGTGGTCGAAGACGATGCCCGGCTGTTCAACCGGGAACTGAGCTGGCTCGAGTTCAACCGCCGCGTTCTGGATGAGGCGATGGACGACGGGTTGCCGGTGCTCGAGCGGCTGAAATTCCTTTCGATCTTTGCGACAAATCTTGATGAGTTCTTTATGATCCGTGTTTCGGGCATAAAGGAACAGATCGAAGAAGCAGTCAGCGAATATTCCCCGGACGGATTGACGGCGACCGAACAATTGCGCGAGATCGGCAAACGGCTTCGCCCAATGCTGAAAAAGCAGACGGCCTATTTGGGACAAACGGTGCTGCCCGAACTTGCAAAGGCCGGCATCGCCATCGAATCTTACAAAGACCTTCCGATCAAGGAAAAGAAAAAGCTCGACAAATATTTTCTCGATAACCTTTTTCCGATATTGACGCCGCAGTCTGTCGATTCGAGCCATCCGTTTCCTTATATCTCGAACCTCAGTTTGAATCTTGGTCTTTTCATTGAACCTGACCGCCAACAGACTCAAAAAAATCTAAAGCACCTTTTCCGCCAGCGGCGGTTCACGCGAATAAAGCTTCCGCCGACGGTCCCAAGGCTTATTCCAATCAGCGAAAAGAAGGGCCGATTTACACTGCTTGAAGAAGTGATCGCAGCGAATGCCCATCACCTTTTCCCGCATATGAAGACGGGCGAAGGCTTTCTGTTTCGTGTTACGCGCGATGCCGATATCGAACTGCGTGAGGATGAGGCCGGCGACCTGATGCGTACGCTCGAACGAGAACTGATGCTGCGGCGGCGGCGTTTTCCGGTTCGGCTTGAGGTGTCGGCGGACATGCCCGACAAGATGTTGAAGGTATTGACCGACGGCATAGGGCTCACGGATCAGGACGTTTATAAGATCGATGGCTTTATCGATATTTCGGACCTGATGCAGCTTTATTCGCTTGATCGGCCTCGGCTTAAAGAAAAGCCGATCCATTACGTTCATCCGGCGGCACTCCATGACAAGAAAAGCGTTTTTGACGTCCTAAAAAAACGCGATATCTTGCTGCATCACCCGTACACCTCATATACGGTGGTCACGGATTTTATTGCCGAAGCCGCTGAGGATAAAGACGTTCAGGCGATAAAGATATGCCTTTACAGAACGGGGAAAGATTCACCGATCGTTCGGTCTTTGATCAGGGCAAGTCAATTGGGAAAACAGGTAACGGCCGTGGTCGAGCTAAAGGCACGGTTCGATGAGGAGAACAATATCGAATGGGCACGACGGCTTGAGAACGAAGGCGTTCATGTGGTCTATGGTATACATTCGCTGAAGACACATTCTAAGGTGCTGCTTGTCGTCCGCCGTGAGCGCGACAGACTAAACCGATACGTTCACATAGCTACGGGCAATTATAATCCGTTCACCTCGCGGCTTTACACTGATGTTGGCCTGCTTA
>CAZXTS010000328.1:0-2641 GCA_964643745.1 uncultured Chloracidobacterium sp.
AAGAAGCTGAAGCGAACGACCAGGAATTTGACGGCAAGATGACCGAAAAACGCAAGCGATGATCAGTGCCCGAAACTTATTTCACAGGATAAGCTATCTGCAGTACCCGCTGTTTCTTGTAGCGGTTTATTATGCGTTCAAGCCTTATGTAGTCGGTTTTGATACCGTCTGGCCAAATCTCAACAACGTGTTGATATTTGGCGGGCTCGGCATCAGTCTTTCGACGCTTCAGGACACAACGACGACTCAGAACGAGTTTTCGCGGCGGATCTGGCAGAGTCCGACAAAGGGAAAGATCGCGCTCGTTGTGATCGCTGTGATGGCATTGCTTTTCATTCTCACCGGTTTGTTCGGCATATATATCTCGCAAAACCCGATCCTGAAGGAACTTTCGCTCGGAACGATAGTTGTGGGGATCGGCGTCATCGGCCTCTTGAAAGCGGCGATCGAAATGTTTGAAAATCACCGCATAGATAAAAATCCTGCCGGTGAACTGCCGAGCGCCATCGTCAGCCCAGACGAAGCCGAAGCGAAAAACGAGGAATTGGACGGCAAGATGACCGAGAAGCTCTCTCGCAAGAAAATCGCGAAGATATAACCATTGAGAACAGTCAGTATCGTCTGTCTGCCGGCGCATGTTTTTTATGAAAAGTGAGATAGAGGAATATAACAACTCACAAACGGGTTCCGATAAAGAAATTTGTGACCTGTTGGCGGAATCGATCGATGCCGCGCTGCCAAAAGCCGAAAACAAGATCTGGCATCGGCATCCGGTGTGGTTTTTGGACGGCAACCCGATCGTTGGCTACGGCAAATTGAAAGCGGGCATTCAGTTGATGTTCTGGAGCGGCTCGAGTTTTGAGGAAGAACAGTTGAAACCCAGAACCGGAAAGTTCAAAGACGCGTCGATCATTTACACCGCTTCCGATCAGATCAACGTGAAGGACCTGAAACGCTGGCTTAAAAAGGCCAAAGAGATCCAATGGGATTATAAGAATATCGTGAAACGGAAAGGTGTGTTGGAAAGGTTGAAGTGATCGAGCGATCGGCAATTATGGCCTAATAGTCGCTGGTGCCGGGTTGCTTCCCCGCTTCCCGCCATGGCGTAAGAAGTATTCGTATCGTTCGCGGTCGTCTTTAGCCATCTCGGTAATTTCGGCGCCGATCAGGAACCGTTCGGTCGAAAGATGAATCCCGACCTTTTCGTATCGCCGACCGATTATCTTCATCTTGATCTTTCCGCCGGGCATATCGATCTCGGCATTCAATACCTTATCCTGTCCCACAAGATAATTTTCCCGGACACGGATCGAAGAAACAATAAAACCGACGCCTGTTGAACTGATGTCTGCGGTCTCGCCGGCGATAAAAAGCTGTTCATTTGGAGCCCTGAGCCGTCCGGTCGAATGCTGGGTTTCAAATGTGATCTTGATCGGGAGGTTGTGTTTTTTCCGCGCTGAATGAGAGCGTTCGACGAATGATCCGGTAAGTTTGGTGATCAGCTCTCTTAACATTTGGGACAGTTTTCTCCTTTCTGATTCCCCTTGGTAGCTCTTGTAGAGCACGGTGTCTATGCACCCGCGACGAAAATTTACATCAAGTTCATTTGGTCAGCGGCTTTCCGCCATTGTCGCGGCCGGTAACGACCGGCATTCCCTTTTCCTGCGGCACAAGAATATAGGAACTGATGCCCGTCTTCTTATATTCCGCCGGTGTTGCCGTAGCGAAATAGTTCTTTCCGCCGTCTGTCAGCGTCAGCGAATAAACGTATCCGGTAGATTCCGACGTGCGAATATCCTCGGGTACGAATCCCTGTTTGATCAATGTTTCCATGTCGGCAAAAATGCCTTCATTTTGAGCGGCGGCAAGTATCTGGGCCTTTGCAACCCGCTCAAGCATCGACTTCGCGTCTTCCTGGTGCGATTCGATCTTCAGCGAGCGAAAATAATTCTTTCCCTCTTTCTTTATCAGTTCTTCGGCGGCGGGATCGACGGTCTGGATCACCCAATAATCGCCGTTCTTCCTAAGCTGGATCGTCTGCGGTTCAAGCTTGTCGTCATCGTTCGGCAGATTTGCCGTAACGGTCGCCAGCTCGCCGCTGACTATCTCGCCCGTGATCTGGATCGCCGACGGAACTTTTTTCGCGACATTGGCAAAATCGACCGAAAATTCTTTCAACTCGTCGTCAGACAAACCTTCCACCGCCGGCCTTAGATTCGTTAGATAGATGGCCTCGCGAATCTTGTTCTCGCGGAGCTTTGTGTAAAACGCGCGAACCGTGTCGGCGGGGCCGTTCTCTTTGAACGTGATCGTTGAAACTAGAGGTGCCGAAGCGTTCGCCGCCGAAACCGGGTTTTCCACAGGGGAAGCCGTATCATTCACCGCAGCTCCACAGCCAAAACTCACGGCCAATGCAGCGGCTGTCATAGCCGTGAAAAAATATCTACTTACAAGCGAAAAAGCCCGCAAAACCTTACCTCTGAATGATCTTATTGAAGACGGCCTAATGGCAGCCGAAGCCCAATTTCGACAAGATTGTTCCCCGTGAAGGCGTGCCGGGAACAAATAGGACAAGACACGCAAAAGGTAGTATAGCGTGTCCTGTGGAAAAAATAAAACAAAAACTTTCATTTGTTTAACT
>CAZXTS010000329.1:0-2612 GCA_964643745.1 uncultured Chloracidobacterium sp.
GCTTGATGCGAATGAAGGATCCGCTTGAAGTGGCCCGTCTTCGTGGAAAGCAGGTCGAAGAGTTAGTTTAGGGTTTGGCGAGATTGAAAAGGTTCATTAAATATTGAACTCGCAAAACTCGATCAACAACTGAAGTTATGGCAAAGAAAGCAGAAAACAAAGAAGGCGGAACGATAACGATCCAGTATTATCGCAGCTCGATCGGGTATGCGAAAAAGCAGAAGGAGATCGTTAAAAGCCTTGGGATAACGAAATTGAATCAAAAGGTAACGAGGCAAGATACTCCTTCGATGCGTGGCATCGTCGCGAAGATTCCGCATCTCTTGCGTATCGTCGATTAGAGGATCACGCCACCGAGGACACAGAGAGCAAGGAGATAGTTGTTTTTGCTCCGTGAACTCTGTGTCCTCTTTGGCAAAAAGGTGTAGTTTGAGGGAAGGATAATGACACTATCACTTAACAATCTGAAGCCGGCTCCGGGTTCAACGCATAAAAAGAAAAGGGTTGGCCGCGGCCCGGGTTCGGGCCTTGGCAAAACAGCCGGCCGCGGACACAAAGGACAGAAGTCGCGTTCAGGTTACAGCAGCCGTCCCGGTTTTGAAGGCGGACAAATGCCGCTCCAGCGGCGTTTGCCGAAGCGCGGATTTACGAATATCTTCAAGAAGCAGTGGATTGAGATCAGCCTTGCAAAGATCGAAGCGAATTTCAATTCCGGCGACGAAGTTACTCCGGAGATCCTTCATGAGCGTGGGCTCATCAAGAAGGCGAAGCACGATCTTGTCATTTTGGGCAATGGCGATGTAACGAAATCATTGAAGATATCGGCACATCGATTTACAAAGACCGCAAAGGAAAAGATCGAAAAGGCAGGTGGTTCCGCCGAAGAGATCGTCAAAGCAGTGGCCGCGGAGGCCTAGTTTCGGAGTTCCTGTTCAAACATGCAACCGCTGAGAGGCGGAGTTCGTAACGGATTTATATGGAGAAGTTTCTCGCCGCAATTCAAAATATGTTCAGTATTCCTGAGCTGAGGAAGCGCATCTTCTTTACGCTCAGTTTGCTGGCCATTTATCGGCTTGGCGCACATATCACTGCTCCCGGGATCAATAAAGCACAATTGGAACGTGTTTGGGGCGAGGTTGCCGGAACGCTGCTTGGTGTTCTTGATCTTTTCTCGGGTGGAAACTTTCAGACGATCTCAGTTTTCGCTCTCGGCGTGATGCCTTATATTACGGCCTCGATCATCATGCAGCTGATGCCGGTATTGTCTCCGGCTGTCAAAAAGATCCAGGAAGAGGGTGAGGTCGGTCGACAGAAACTTAATCAATACACAAGGTATTTGACCGTAGTACTTTGCTCCGTTCAGACATTTTTCGTGGCTACATGGCTTAGCCGCAACGGCATTATTGATCCTTCGTGGGTCGCAACCGGAATGATCGTCGTAACACTGACGACCGGTACGGTATTCGTCATGTGGCTCGGCGAACAGATCACTGAGCGAGGCGTCGGTAATGGTATTTCACTGTTGATCTTCGCGGGTATTGTGATCGGATTGCCAAGTGCGATAGTCCAGGTCTCTGACCGTGTGAGCGGCGGCGATCCATATCAGACTTTAGGCGTGTTATTCCTGTTGGCCGTGATGATCGCTTTGATCGCTCTTATCGTTTATGTCGAATCTGCAAGACGTAAGATTGCGATCAGTTATGCGAGCCGGCGAATTGGAAATCAGACCTTCCGTGGACAGGAAACAAGCCTTCCATTGAAGATAAACATGGGTGGTGTTATCCCGGTCATCTTCGCTTCGTCGGTTCTTGCAATGCCGCAGACTCTGCTTTCGGCGTTTCCACCTGATCCCGCTGATCCGACAGCAACCTGGTCACGCATTCATGCGTTCTTCCAGCAGTTTCACGGCGGCGATCCCTACTACGAATTAGTATTTATTTCGCTGATCGTATTGTTCACGTTCTTTTACATAACGATCGTATTTAACACGGATGAAGTGGCGGACAACCTTCGCAAGCACGGCGGATTCATCGCGGGTATTCGGCCCGGGGCTCCGACGGCGGAATATCTTAACGGTATTCTGACCAGACTAACAACGGTTGGAGCAATTTATCTTGCTTTTGTGGCGTTCGCCCCGCAGGTCTTGTTGAGCGGTTTCCGGGTCGGAAGACTGCCTTTTATCGGCGACAGCTTGGATGCGTTCTTAACATCTACGCCGGGCCTTAGCTGGATACCAACAGGGCTTGGTTATCAGTTCTTTTTTGGCGGCACGTCGCTCTTGATCCTTGTCGGCGTTGCTATGGACACGGTCTCGCAGATTGAAGCTCAGCTCGTAATGAGGAACTACGAAGGTTTTCTCGGTGCCGGGTCGCGTCTACGCGGACGCCGAAATTAGCTTGAGTTTTTGATGAATAAGATCATCGTTTTGATCGGCGCACCTGGTGCTGGAAAGGGGACACAAGCCCGGCTATTGCAGGAACGCCGCGGAATGCCGCAAATCTCGACCGGTGATATGTTCCGCGAGATGAAAACGCTCGACACGCCGCTTGCACGCGAAGTGCAGGAAATAATGGCTTCGGGTAAATTGATCTCCGACGATGTGACATATCGGA
>CAZXTS010000330.1:0-2585 GCA_964643745.1 uncultured Chloracidobacterium sp.
TAACCGCCGCCGGCCGCAAAGCGCTCGAACGATATCTGGACCACATGGAAACGCTGATCAAAGCGATGAAAGGAAATCGTTAGATTTTTCGCATTATTAATTTTGATGGCACTTAGGTAATAGCAATGAGTAGTAAAACACGTTTCGGACTTGAGATCTTTTTGGCGGCGGCGGTAATCGGGTTGCTGGGTAATTTGTTGCTGCGGCAGACGCCCTGGGGGCTGAACGCGTTTCTTTTTGTAACGGCGTTTACCGGAGCGATGATCGCGATCGCATATCGCTATCGGCCGGAACTTTTGACGGTTAGAAACTTTGCGTTGCAGGGCGCAATGGTATTTTTCGCGTCGATGTTTTTGATCCGCGATGCGGAAGAACTGCTCGTCTGGGACACGTTCGCTATCCTTATCCTGATGGGCGTTCTCGTGCTGCCAAACTTTGGCATTAACCAACGCATCGCCGGCGCGTTTCATTACGTTGTCGGGTTTCTTTGGTCGGGGATCAGCTCGGCGTTCGGTCCGTTCGTTCTGCTCGGGTCAGATATTGAATGGAGCAAGATGCCGGGAAATCGTCTGAGCAAGAGCATCTTTTCCGTGCTTCGGGGGCTTGCGGTCGCTCTACCGCTGCTGTTGATATTCGGTGCCCTGTTCATGGCTGCCGATGCCGCATTCGAAGGCATGGTCAACCGGGCGTTCAACTTCGATGCCGGGACTATAGTATCGCACGTCATGCTGACCTCGATGCTTGCTTGGCTCACCGCCGGATATTTTCGCGGCGCATTGGTCGCGCACTTTGTTCCGGCGGTTCCCGTCGAACCCGCTGTTTCGCCGATCCCTAAAGCGGAGAATGTTCGGCAAAAAACGGAAGCTAGAACATCCGAAGAGAGTTTCGTTGATAAGTTCACCGCCGAAACGGGAGACACGTCTAATTCGCTTCCTGACAACGCAACAATTCTCGAACATATTAACCGCAGCGACCCGCCGAACGCGGATGGCGGCTCCCCTCCTTACGAAGGAGAGTTGGCAGCTCGGGCAACTGATGGGGCTGACGGGGCGGTTCTCTCTTCCCAACCCAAGCAACGCGACTGGCAAAATTTCGACAACTCATCTTTCCCGTCTGTGTTCACACTAGGCACGGTTGAGACGGTGATCATTCTCGGTCTAGTGAATGTTCTGTTCCTGAGCTTTGTCGTGATGCAGGTGCCGTATCTTTTTGGCGGAATGGAGCTGGTCCAGAATACACCTTATTTCAAACTCGCCGAATATGCCCGTCGAGGCTTTGGCGAACTCGTCGCGGTCGCGGCGCTCGTCCTGCCGATGCTCTTGTTGTCACATTGGCTTCTTCGCAAAGAATCAAAACGGCTCGAAGGCATTTTCCGCATTTTTGCTGGTATCCAGATCGCACTCTTGTTCGTAATCATGGCCTCGGCATTCCAACGCCTAGTCCTGCTCACCGGCGAACTCGGTTACGGCTGGACGACCGTTCGTTTTTATCCGATGGTCGTTATGACATGGCTCGCCGTCGTTTTCGTTTGGTTCGGGCTAACTGTGCTCCGCGGCAGGCGAAACAACTTCGCCTGGGGAGCGCTTTGGTCGGCGATCGTGATTCTCGGAGCGACCAACTTGATGAACCCTCACGACTTCATCGCTCGCAAGAACATCCAGCTAATGCAGCAAGGCCGCGAGTTCGATGCTGGTTATAACGTAAGCTTAAGCCAAGATGCGGTTCCCGTGTTGATCGCAAATCTCGACCTACTTAGCCCTCGTGACCAGTGCACCGTAAGAATGGTTCTTTGGGGAAGTTTATCAAGTCGAAACGAACAAGATGACAATGATGTTCGTTCATGGAATATGTCACGCTCTGTTTCTCGGTTTCTCCTAATTGAAAACTCGTCAATCAACTCAGAAACGGATTTTCGACAGCGATGCTCAGAAGCTCTAAAGGATGAGTTGGGTGGTAATGAAGTGATGACTGGAACGCCGTAGACGTCCAATTGTATATACTCTAACGAATGACGGCACGTGATCAGATCCGCGAGTATATTTCCTACGTCCGAGTCGAGAAGGGATTGTCAAAGAACTCGCTCGAGGCGTACGAGCGCGACCTGCGTAAGCTTGAGGCATGGGCCGTAAAGAATGGATTTGAACTGCTTGAGCTTACGCGGCAAGATCTCCGCGAATGGTTGATCGATCTTTCACGAACGAGCATTAGCGAAAATTCCAAGCGCCGTCTGATCAGCTCGATCCGCGGTTTTTACAAGTTCTTGATGATCGACGGCCATTTGGATAAAAGCCCGGCCGAAGATCTGGACACGCCGGTAAAAAGCCTTTATCTGCCAAAATTTCTGTCGCAGCATGAGATGGAAATGCTGCTATCACAGCCGGACGTCGCGACCGCTTCGGGCCTTCGCGACCGGGCGATCATCGAACTTATGTACGCCTGCGGCCTTCGTGTTTCCGAGGTCGTAAATCTTAAAACACAGAATGCCGACATCGAGGGCGGCATTCTTACGTGCACCGGAAAGGGCAGTAAGACACGGCGTATTCCTATCGGAAAGAACGCTGTTAAATGGCTTCGTGCGTATCTAG
>CAZXTS010000331.1:0-2568 GCA_964643745.1 uncultured Chloracidobacterium sp.
CTGCCGGAGTTCCGGCCTCAACACCGATCTACGCTTCGTCATCATTCATCTACGAAAATGTCGAAGACATCGACCGAATCGTCGAAGGCGAAACAAGCGGGTTCGTTTATAGCCGTTATGGCAACCCGACCGTTGCCGCTTTTGAGGCCGCAATGGCTGAGCTTGAGAACGGCAACTCCGCCTTTGCATTCGGTTCGGGTATGGCCGCGATCCACGCCGCATTGCTCGCCTGCGAGATCTCGAGCGGTTCGATCGTCCTTGCCTCAAAAGATCTTTACGGTTCTACATTCGAATTGCTTTACACGGTATTTGGGCCGTTCGGCGTAAAGACGATCTCCGAAGATTTCAACGATATCGCAGCGTTGCGTGCCAAGGCCTTCGAAGTTCGTCCGGCAGTTTTACTATGCGAAACACTTTCAAATCCCCTGCTGAAGGTTTGCGATATCGAGGAAGTTGCCTCCGTCGCAAATGAGGTCGGAGCGAGGCTGATCGTCGATAACACCTTTGCGACGCCATACCTCTGCCGTCCGCTCGATCTCGGAGCAGATCTCGTTGTTCACAGCGCGACAAAATACCTTGGTGGCCACGCCGACGCGACGGGCGGTGTGGTCGTCGCGAAGGAAGAATTCGACAAACCAGCGTTGCTCGGAGCTTTAACGCTTGCGGGCGGCATTTTAAGCCCTTGGGAAGCACATTCAATACTTCGCGGCATTAAGACTCTGGGTTTGAGGATGGAAAAGCAATGTTCGAACGCCGAACGGCTTGCTGTCCAATTGGAACAACTCCCGCAGATCGGCGAAGTGATCTATCCGAAGAATTTCGTCGGCCCGCAGGCGGAGGCTCTTGACGCAACGTTTCACGGATCAGAGTTCGGGGCGATCGTTACCGTCCGGCTAAAGGAAGACACACGCGAGGCGGCTTACAAGTTCCTAAACGCATTAAATTTGTGCACACGAGCAACGAGCGTTGGCGATCTTTTCACGGGCATCGTTCATCCGGCGACCGCGACACACCGTG
Organism: uncultured Chloracidobacterium sp.; assembly: GCA_964643745.1. GTDB lineage: Bacteria > Acidobacteriota > Blastocatellia > Pyrinomonadales > Pyrinomonadaceae > OLB17. Next base: position 1,018 of record CAZXTS010000331.1, read on the forward strand.
AGCTTTCGCCCCGCAAACGACAAGAGATCGGAATCACCGAAGGCCTGATCCGGATATCGGTGGGCATCGAGGATATCAGAGACATTTATTCCGACATTGAACAGGCACTTTTTAGTTCTTGCTCTGTTGAATTGCCACTAACTTTAGCTAGTGGTCACGGTCAGTAGCAATTGATCTTTGAATGATCGAGATAAACCAACAAAATATCGAAGCAATAACGGCTCATGCCGAGCGTGATTACCCGCATGAATGCGGCGGAATGCTTATCGGGCGGTTTGAAGGCGGCAAGAAGACGGTGGTTGAGACGTTTCCACTTGCGAATGCCCGCGAGGAAGAGGCTCGGCATAATCGTGTGCTGATCCTGCCGAAGGATGTGATGCGTGCCGAGCGATACGCGAGGGAGAACAGGCTGGATGTGGTCGGTTATTACCATTCGCACCCTGAAGACTTCGGGGTTCCGTCGCAATATGACCTTGATCATGCATTGCCGGTCTGGTCTTATGTGATCGCTTCGGTGCTGAAGGGAAAAGTTGCGGATATTAGGTCGTGGGAAATGGAAAACGACCGATCGAGATTTAACGAGGAGCAGATCGAAAAAACATTGATCGCTTCGGAGTAAGTGAGAAGTGAGAAGTGATAACGAAGTACCTATCATTTTTCAGTTATTACATATAACTTATTTCGGAGAAAGAAGGAGCAAATTTATATGGCAATTACAGTAGTTATACCGACGCCGTTGCGGCAATTCGCCGGCGGAAATTCAGAAATAGAAGTGAATGCGGCGACCGCGGGCGATGCTTTGCTCGAACTGACGGCGGAACACGCGGAACTTCGCAAACACCTTTATAATGAACAAAATAAACTTCGCAATTTTATAAATGTTTACGTTGGCGACGAGGATATTCGGCATCTTGACGGCCCGGGGACGCCTGTCAGAGACGGCGAAACGATAATGATAGTGCCGTCGATCGCGGGCGGAAGTGCGGTTGCGGAGGCTAAGGCGGCGGAACCGCTGCCTGATCTCTCCAACGAGGAGATCGTACGCTATTCGCGGCATTTGATCTTGCCCGAAGTCGGTTTAGAAGGACAGAAAAAGCTGAAAAATGCTCGAGTTTTGACGATCGGGACGGGCGGTCTGGGCTCGCCCTTGGGGCTTTATTTGGCGGCGGCTGGCGTCGGGACGCTGGGAATCGTTGATTTTGACGTTGTAGATGAATCGAACCTTCAGCGGCAGATAATTCACGGCACGAAAGACGTCGGCCGGGCGAAGATCGAATCGGCTGCGGATCGGTTGACGGACATTAATCCGAACACGAAGATCGAGAAATTCGAAACGCGGCTGACCAGCGAAAACGCGCTCGAGCTGTTCAAAGATTTTGACGTGATCGTGGATGGAACCGACAATTTTCCGACACGCTATCTCGTAAACGACGCGAGCGTGTTGACCGGAAAGCCCAATGTTTACGGCTCGATCTTTCGGTTCGAAGGCCAGGCGAGCGTGTTCTGGGCAGAAAAAGGAGCCTGTTACCGATGTCTTTATCCCGAACCGCC
>CAZXTS010000332.1:0-2564 GCA_964643745.1 uncultured Chloracidobacterium sp.
TAGTTTCCTGCGCCCAAGCGTCCCAGTTGTATATGTGAAGGTCTGTGCCGCAGATGCCGCCGCGTTTGACGCGGATCATCACATCGTTTATGCCCATTTCGGGTTCTGCAACATCTTCGATCCACAGCCCCTTCTCCGCTTTGCTTTTTACGATTGCTTTCATAACTTACGGATGAATATTAGCAAAGTTTTTGCTAGCCACAGAGCACACAGAGGCCGCTGAGATTTGCCGTAAGTTTAGCCCCTGTTACAATAACGGTTTGCGGTTAGTCCGCCGTTCACTAAATGGAAGAACAGAGAAAACAAGTTGAAGGCATTCGTGAGGCGTTCAAAGCGAAGTTTGAACGGTTCGCTAATCTGCGTTCGGCGGCGAGCGATCTGAAGCTGGCGTCGGCCCAGGCTTTGAGCAAAGAACTGGCTGAATTCAAGATCAAGAGCACCGGCAAAAAGTCGGAGATCGCCGAAGCAAAGAAGCTGATCGGTAAGGTTTCACCTGAAGAACGCGGTCGTTTTGGGCAACTGGTTCAGGCGGTCGAGAAAGAGATCGTCGAGGCGATCGACGATGCAGAAGCTCGGCTTAATGAGTTCATTTCAAAGGAACAGACCGAACGCGAACGGCTTGATGTAACGATCCCCGGGCGGCGGCCTCGGACTGGGCATTTGCATCCGATCACGATCCTGCGACAGAAGATCGAGGACATTTTTGTTTCGATGGGCTACGCGATCGAGGACGACCGCGAGATCGAGACGGACTACTACAACTTTGATGCGCTGAACATTCCCGAGGGCCATCCGGCCCGCGAGTCGCAGGACACGTTTTACACGACTGACGGTTTCGCTCTGCGTTCGCAAACATCGACCGTACAGATCCGTGCGATGGAACGCCGCGGGGTGCCGCTTCGGGTCATAGCACCGGGCCGCGTGTTCCGCCGCGACACGCCGGACATGACGCACACGCCGATGTTCCATCAGATCGAGGGCCTCTGCGTCGATAAAGGCATTACGATGGCACACCTGAAAGGAACTGTCACCGAATGGCTGAAAAGATTGTTTGGCGAGGATACGGTCACGCGTTTTCGCCCGTCGTACTTCCCTTTCACCGAGCCCTCGGCCGAGTTCGATTTCTCGTGCTTCGTCTGCCACGGCTCTGGCAGGGTGAGCAGCGAGCAGTCAGCAGTGAGCAGTGAAAAAGGCGAAGATGGCGGCGAACTGCTTACCGCTCACGGCTCACAGCTCACTGATAGGTGTCGTCCTTGCAAGGGCTCGGGTTGGATCGAACTCGGCGGCTCGGGAATGGTTCATCCAAACGTATTGCGTGCGGTCGGCGTCGATCCGCAAGTTTATTCGGGCTTCGCATTCGGCTTCGGCCTGGAACGCATGGCCGCCCTGATGTTCAACATCGACGACATCCGGCATATGTTCGAAAATGATGTGCGGTTTTTGGAGCAGTTTCGTTAATGTCCACTCTTTGGTTCATCCTTCTGCTATTTTTCGGCATATTCGGGCCAATTCTGGGCGGAAAGGTTTTATGGATGTATTGGAAACGAAATCGCTTTTATTGGGCAATAAATTTCAAAAGAATAGCTTGTCCAAATTGTCGAACATCAATGCCTCTTTATCGTGAACCAGCATCTTTTCGACAAGAAACTTTGGGTGGCTGGACCTGTCCGTCGTGCGATCGAGAATTGGACCGGCACGGAATAGACATTACGGGCATGGTGAGGAAATCAAGGGATTTGCCTGGCCCGGAACTTCCTTTTGAAAGTAATAAAGAAGGAAGAAGTCCGATCGAACGCGTGATAGATCAAAGTTAACGTTTTTGGGATTTCTCTAAATGAACATCAGCTACAACTGGCTCAAGGAGTTTGTTAATGTCAAACTTTTGCCCTCGGCAGCTACGGGGGCCGTGTTAAGATTTGGTAGGAGGCAGAGTTTATGTCAGTTACTACACTTGAAGGATTCGTAAAAAACGGTCAGATCGTTGTACCTGACGGTTCAACATTGCCGGAATCTGCACGGGTTTACATTTTAGTTCCGGACGATCAGCCGCGGAGCCCAAGGATCTGGAGCCCGAGACTGGCAGACCGGAGCAAGTTGGACGAGCTGAAGCTCGAAGTATCCGATCTTGATAATGAACAAATATAACGAACTATATGCACCTCCTGCTCCGTTCGCATTTATCACACTTAGAAATATTGATACATCCGAAATAAGCCGCGATGTTCCTATGCTGATCGATACTGGTTCGGACATTACTCTTTTGCCTTTAGACTTCTGCTCTCAGATCGGAATACAAATTGAATCAAAAGAGACCGTCGATCTCTTTGGATTTGATGGGTCGATGAGTTCAGGATTTTACGTGAAGGCCGAACTCCGTTTCGGTGGAAAGCGGTTCCGAGGCAAATTCGTAGCATATGACCAAACAGAAGGGATATTAGGTCGGAATATTTTGAACGAATTTTCCCTGATATTTGATGGCCCCGCATTGTCGTGGGACTTTGTCGGCAACTTGTACAAATGAACATCAGTTACAACTGGCTCAAGGAGCTTATTGATATCGACCT
>CAZXTS010000333.1:0-2504 GCA_964643745.1 uncultured Chloracidobacterium sp.
GGCCTGATGGAAGGCAAGGAAGTTCAGGTCTTTTCGATCGGCGTGAAAGAACTGTGGGAAGTCCCGGCGGGGAATTTCGATGAGGGCAAAGTCGTACACACGCTTGGCTTTCCTTCGGACACGCAGACCTACGGCGGCGGCTGGATCTATGGGATGAAGAACAACGTGATCAGCATCGGCTACGTGACCGGGCTTGATTACAAAGACCCGCTGATCGATCCGCACGCCGAGTTTCAGAAGTTCAAAACGCATCCGAAGATCGCCGAGATTCTTAGCGGCGGAAAGATGATCAAATACGGTGCAAAGTCTATAAACGCGGGGGGTTATTGGACGATGCCGAAGCTTTATGCGGACGGCGTTTTGCTTGTCGGCGATTCTGCTTCGTTCCTAAACGGGCAGAGGATCAAGGGCATTCACACGGCGATGAAGTCGGGAATGCTCGCCGCGGAAACGATCGTGGACGCTTTGGCACATAACGATTTTTCGTCCGTTCATCTGAAGCATTACGCGGACAAGGTGAATATGTCGTGGATTTATGACGAGCTGCATCCGGTCAGAAATTTCCACGCGGCGTTTCAGCAAGGACGTTGGCCTGCACTTGTGAATACAGCATTGCAGTTTCTGACCGGCGGGCTCGCCTGGGGTGCGATGCCAAAAGAGCATCACATCGCGGGACACCTTCGAATGGAGGAGCTGAACGGTTCGTTTGAACGTGAAGAGAAAGCGGCGCTTGGTCCGAATGATCACTTAAGAGCCGACCGCTATAAGAACGTTGCTTTCGACAAGGAACTGACGTTCGACAAGATCACTGACGTTTTTCATGCAGGCGTGGCTCACAGCGAAGACCAGCCTTCGCATCTGCACATTCTCGATCCGGAGATCTGCGCGACGACCTGTGCCGAGGAATACGGAAATCCGTGCCAGCGATTTTGCCCGGCAGCGGTCTATGAAATGGAAGACAATGCTTCGTCCGGTCGGAAGGAATTGAAGGTCAATTTTTCAAACTGTGTTCATTGTAAGACGTGTGACATCGCCGATCCGTATCAGATCATTAATTGGGTAACGCCCGAAGGCGGAGGCGGCCCGAATTATAAGGGAATGTAGGCGACCGTTCGGTTGGCTTAAGTTTGCGGGGAGCCCTGACTTTTGAGGACCGAATCGGCCATAAGTATTCCGATTATCGTTTTTGCGCACTCGATCTCGCCGTTCTTTATCATTTCGTGCAGAGCAGGGAACGAATGCCGTTCGACCGTAAGTATCTCGTCCGCTTCTAAATTCTGCTTCGTCTCTGTTATCTCAGTGGCCAAAAAAAGGTGCATCTTCTCGGTCAGGAAACCGGGCGAGACGTAAAATTCCGAGAGCTTTTCGATCTTTCCCGCGGTGACGCCGATCTCTTCTTCGAGTTCACGGATCGCTCCGGCCAAAGGGTCTTCGCCGTCTTCGAGCGTTCCGGCGGCGATCTCAAGCAGATACTTTCCCGCCGCGTGCCGGTACTGCCTAACTAGAGCCGCCGTTCCATCGGCAAACACAGGCAAGATCACCGCACTCCCGCCATGAACGATAATATCCCGCTCATACCGAACATCGCCCTCGCGGATCTCATCCACGCGAATATCAAAAACCTTTCCGGTGTAAATTGTTTTGGAAGAAAGAACTTCGGGTTTCATCTAACCCTATTTTAACTTATGGGGGGCGATTTCAGTGCAGCGGGCCGAGTATTGTGCGGCGTAACCGAGCAGTTTTCCCTCATTGGCAAAACTAGAAAGGAATAGAATCGATTCCAATTGTCCGCCATTTTGACGGTAATATGAAATTTTTATATCCAGCCGACCGTCTCTGTCTAAATCTCCAACCCAGTCCAGTTCGCCGATTTCCCCTTCAACGTCTAGATACGTTTTATACCAGAATATTTGACTCTTGCTGCCATGGTCGATCACCACTGCTGAAGCAGGTATACCTTTTTTCAGAAGAACCGGTGCGACTCTCACAAGATAGGTTTTATCGCCTAATACAAATTCACGGCGAAAGCCGATCTTTAAGCCGTCTGAATACAGGTCGCTCCCGTCGAACTCAGAAGGTTTAATATAAAGTGTTTCGACGTGACTTGGTTTGATTGATCCATTATCGGAAAGAAGAAAAGCAGCCGACCCAGAATCTTTGAAATTCATTGGGGCATAGTTCCCAAAATCGGTCGTCGTAAGCGAGCCGTAGCTAACTAGGCGTCGCTCCAGAGCAAGGTCGTCTCCCCTTTTGAACAAGCCGAGCCATTTGCGTTCTTCCTTTGAAGGGTCAGCAGTGCAGACGTCAACTTTGCCTTCGAACGCGATCTCCATTCTAAGGCTCGCTTTGGCCGACGATTCGTCCATCTCGTAGTTCGTGAATTCAGGTGTGAATGGAAACGATTCGTTCGGATAATGATGGTCTGGGCTAGAATTCTGTTTTGCGAGATTCCTCTGGCTAACTTGATTCTCTTTTGCCGGATGCGGAGCGTTGGCGAAGAAGAA
>CAZXTS010000334.1:0-2476 GCA_964643745.1 uncultured Chloracidobacterium sp.
AAGGGATATCTTTCGACAGAGGCCGGCCTGATCATCGCACCGGATGGATCGCTTTCGCGGTCGGACGGCACGTCCCCGCAAATGCTGACGTTAACCGTCGTGACACTTTCGATTACGATCTTTCACCTCCTGAAGATCGTTCTTGGAATGGCATTGGTCGTAATTATCATCCGGCTGTTAGTGATGCTGCTTTTCCAAACGGTTCTGCGAAGGTCGAGCCAATCCGAGATAGCCTCACTCCTCAAGACGATAATTTCGACGATAATCTATATCGTCGCTTTCTTCGTTATATTTCAGTCGGAATTCCCGAATATAAATCTCGGCGCATTGTTCACCGGTTCTACCATCCTTGGAATAGTCGTCGGCCTTGCCCTGCAGGACACGCTGGGAAACCTCTTTGCGGGCATTGCCATCCAGGCAGACCAGCCGTTTCAGGTCGGCGACGTCGTTACGATTTCGAACCGCGGCAGCGGCGTTGTAGAAAGCGTATCGTGGCGCGGCGTTAAGATCAGGACGTTTCAGAACAAGCTGATCATTATGAGCAATGCCGTAATGTCAAAAGAGACGATCGAGGTCGCGCCGAAGAATAATCTTAATGCCCGCATAGTTCAATTCAACACGGTCTATTCCGCGTCGCCTTCGCGGACCGCTCTCCTGGTTCGCGATGCCATCAGGAACATCGACAACGTCTCGCAAAAGATGCGCCCCGTGGTTCGAATTAGGGATCTCGGCGACAACGGGATCGACTGGGAGATCAAATACTGGTGCGAGAATTACGTACGCTACAACGACACCGATGCTCAGATACGCCAGCGGATCTGGTATGTCTTCAATCGTGAAAAGATCGAATTCGCGTTTCCAACCCGCACTGTTTATATGGAACAGAGCGCCGTGGAACCGGAAGTCGAGGAGATCAGGAACACAAGGCTCGACCAGTTATCCGCAGTTTCGGTTTTTGCTCCGCTTTCTGACGAAGAATTGATGCGACTGGCCGATGCCGGTGTATCGAGGGTTTTCGCTCCCGGCGAAGCGATCGTAAAAAAGGGGCAGGAAGGCAACACAATGTTCGTCATCGTTCGCGGATCGGTAAGGGTGCAGATACCGGACGGTTCCGTTCAGCGGACCATCAACAATCTCAAAGTAGGTGATTTTTTTGGAGAAATGAGCCTGCTGACAGGCCAGCCGCGAACCGCGACCGTCATCGCCGATGATGAGACCGAGGTCTTGCGGATCGATAAATCTGCGATAAAACCGATCTTTGAAAATAACCCGGAACTTCTTGTTCGGATAGGCGAGATCGTCGAAGACCGCCGGGAACGGCTCAGGACACCTTCGGAGAATACGGTAGAAGATGAGGCATCTCCCGACAAAAGCGTTATCAAATCACTAAAGAAATTTTTTGGTATCGATTAGACGGCTCACGCCCGCTTGGTATCGTAGATATCGTGCAGAACTTCTGAGATCGGCTTTCGATTTGAGAACCTGTCGTCTGAGCTGCCTGATCGGTCCCGGTTTCTGTCAGCAACATGTTCACGCTCTCCGGCAAACCCATTCGTTTTCTCGGGGTCTATGTGAACAACATTGCTTTCCTGCATCTCCGGGTCTGTCACCGATCTATTCTCTGAGCCGTGTTCAACAGCACCTGCTTCCGCGTTAGCGAGCATGGGCACGTATGTCGCAAAGGCTTGACGGCTTTCTTCCAGCAATGTCGCCCCTCTCAATCTCCGGGATCTTTCAAGCGATCTGATCGCAGACGATGTCAGCGGTGCGTCGGCAGGATCTCGTTCGATCTTTCGCAAGATCTTTACATAACTTCTTAGCTCAGGCGTTGGGTATACGAACGCCTTTTCATCTGCCTTTGGGTTCTCGACTACATTGGCAAGGTGTTTTACCGCCGACTTATGATCGCCGATACGGTTATATAGTGCACCGATCGCAAAATGGACAAGCGGCGGAGCTGCCGACATTCTATGTATCAAAGCCTCACCACGGTCGATCGTCTCCGTCAATTCAAAGCCATACCAATTACGGTCGTCGTCGCGAAGCATTTCGTTCGCGGCCAGATAGAATTCGAATATCTCGCGGACATCGCTCTTCGCGCCGGTCGAGAACATCTTGTAAAGGAAAAAAGCGAAAACGCCGAAGAAAAGCACGACGAAGAGCGGCATACTGGCTACGACCAGCATAGACGCCACCACCCCGAACGCGATCAGGTATTGGCCTTTTTCTTTGATCGTCGAGGTACTACGTTTTTGAAGACTATTTTCGCTCAATTTATTCGTCCGTTTTACGCTGCGGCCGCTAATCGGTGCCTATTCCGGACATTATTTCGCAGCCGGCTCTTCGACCGTTTTTTCCTCATCAACAGGGCGTTCGTCAGGACGCGACGCCTTACGTTCGGCTTCGTGTTTTGAAAGGCCAAACTCGGCAAGCACGTCCATGAACTTGTCTGCCACTTGGTATGGTGAATTCATTA
>CAZXTS010000335.1:0-2474 GCA_964643745.1 uncultured Chloracidobacterium sp.
TTCCTAATAGAGAAGAAGAATTTACTGTTTTTGTTAAAGGTAGACGCAATGTGGTTGCGTTCCAGCCCATAGACGTTCGAATAGATATGTTGGACGAGCGAACAGCAAAGGACCTTTTCGGGGGTCGAGCAGCCAAGGAGTATCATGTTGCAAAAATTCGAATCGTAAATGAACTCGAAGTGGATCGCAACGGCGGTCCGGCCAGCTCAATAATTTTCTTCAGCGACGCACTTGAAGTAAGAGTTTCTCTTGAAAAACTTCCGACAAAGGGTTCGCGGGGAAAACAATTTAAGCCAATTGATGCTGAGGATATAATGTTCATAAACAACTGGGCACCGCGCAGCGCCAACCGTTTGGACAAGATCGAAAGGGACACTGTCGATCAAGGTAACAAAGTTTGTAGCGATCTCGCCGTTCGCGACACCGACGAATGTAACGACTTGGGTAATGACCGAAAGCAATCGTGCCTTGCTACCGTCCGCCTAAGGGAAAGGCTTTGCACTCTTGAGATTCAAGGAATTTCTGAGAATTGCGGATGTTCGGACGGGGATGTGGATTGTCGAGTCCGATGCGATTTCGACCGCAATCTTTATCTTCGAACCAACCAAACACCGTCCAATAATGAATCGGTCAAAGCCAAGCCTGAGTTGCGACCTTTCGGTCAGGTGATACCATTTCGACCCTATGTGTATCAGGTTATCGCAAATACCCATGATAGAAGGGCGGATCGAAGTTATAGAAATCGAATCTTTCTTGGGTTGAACATCCTTGGTTCAGGAGCTTCGTTCGTCACGTCAATTGCAGTGCCTGGGTTGTCAAGCGATTTGCCGCTAGGTTTGGATAAATTTCAAAATCTCTTGATGCCGACAGCCGAAAGATTATTTCCAAGCATGCGCGAGATTCAAAGGCATAACATTGTAAGCCTAATATTGCCTCCTCTTGTTGAAATACCTTATGGCTCCGATGTCAGTAAGTATGTATTCTTTCCAAAAAAGCAAATAGGAGGAATTCTTCCCAATCATTGGGTCCGAATAACTTCAATTAGCTCTCACTATATTAAGGTTAGAGTAGGCGTCGTGCAAAAAAGCGATGTTCCGATCCGATAAAGGTAACTTATCTCGTATAGGGCGTGGTTATTGACTAAATCAGCCGGCAAGATTTCTGGAGAAATGTTGCCAATTTTCTTTAAACTAATTACCGCAGGCCTTGGCCGAATTGTTCGGTGCCGAAGCTGCCGATGCCGTTTAGCCGGAACGAGAATACGATGCGGTTCTCGTTTCGGGCGCCGACGTTGAAAGTGTAGTATTGGATCGCCATGGAGCAGCAGTTGGATGCGTATCCTGCTGTGTAAAGCGAGCTTATCAGCGGCGAAAGTTGCGTGGCCCGCCTGTTCTCAAAATCAAAGAAGACCGAAGCTCCGGCGAACGGGCCTTTATCGCGGCTCCCGATGAATACCGACGGGCTCCACTGTGAACCGCGCAGCGTTCCGGCCTCTTTTCCGCGCTCATCTGCAAATTGTGCGAGCGATGGAATGAGTGTTACAGCACGCGTGTAATAGAATGTCTGAAACAGCTTTAACAGAGGTGTGTCATAACCGACGGTTGCCGAAACGGCTCTTAGGCCGTCGCCTTGAAAACCGATATCGGCTCGTGTGTTAACGAAGATCGTTCGCTGCGGCCGATAGGTCATATCGATCGCCAAAGGCGAGAACCGCCGGGGAGCGCCTCCAAATGTGTAAAAACTGTGCGATGTTATCGGTGCGATCTGATTGCGTTGGCCGGGAACTAGAGCACCGCCAAACCGCTTATCAAAAAAATACTTACCTCTAACAGTCAAATTGAAGATCTCGTAGGGTTGGACGTTGAGGTTCGAATCTGCTTTTTTATTACCATCGGAACTCTCGTGAAACAGAAGTGCTCTTTGAGCTTTGTCCGTTACCGCTTCGGAATATTTTCGAGTATAGATCCGATTGATCAGCCCGAATTCGATCTCGTTCGTATCCGTGATCGTGTCCATCGAATCAAAGCGAATGACCTGCCGAAAATTGTTGATCCCCTTAACAAAACGATATGTAGCGTAAGGTTCGATCACATGGCGAAAACGGAAGGAATCGTTCTTGCCATAATAATTCCTTGCCAACGCGACCGGCCGAAGGTCCAGTTCGAACTCGCCATACTTTCTGATCAGATTATCGCCAACGACCCGCCGCATATCATTGAACGAATTCGAGTAATACGTGATCCTGCCGCCGGCGGTCGCGGTTACGTTGAAATACTTTGAGCTAAGCGGAAGGATCACCTGGGGATTAAAATCCAGCCTTTGACCGATTGCGGGAGAAACGACCGGTTCGCTGCCGGTTTGCTGGAAATACAGGCGTTGGTCCTGAGCACTTTCACGCCGAGAAACACCTTCGATGCTCGTTTTGAAGGAAAAATAGGCCGGGTTCAGGAACGAGAGCATTGACGGTCGTTTCT
>CAZXTS010000336.1:0-2470 GCA_964643745.1 uncultured Chloracidobacterium sp.
TCGAGGCGGACGGTCGCGATAGTGCCCTCGATATCTATCGAGGCGATCTCGCTTTTCAGATCCGCGGCCGGGCCGTTGCCGTTGATCCATTCGAATAAACCCTCGATCGGCCCGCCGAAAAGGTCGGGGCCGATGTATCCGTAGATGGTCGCTCCCTCGTGAAAAGCGGGCCTCATATCGTCACTGCGGCCTGAAATGCCGCCGCCGACATACGTGTGAATTAGTCTAGCGATCGCCTCGCGGTCGCCTGCTTGTGCCGTTGCATTGCTCATATTTTTACTCTCCTAAAGAATCGATCGCTGAATAGAAAGTTGCGTTCCACCCTATATAAACGACATTTATTCGTCAATAAGTTAACAACTATTGCAGCAAGAAAAGTCTAACCTTGCGTGGATGTGTTTTCGGTTAGATAGTACAGCGTTTTCGCTGAGGACTAACTGTATCATCAAACCGAATTTGTAGTTGTAGATCGAAGCACAACGAATACGTCATCACCACACGCAACCTTGCCCAGTTCGATCACCTTTGCGTTCACACCCCGCAGGTTATGTTTTCTGCCGAAGTCCGAATTGGCGAATTTCATCGCGTCGATCCCAAAACGTTCGACAAATTTCTTGCACCCGAGGTGCGGTATCGCGGTCAGTTCGATAACCGCTGTTCCGATCGAAAGCTGCGAACCGATAGGCAGATTTTCACGGCTCAGATCGAGATCGACGTAAAGCTGGTCGCCCGCCAGCGGAACGCGTTCGCGGCCCCCGGCGATCAGCTCGGCGAACCGGTAATTCATTACGTTCAACTGCATTTCCGGATGGCCCAGCCCATTGTCAGTCCGCGAACTTCCGCGCGTCAGCCAGTTGTCGCCGACAAGACCGGTCTCAAGATCAAGCATTCCTTCACTCACAACTTCGCGGGCGTCTATAGAAGGCCGGCGAACGATCATTTCCAGGCGTCCTGGATCTTTGGGTGATCCAAGAACTTGCGCGATCCGGGATTCGATCTCGGCCGCGGTAAGATGCATTGCGAATAGTGTGTCGGTCATTACAAAAGCGATTCTCGCACAAAAAAATTGCGGGCGAAATGTTCCGCCCGCAACTCGTTCTAGAAAACCAAACCTCTTAAGGCTCGATCTTGTAATCCGGCCAGCATGAGGTCGGATTGTAATAAAGCTCTAGGAACTCGAGAGCCTGCCGATTCACGTTTGCAGATGCTGCAGCAACACCGGCAAACTGCGGATTCAGGATCTTTGCGATCTGATCGCGCATTCCCTCAAGATGTGCACGCGTCGCCTTATCCGTCGTTCGTGCAAGTGCAGTTCCGGCGGAAGTGCTTATCGCACGAAGTTCTGCACGGTAGAACGAACGCTCGTCTCCGCTGCTTATGAACATTGCGGCAAATCCGGGAGGCAGATTCGCCGGTACAGTTTGCGTCGAATTCAACTTTGCATTCGCTATATCAAGAAAAGCTCGATGCAAATTTCGCCGATAAGCATCGACAACCGGCCTCGGAGCCTTAAGTTCGCTAAAGACTCCGCCGCGTACATCGGTCAGGAAATCGGAAGGATGATATGCCATGGCCCCATCGATCGCCTGTTGTTCAACGAGCCTCGCAAAACGTGAACTAGACAGCAGATTGTTAAGCACGCTGTTTTGTGCGTTCCTCACGCGGTTCAACGCACCGACGGGTTCGATCCTCCTAAGGATGTCTTTATCGATCGCCCATTCCGGCGTAGTGAATGCGTTTTCGCTAAGGAACTTAACGGCGGCCGCTTGACGAGCTTTCGGGATAAGATCGAATCGCACGCCCGCCTGGCCGACGTGCCTTTGCCGCGAATTGTATCCGCCGACGATCGCGGCGACATGATTCATTTCCAGCGTCCATTGGCCCATCATCCGTCCGTAAAGTTCGTTTAGATCGCCATACGTTTCACCGCGTTTTTGGGTTGTCGCAGGCACCAATAGTTTTGCGATTCGCTTCAGGTTGCGAACGCCAAGCTCGGTAGAATAGATAGCATCAGCATCGCCGACAGCTTCGGTCAACTCGCCCGGATCGCTTCCAGCCGAACCCTGCGTCGAAAACCGGAACCAAGGCGTTTCGTCCTGCTGGCGTGCCCATTCATCCAAGGTCGGCCTTTCCTGATCCGACGTACGTGCGGTTGGGATCGGCTTGTAACCCCACATCGTCGCCCAAACGTCATACGGCCCAATTCCGGGCACAAGATCCTCAGGATCAATATTGTCTTCGGGCTGTGCTACGTAATTAAAGCGTGAATAGTCCATCAGCGTGGAAACGTGGCCCATTTTCTTGACCCACTCGCGGTCGCGGACCTTCTCTGCCGGATAAGTCGAGCTCGCCTTCATGTTGTGCTGAAAGCCAAGCGTGTGTCCGACCTCATGAGCAACAACGTATTCAACAAGCGTTCCCATCAGGTCGTCAGGCATCGGCAGCTTGTGTACTCGCGGATCCACCGCAC
>CAZXTS010000337.1:0-2453 GCA_964643745.1 uncultured Chloracidobacterium sp.
CCGAAATTGACCGTGATCCGTTGCGCACGTTCGATCACGTGAAAATTAGTAAGGATGTGGCCCTGATTATCGATGACAGAACCGCTGCCGTTTCCCGAACGCTCCTGAACGGACCACCAATCTTGAACCAGCGTCGTTGTATTAATAAATGCAACGCCGGGCGAGATCGTTCGGTAGATCTCGATATTATTCTGCTCATCGGTTACAAGCGACGGGTCCGAAACGCCGAGCGGCGTTGATTCGGCAAAAGCAACACCTGATGTTTCTGCCCTACTCCAAATATCGTAAAGCTTAACGATCCCGAAGGTTCCCCCGATCGCTATCACGGCGGTCGTTACAGAAAGTAAAAGTATTTGACGTATAGAAAGACTATATTTCGGTGCTTGAGACATAAGATTCAACCTCGTATAAAAGAATAAACGCCCGAGCAAATATGATGCAATGAGAGCGGGTATTCGTTGTTATATATAAAGGAATACGACGAAAAGAAGCTGCCGGTTTCGCCGGAGTGTGATCGGATGGACGATCAAAGAACAATCAAGGCTACAAAAGATCGAGCCCATTGCCCGGTTTCGTAAATGAAGCTTTCGGAAATCAGACCGAACGCCGATAGGCCAGTGACAAAGTGTATGCCCATAAGCCCGATATATACTGTCAGAGCGACCGTCATCAGAGGTTTTGCGATCGGCTTGTAGCCAAAACGAAGCATTACCGCGGCCATGATGATCCCGACCCCAACCTTTGCCGCAAGGAACGTGAAATCGCTGATATCAAGCAGGTGAGCCATTAGTTTGTTGGCCTCCGTAGCGGTGCCCGAGCGGACCCAGACAAGCGTCAGCACGGCGTCAAGCATGTTGAGGAGAAAAAGAAGGAATGTCTCTCGAAACAGATGCATATATTCATAGCCAGCCAAAATTGCACACAAAAAGATTGTTCCAAAAGCCCGCCGGAATATGCGTCCGGCGGTGGAGATGTGAATCACAAATGATCGGCTAACTGCATCGTTAATATACCTAATTAAGAGAAATTTCAAAAAACTGGGAAATATTTTTATCCTCCCGTTCCGCATTGCCATATCCGAAGTTCCGAAATTCGACTTTTATTGCAACGATAAGCATAATGAATACGTCGAAAGAAGCGTTCGGCGGTCTTTGCCCAACACCGTAACGCACAACGAGCTTTGGAGGGTTCGAATGATGAACACATATTTAAAATTTACGTCGGCCGCGGTACTTTTCACGATCTTTGCGGCGTCACTGGTGACCGAGGCATTCGGACAGCGTCCAACGCTTGGTCGGGCGTCAACAAATCGGAATGCAGCGGCACAACAAACGATCGCCGCCGGCAAGAAGATCCGAGTTAGGGTCAACCAAAACCTTAGCTCCAAGGTCTCGCAGGTCGGCGATACCTTCACTACAACGACCATCGATCCGGTTTATAATGCGAACGGCCAGGTTGTGATCCCGCAAGGTTCTGAGATCACCGGTCGCGTTGACCGCGTTCAGAAAGCCGTAAAAGGCGGCAAGGTCGGCGAGATCGACGTTAGCTTTCGCCAGCTTGTACTGCCGAACGGTACGAAGCGGACCATCAACGGATCGCTGACCGACCTTAGCGAAGACGACGCCAAGAGCGACAACGAAGGCACAGCCAGCGGCGACAAGATGAAACACCGCAAGGTGATCTTCATCGGCGGCGGCGGTGCAGGCGGAGCGGTCCTAGGCGGTGCGATCGGCGGCGGTAAAGGAGCCTTGATCGGCGGACTCCTGGGTGCCGGAGCAGGCCTCCTGGGCGAACGAATGACCAAAGGCGAAGATGCCGAGGTCAAATCCGGCGCGGAATTTGGCATCATCTTGAACCAGAGCGTTTCGCTGCCTCGTTACGCCGCGGTCGAAGATGAGCCGGTTTACGAACCGTTGCCTGAAACTTCCGGCAGCCGAACCTACGTGGTCCGTTCCGGAGATACGCTTTCAAAGATCAGTGCCCGATTTTACGGCACGACGTCGCGCTATATGGAGATCTTTGATGCAAACCGTGATCAGCTTTCGAGCCCGACGAACATTCGGGTCGGCCAGGTTCTTGTGATCCCATAACGCTTCTGCCATTACCAACTTTGGGCTGCCTGACATTCGGGCAGCCTTTTACTTTTAGCCGATCCAACATCGCTTGTCCCATTTGTCCCGTTGTCCCAGCCTCCAACACGCAGGCTCGGGACAAAGGAAAACTGCCGGATCGGGCAAATTTGCCCATTTTTGTCCCATTGCGAATACCCGCGCCTGGGGCAGCTTGGTACAAACATCGGCGTTCTTGGCGAAAAGTCAGAACCGCCTGCGTGAGCGGGCGGCCAGTTCGGTAGCCGCGAAGTTTTCAACGCAAAGACGGAGAGACGCGAAGTCGCGAAGACGCGAAGAAGACAAGCTGAAGCTTGAACTCTGAACTCAGATCTGTGTTTATCC
>CAZXTS010000338.1:0-2442 GCA_964643745.1 uncultured Chloracidobacterium sp.
CGCTCGCCAGTTGATAAACGATAAATGTCGAATCAATGCTCTTTTGCCGCCGAACGGTCCCGTCCGGGCGAAGCGTCACAACCGTTCGAGTCTCGTTTGCGATCAGGTTACGAAATGTTTCGATGTATTTGGCGGAACGCTCACTCGCCTTGACGAGCATCTCCGCCATATCCGGCTTCTGAGCAAATGCTGATCCGGCCGCGAATAAGACTACGAGTAGGATGATCAGCGTCTTTTTCATCAAAGTTTCAATTCCCGTGCCAGCTAGGCTATTATCTTACCAGATTCAGATAACATCGACCGTTTTATTGTGCTTATGAAAGTTCAGCTTAAAGATATTGCCCACGCACGCTCCGGCGACAAAGGCGACACTGCGAACGTAGGCCTTATCGCTCTAAAGGAAGAACATTATCCGCTGCTTGTCGAAAAGGTAACCGCCGAAGCCGTGAAAGAGCACTTCGGCGAAATGGTAAAAGGGAAGGTTGAACGCTTCGAATTGCCGAACCTACACGCCCTGAATTTTCTCCTTCACGAAAGCCTCGGCGGTGGCGGAACGCTCAGCCTTATGACCGACGCCCAAGGCAAAACATTCTCGACAGCACTCTTGCGGATGTATATTGACGTTGGGGATGAGGCATAACGCCTAGACTTCAAATAATTATTAATTAGGTAATTACTAATTAGTAATTAAATTGACCGAAAAAATATACCATTATGCAAGACAATCCGGTGCTTGATAAATCGTTAGATTTTGCATTGCGTGTAGTTAAGCTCTGCCAGTTTCTGAATACGGAAAAGCGGGAATACGTCCTTTCAAAGGAGCTGTTAATTTCTGGCACGAATATCGGCAGGCACGTGCGAGCAGCGATCGGAGGAGAGAACAGAGATGTATTCGTCTCCGAATTCGGCATCGCAAGGCGGAGAGCTTTGGAGACCGAATACTGGTTACTAGTCTTATTTCATGGAGAAATTCTTACTGATGCAGAATACAGGTCGATCGAAATCGACAGGTTGGAACTCGTGAAAATAATTTCTTCGATCGTTACTTCTTCAAAGAAGCAATAATTGGTAATTATCTAATTAGTAATTACTAATTAGGTTTACCAAGAAGCAACTTTTTCGTCAGCCAATGAACACCTTACTTGTCGACACGACCGATTCGATCCGAATACTGACGCTCAATCGTCCGGAGAAGCGGAATGCGCTCAATGATGCGTTGATCTGTGCTTTGAAGGATGCGATACGGGCCGCGGATGGAGATGATTCTTTGCGGGCGATAATAATTCGCGGTGCGGGGAAGGATTTTTGTTCGGGAGCGGACCTTTCGGCGTTGCAGAAGATCGCGTCGGCGACGTACGAGGAAAATCTGGAAGACGCGAAGGGCCTTGCGGAACTTTTTACATTGATTCGAGAAGCGAAAGTTCCTGTTATCGCGGCCGTCCATGGCCGTGCGCTTGCGGGCGGATGCGGGTTGGCGACGGGTTGCGATATCGTGCTCGCGACCGAGACCGCGCGGTTTGGATATCCTGAGGTCAAGATCGGATTTGTCCCGGCGATCGTTATGGCGATTCTCAGGCGTAACTTAGGTGAAAAGCTTTCGTTCGAACTCGTCACCCAAGGCTTCGAATTCTCCGCCAAGCAAGCCAAAGAACTCGGCTTGGTCAACCGCCTTTTCCCCGAAGAAGATTTCGAGAACGCCGTGCTCGACTACGCCTCCGTTTACACAAAGATCTCAGCCTCGGCCGTTCGTCTTAGCAAATCTCTGCTCTACAGAATGGACGGAATGCAATTCCCCGAAGCCCTCGAAGCCGGTGCCGAAACCAACGCCGAAGCCCGAATGACCGATGATTGCCAAAAAGGCATCGCTAATTTTCTCAGGCGATAGTTCTTTCTTTTCGTGCAGTTCTTGTTCTTAGTGGTCTGCTATCCCGCCCGTTGATCGGTCGATGCATGCCGAAAACTGGAGTGGTAGAATATGACAGGTGACAAGAACCTCTGTCTACAAACTTAGCCTTGCTTTGCCTTTGCTGGTTCCGGTGCTTCTTCTGCCATTTCTTCCCTATGTTCATTCAATGAACGAGATCGTTGCTGGCATTGTTATGGTGATCTTGTTTTCCGGATATATTGGCGGGATTCCGTATCTGATAACTGTAATTCCATTGCTGATCTGGATGTGGAATCAACCGGAATCTGAATTCAGAAAGGGACTAATTTGTTTGCCGCTCTTAATGCTGATTCCGTTGGGCGTCTTATTCGGCATCTTTCAATTGGCCAACGACACTGGCGTTACGCTCCGCGATACTATCCTGATGTCCCTAACATTCTATGTTTTTTTCGCAGCGTGTACGCTTGTGTTTGGTTACGCATACGTAGGCATTGCCTTCGCCCTCGGCTCGCTATTCCCGCCCGAATCCTAGCACTTCTTCATGCCTCGACGATCTC
>CAZXTS010000339.1:0-2431 GCA_964643745.1 uncultured Chloracidobacterium sp.
AGTACCTTTATCGCCGCATCGATCCGCTCAGCCTCGGCCATCGAGCTGAAGCGGACGTCGACCGTGCACTCGGCGTGTTCGGGAATGACATTCGTCGTCGTTCCGCCGCTTGCGGTGCAGACGTTGACGGTCGTGCCTGCCTCGGGCGAGTTCATCGCGTGGAGCCGTTCGATCTGCCGCGAGAGCTCAAGTATCGCGCTCGCGCCCTTTTCGGGGTCGAGCCCCGCATGGGCTGGAACTCCGAGTGCGCTCACAACATACATCCCCGTACCCTTGCGCCCGGTCTTGACGCGGCCCGCGGCCGATGGTTCGAAGACAAGGCAGTGTTCGGCAAGCGATGCTTCGCGTTCAACGTATTCGCGGCCGGTGTAGCTGCCGACCTCTTCATCACAGGAAAGCAAAATATTGATCGGCCGCAAGGGCTGCGTCCCGCTCGTCTTGAAATAGCGAAACGCCTCGAGCATCAAGATGATGTTTGCCTTCATATCAAAAATGCCGCAGCCGTAAAAGCGGTCGCCCTCGATACGCGTCGGGTTCTTTGCTTTGGTCCCGACCGGGTGAACGGTGTCCGTATGCCCAAGCAAAAGCACAGGCTTTTCATCACCCCGAAATGCTCGGATGATCAGGTGATCGCCGTCGCTCTCGGTCGGATAACGCTCGATGGCAAGCTCAAGCCCCGTCGCCCTCGCCGCATTCTCGACCCAATCGACCACCTCGCGGCTCCGCTCGGCATCATGCGAAGGCGACTCGATCTCGACGATCTCGCGTATCAGTTCAATGATCGAATCGCGGCGGCCAGTAAAATATTCGAGCGTCTCAGTTGGCGTCATTTATTTTCCAAAGATGTCGTTCAGCGTTTCGCCCATTCGGTAACCGGCCATAGTCAAACGCCTTTCGGCGACCGCAAACGCATTACGGCGATAATCATTGCTAGGCGTTTCAAATCGTTTGAGGTCCGCACGAAACACCGCGCTGTTTGCCAGTGCTAGACTTTCGTCTTTCCACGTAGCGTAGGCAGAAAGAGCAAGCCCGGCCTTTTCCGAGTCGAACGGATAACGCGAGGTGAATGATTCAGCAACGTGTTTCACATAACAGCCTTCGCAAAGGCCGAAATCGAACGGAATATTTCGCGGAACTATCGAATCCCAGAACCAATGCAGGTTTTGCTGGTCGGCTCGCGGCGTGCCTTCGGGCGTGATAAGAAAAGTGTTGCCGCCGATATCGCCGTTCGGCTCGCGGTCGGTCACGCGGCTTGAGGTGTGCAGCGGTTGGTGAATGTCGCCGCCGATGTGGAGAAACCAGGCAAGAGCGATGGATTTGTCCTTATCGCTCGTGGCCGGGTTGCGAAGTGCCTTTTCAAATTCGGCAAGTTTTTCTATCGCCTGGCCGTCCGGTTTTTTGTCTGCGATCAATTCCGCCTTGCCATCAACCTGCCGCCAGAATACGGACGTGTAATGCCAATCGCCTTTGTGATATTTCTCGTATCGGACCGGGAACGTCCGGTCGCGGACGATGTCTGCCCAGGTCGGCACGAGCATGAAATACTCAAGCTGCTTGTCCCCCTCGGAGCGAACCCCATACGACTGATAGTAAACCGAAAGGTGTGAGTCCTCCGGGGCCGAACGGAGTATCTTGATCACATTCTCGCGGGCCTTCGGCGACATCCGCTGCCAGGCGATATAGCCAGTTATCTTGTGGCCAACATCGTCCCAGGCGAAGGAATTTGCGTTAAACCCCACCAGAATTATTGCAAACACGAATGTTATTGCTTTGATCGACATGTTTTGCTCCCGAATCTTTTTCTTTGATTCTAACGGATAAGGCAAATAAGAAAAACAGGCGTTTTAGTGATTTAAAGAAACGATAAACCAAATAGGCGGTTTCTACATCATAATGATTGCAAAACTTTCCCCGTTTCGCGTTCTATTAAGTGTAAGAAGCTGAAACCGCATTTATATGTGTGGAGGCGAGAAAAGGGATATGCAAGGAATACTGGAAAATAGCATCTTAACGGAAAAAGTGGTGGAACAGGGCGAACGCGCTCTTGGAACCAAGATCGGTTTGTTCGGCAAACTATTTGGCTGTTGGCACAAGCGATTGACCCGGCCATTTACCAATAAGAACGTCTCGTATCGTGCATGTCTGGAGTGCGGAGCACGGAAAAGTTTTGACGTCCAGAGATTTAGATCCTCCGGACCGTTTTATTATCCCCCGTCGGTGAAGCCGGATTCGATCCGGCGAGGAACCTAATACCTGTCCTTAATACCATCCAAGTAATACCTACCGAATGCGGCCAACCAATAAGGCCGCATTCTTACCTTTTAAACGCCGGATTCGTTCTCCAACAGGTCCTTTAACCTTAGGAGACGCTTGTTCAACCCGGATTAAGCATTAGAAAAAACGAAGGGGTAGTCGAAGACTTTGGAATAGT
>CAZXTS010000340.1:0-2385 GCA_964643745.1 uncultured Chloracidobacterium sp.
TTGTTTAACATTCAGTTTTCAACCTAAAATTTTCTAACGCGTAATCTGGGATAAAATATCCTACGATCCTAAAAAAATCCGCGAAAATCCGCGTTAATCCGTTGTTACTTAATTCCTGATGCCGCCATGGCTTCTTTTAATTTTGCGTGTGTTTCTTTCATCACCGGCACGAGCGGCAATCTTAAATTCTCTTCAAGCAATCCCATCTGGGCCATCACAAACTTACACGGAGCGGGCGACGATTCTATAAAGTTCGCTTCCATCAGCGGGAGTATCTTGTAATGTATCTTGCGTGCGAAGTGGAACGAGCCGTTCAGGGCGTGTTCTACGAGCTTCGCGGTTTCCTTCGGCATTTCGTTTGAGATGACCGACACCAGCCCGTCGCCGCCGAGCGCGATAAACGGCAGAGCCGTCGCGTCGTCGCCCGAAAAGACCTTAAATCCTTTCGGCCGCCCGGCCATTATCTCCATCACCTGCGACAGATTGCCCGAAGCCTCTTTGGTCGCGACGATGTTCTCGTGTTTTTCGGCCAGCCGCAGCGTAGTCTTCGCCGAGATGTTCGACGCCGTCCGGCCGGGCACGTTGTAAAGCATGATCGGAAAGTCCTTCACCGAACGTGCGATCTCGGAATAATGTGCGAACAGGCCCGCTTGCGTTGGTTTGTTGTAATACGGCGCGACTATCAGCGCCGCATCGGCACCGACCTCGCGAGCTTTCCTGGTGAAATCGATTGTCGCCGCCGTCGAATTCGAACCCGTCCCGGCGATCACCCTGGAACGCGGACGCCCCCGTCCGCTCTTATCATGCGCGACCTCGCACGCAAGTCTTATCACGCCGAGCTTTTCCGCTTCGGACATCGTCACGCTCTCGCCCGTCGTCCCGCACGGCACCAATATATTAACGCCAGATTTGATCTGCCGCTCCGCCAAACGCCGAAAGCATTCGTCATCAACAGACCCATCCCGCAAGAACGGCGTAACCATCGCCGTCCCAACCCCGCTCATCCAATCCACCCGCATAGTCATACGGATATTTTATACCAACTATCAATTTGTCAGAACCACCTGAGTGAACGTGCGGCCAGTTCTTACACAGATGCACACACATCGCCACAGTTCCATCTAAAAAACATCTGTGTCCATCCGTGTTTATCTGTAGTTAAACTTCCCCATTTTCGTGAATAAAAAAGGGAAAGCGATGTTCACGGCGCTTTCCCTTTAAGGAGGATCGAATTTACTTCCCTTGCTCGTTCTTTTTCTGTGGCTCTATTCGACCGCGGAATCGAAGGCCTTTTGATAATCGGCCTTTTTTGCATTCTTGGCGGTCTTATAAACCTGCTTTCCGTCCTTGAACACTGCGACGGTCGAGGTCTTCGTTTTGTTGTTGCTGAAGAAATCGGCGAGGCCGTATTTCGCTGCCTTCTTTTGCGAAGCGGCGATCTTTTCATCGTTAGAAACATCAAACACGACGAAATTCAGTTTCTCACCATATTCACCCATCAGCTCTTTCATTATCGGGTCAACGCTCTGGCACGCCGGGCACCATTCGGCGAAGATGATCGCCACCACCGGACGATCGTCTTTCATCGACTTTTCGCCCATCATCTTGTCGTCTTTCATTGTATCCTGGCAAAAAACGGTCGAATCCGCCGCGAACATCATCGCGCAGGCAAAGATCCAACCAACTACTAATCTTGTTAAATGCATATTGAACTCCTTTAGGAACTTGTCCTTGATCGTAGATCTGTCGTCAGGCCTGACTACCTTACAATACCAATTCGTTCACAATCTATTCCCACGAATGCAAAACCGCCAGTTCCCTCCCCGACGGCCCAGCCAGTTCCTGCACCACTAGGAGCCGCCGGCCAACTCGTCACCACCCACCATTAACCGCTTACCGCTCACCACTTATATGTGCCCTACTTTCCTATGTGGTTATAAATATCAGTAATACACTTAATTTCTTTATGGGACTTATCGATTTTAGAATGCATATATGCTCTTTGGCCGTTACACGGACTGGGAAATCGGTGCTTTGTTGCATAGATAATATTCTTTTACAATACCCGCAACATATGATGCGATCTGGCGATGCGGCTAATGGCAGCGGCCGTGTGTTCTTTGAAAGGTTTATTTCGGGCATCGTCATAGATGATCAGGAAATTGAGACGTCGTCTCAGTTTTTGGCTGATCCGTCTCAAAACTGAGACGGATCTGACTTGATCATTGACATCGGCAAGCTGAACCTTGAACTCTTAACTTCTTTGCGTCTCTGCGTCTTTGCGTGAAAAGGCCTCAGTCCACCGAACTGGCCGCCCGCTGCTCCCTCCACCCCGGCCTTCGGCCACGCCTCCTCAGGCAGGAGGGGAGCTGGCGGTTCTGACAC
>CAZXTS010000341.1:0-2379 GCA_964643745.1 uncultured Chloracidobacterium sp.
GCGGCAAACGGACGATATTTTCCGGGATCTGCGTGAACCAGCGGTCGATCGCCCGATTCATAAACAATATCGAAAACCCGGCCATCGCAACGATCGGCAAAATGCTGATCATTACAAAATAGAACAGCAGCCGTGTTTTTAATTTTGAGCCAAGCTGTAATGCTCGTCGTTCCCGGACAAGCCGCACGATGCTCCGCAAAAAGATAAATCCGAAGACGACGAACGCCGCAAAATTTAGCGAGGAAAGCCCGTAAAGCAACAACGTGTCGCCCGCCGATTCGATCGTAAAACTTTTCCAAAGATTCGAAGTTTGCAGCAGAACTAGCAGCGTAAGCAGAATAAGCACGAACGCCCCGAGAAGCCAGAGCGAAAGCCTGATGCGTTTTGGCGAGCGGGTAGTCATTCCGAAGCCCAAGTTTAACACACCGACACGGCTGTTTGATGCACCACCGCGGCTTCGCTAAACTCAAGCGGAACAATGAACATTGCACAAATATTCTTCGACGAAAGCAAAATGCTCAGAAGCGGCTGGCGCGCCACGTTTTTTCTATGCCTCTTCGTTTTCTTGTTTTTGTTTCTAGGTGCAATCGCGTTCTTTGCTTTCCCTTCGCTTTTCAGGCCAGGCGAGGGTTCCGTGCCGCTGAAGCTGCTCGTGAATGCTTCGGCGATGTTTGTCGCCGCGTTGGCCGCCGGATGGATCGCCGCCAGGTTCCTTGAACAACTTTCGCTCAATTCTCTGGGCCTTGTGTTGAAGGGGAGATGGCCGCTCAATTTGGCCATGGGAATATTGATCGGCGGGATCACCGTTTCGATCGCAGCCGGGATGGCTTGGCTGCTCGCCGGGACTGAATTCGTTTGGTCAAATTTTTCTTCGGATCAGATCATTCGTTCACTTGCTGTTTCCGGAGTTATTTTCCTGATCGCCGCGACCGCCGAAGAACTCGTTTTTCGAGGTTATATTTTCCAGACGCTCATTCGGGCCGATCAAACGATCATCGCGTTCATCTTCACTTCCATACTTTTCGCGATGGTGCACCAAGGAAACCCGGGAGCCAATATCGTCGGCTGGGCGAATACATTTCTGGCGGGTATTTGGTTTGGTGTCGCTTGTTTGAAGTCGAGGGATCTCTGGTTCGTGTCAGGCATGCATTTCGCCTGGAACTGGCTGCAGGGCTCGCTCTATGGGATCGAGGTCAGCGGTTTGACCCAGATCGCGCCGCATCCGATCTTGAAAGAGATAGAGACCGGCCCGGCATGGATCGGCGGCGGCACATACGGCCTCGAAGGCGGCATCGTCACAACCATCGCCCTGATCATTTCAACCATCGCTATCTGGTTCTTGCCGAACAAGTTGGTTCTGCATGAGCAAATGGACAATTGACGACACGCTATCTCAACTGTCCACTGTCCATTGTCCGTTATCCACTGTCTACACCGTCTGGATCTTAAAACTAATATCAACAGCCTTTGCCGAATGCGTCAGGCGGCCGACGGAGATCAGATCGACACCTGCTTCAGCGTATGAACGAACGCGGTTCAGGTCCATTCCGCCGGAGGCCTCGATCAGCACATTCGGATTAAGGTCACGCGACATTTCGACGAGTTTTGTACATTCTTCGGGCGTTTGATTATCGAGCATAACGATATCAGCACCGGCCTCGATCGCCTCGCGAAGCTGTGCCCAGTTCGTTACCTCGACCTCTATTTTGTGCAGATGCCCGACCTTACTCTTCGCGGCCTTAACGGCCTCGGTAACGCCGCTAGCCAGCGAGATGTGGTTGTCTTTGATCAGCACGCCGTCGTCCAGTCCCATCCGGTGATTCTTCCCGCCGCCGACCGTCACCGCATATTTTTCAAGCAATCTTAGGCCCGGAGTCGTTTTCCGCGTATCGACGATCGCGGCACCGGTCCCTTCTATCGCACGTACAAACTGCCGCGTCAGCGTGGCGACGCCGCACATCCGCTGCAATAAATTCAAAGCAACGCGCTCGCCGGTCAGCAGCACGTCGGCATAACCTTTCAGCGTGCCGATCACCGCACCTTCTTCCACCTCATCGCCATCCGTATAACTGGTCTCGATCTCCGAACTTTCAGGATCAAGATGTGCAAAGACGGCCTCGGCGATCTCGAGTCCGCACACGACCAGATACTCTTTCGCCAGAAATCGCCCCTGCCCGCGCACCTCAGCATCGACCGTCGACGCCGTCGTAATATCACCGCGGCCAAGATCCTCAGCCAAAAATTGTCCTATCGCAGAAAGGACCTCTCCGTTATCTAACCAATTCATATTTGTACTAAAAATTAAAAACGAAAGCCTTGACCCAAATCATAGCAAAGATTCGTTTAACCGGTTAGAACTTTGTCATTTTTTGACTTTAT
>CAZXTS010000342.1:0-2369 GCA_964643745.1 uncultured Chloracidobacterium sp.
GTCAGGATCAGGGCGATATGGATGAAAAGGGTTCCATCCGGGAAAAGCTGGATACCGGCAAAAGCCAGAAATGACATAAATTTATAAAACCCAAAAACTACAGGGCCATAATTCAAATTTGCTTGTTAAAATTACGGTGCAAAAGTACAAAATCGCGTCTTATGCTCAAAACATTAAAGCCTATCACGCGCCAAATTCATGGTCAAGGCTGTCCGCCATCGGTTTGCATAACTGACACAAAAGACATTTAGTGTGGCCAAATGGTAGCATAATGTAAGAGGGAAACGACGATGATCGAAGAAAAGGTTCTGGTTCAAAAGTTTCTGAATCGGAAGCAGCGGGAACGGCTGAAAAAGCCGGACTGGTTGAAGATAAAGCTGGGCGACCCTTCCAACCAAAACAAGGTGCTGAACCTGATCGAAGGTTTGAACCTGCACACGGTCTGCCAGGAAGCAAAGTGCCCGAACATCTTTGAATGCTGGACTGATAAGACCGCGACATTTATGCTCGGGGGCGACACGTGTACACGGCATTGCGGTTTTTGTGCGGTCAACAAGGGCAAGCCGATGGACTTAGACCCGATGGAACCGACGCACGTAGCTGAGGCGGTAATGCATCTCGACCTGAAACACGCGGTGATCACTTCTGTGAACCGCGACGATCTTGCCGATGGCGGTTCATTGCACTGGGCCGAAACGATTACGAAGGTCCGCGAAATGAATCCGGAATGCAAAGTCGAGGTATTGATCCCAGACTTCAACGGAGACGAACAAGCGTTGAATAATGTTCTCATCGCGCGTCCTGACGTTCTGAATCACAACACAGAGACCATCGCAAGGCTTTATCGACGAGTTCGCCCCGACGCGAAATACGCGCAGACGCTTGAACTGCTAGAACGCTCAGCACATTTTCGTGATACGCAGTTCCCCGCGATGAAAACCAAAAGCGGGATCATGGCCGGTTTGGGCGAAACATTCGAAGAGGTTGTCGATCTGATGAAAGATCTACGCTCGGTCTCGTGCGACATTATGACCATCGGCCAATATCTGCAGCCGTACGAAAAGCGCCTGCCGGTTGAACGTTACGTCACCCCCGAAGAATTTGCCGAATGGAAAGCGATCGGAATGGCAATGGGCTTCAAACATGTCGAATCGTCGCCGCTGACACGCAGCTCGTACCACGCACGGGAACAGGCCGAATAGATTGACGGTAATGGTATTATCGAACTATGAGTGTTGAAACAACTATCAATATCGATGAAATGACTATCGTTGAAAAGATCGGCTTGATGGAATTGCTTTGGCAAGATATATCGAACAGGCCGGAAAATATTGAGGTTCCGAAATGGCACCTTCGTATTCTGGAGGAGCGGAAACGTGCTTTGGCAAACGGAGAAGACGAGTATATCGACTTTGATGTTGCAATGGCGGAGATTCGCGAGCGTATCGATGTGCGACAAAGATCCAAATGAAGATCAACATTCTCCGCTCAGCTCAAAATGACCTGGAGAACGGATTTTTGTTTTATGAGGAGCTCGAAGCGGGAATTGGAGATTACTTCCTCAGTTCGCTTTCGTCAGATATTCTCTCGCTTCGCCTTTTCGCAGGGAAGCATCAGATCATACGGGGCTATTTTCGAAAAGTAGCATCGAAATTTCCATACTCGATATATTACCAAGTCGAGGATTCGGACATTAATATTCATGCGGTTATTGACAATCGTCGTAACCCCGAATGGATCGGCTTTAGGCTTGGTGAATAGGAAACCTTTAGATGCTAGGAATCATGAACGAAAACGACAAACAACAAGCGATCGAGGTATTGAACAGGATCATGGAATTGGAACTTTCCGGCGTGGTGCGTTATACGCATTATGCCTTGATGGTGTTTGGATATAACCGTATCCCGATCGTATCTTGGCTTGATGGAAATGCAAGTGAAAGTCTTGCACACGCGAAACGCGCGGGCGAGTTCGTGACCATGCTGGGCGGGCATCCGAGCCTCAAGATCGGGACGCTGCTCGAAACTCATAAGCACGATATCGGCGATATCTTGCGCGAAAGCCTTGAACAGGAATCAACGACGCTCGCGGCATATTACGACCTGCTCAAACTTGTCGAAGGAAAGAGCGTGACGCTTGAGGAGTACTCACGAGAGATGATCTTGATGGAAGAAACCCATCTCGATGAGGTAAATAAAATGCTTCGCAAGCCCGGTGAGATCGAGCCATTCGCAGAATAGTCATTTCAGACAAAACTTAATATCAATTAGAATGCAGAACTTAAGGTTCTGCTTTTTTATGAAATATGGTCTTATCGCCGGAAACGGCCAATTCCCATTTTTAGTGGTCGAAGGTGCGAGGCGCGCCGG
>CAZXTS010000343.1:0-2367 GCA_964643745.1 uncultured Chloracidobacterium sp.
AATAAATCCAGAAGAGGAGCCGTGATCGCTGTTAGGCGGCGGCTCCTTTTAGATCGCCTTGAGCGATAAAGATTTCTCATTCCGAGCAACGATACTCATAACCTAAAGCGATCAGTACACTTGGAGCTAGCTTTATGTCTGCTTAGACTGCGTGCTTGCGACCATTACAGCCGCTTCCAGGGCAAGGTCTCTATCGTTTGCAAGAGCGTCCTTTGTCAATTTCACTTCGATATCCGGGGAGATACCGCGACCTTCAAGGATCTTGCCGCCGATAGTCGAAAAATCAGCGACCGGAAACTGCAATGCAGAACCATTAGGGAGTAGTTCGACGATGGACGGCAGCACAGCACCAGCCGTTCTTGTGCCGACAACTTTCGCCCGGCCATTTGCCTGGAGGCCCGCCGCGAGAACCTCTGCGGAGCTTCCCGTCATCTCGTCGACAAGAAAGATTATTTTCTCAGAATACGACCTTTCGCTACCGGAATAATCAAAAGATTGCTTGCCATAGCGGGCTCGCGAAACACCGAGAGAACCCGACCTTTTATCGAGCATTCCGGCTATAGCAGTCGTATGGTTCCCAATACCGCCCGGATTCCCTCGGAGATCAATGATCAGAGCCGGCATGTCCTTCATCGTCTCGAGTGCTCCGGAAAACATAGCAGGTAGATCGCCTATGAAGATATTGAATCGAATATATCCGACCGAGTTATTGATTTTCCGGAACTCAAGATCTAATTCTTGTGAACTTTGCCCTTCAAGCCGGGCAAGTTCCACGGTCCGCACCTTGCCGGCTTTGTTTTTTATTTGAACCTTTACTTTCCTATCGACCTCCCCAGCCAGCCGGGCGTGAATGGCTCTCGGAACAGCGATCTCTTCCCTGAGCTGAAATCCACCTTTTTGTCTCACTTCGTTTGCGATAGTTTGGATTGCTACTCCATCCACCGACATAATAACGTCGCCTCGCTTCAACCCGGCCTCGGCCGCTGGCGAACCTTGACGTATATCAGATACAACGATCTCTCCATCCAAGTATCGCAACTCGATACCAACACCGCCGCGACGAACATTCGACGGGCCTACTCCATTCAAAACTAGCTGGTCAGGCGGAATGATCCGAAGATGCGACTTTCCAAGCTCACCGATCATGCGATTCAAAAGATCGTTCAATTCCTGATCGCTTTTCGCCTTTGCTAGCTCGGGTTCGTATTTTGCTTTTACCCCGGACCAATCGACCCCGTTGAATGAGGGATCGAAGTAGGTATCATTTATTTTCGACCAGACAGTGTTAAAAGTAGATTTGCGAACGTCATCTGTAAGAGCTGTGTTTGTGGGATTTGTGGAATGCCTTACCTTGGCGTCTGAGACAATAGACTCTTTATCGCTCTTGTCTTCTTTATCAGAATCCCTCTGTTCAAAGTAGAAGATCGACGGTTCGAGATCTATGTTGTGCTTAACGCTCACTTTTCGGCGTGTTAATTTCACGGTGCCGGTCTCGACATTTTCAGTCATCGCTATCAGTACGCCGTCGATCTTCTTATAGTCCGAAAAGTTTATGATCTGTTCGATGATGTTTCCACCCCTTTCCATTTTCACCTTTCGGGCCATCAACAAAAATGTTTCGGGATCAAAATAGAGCTTTGTCGAACCGCTCCGCTCCGGCATCGTCTCTTGGAGAACTATCATTTGCTTTCCGTCGAGTGTTTCATTCTGAAGCCGAACACGTTTCGGTTCGCCCGAGGGCATTGGGGACTCATCGCGGTATCCGCGAAAAAAGTTCGACCTGCTCCATTGGCGTGAGCCGTCGAATCCATTCTCCTGTTTTCCCTCCACCCCGCCTTCCGAGACCGAGTACCACCTACGGTTTACCCGATCTTCGATCCGACGTTCCGTTCGCGTTGAACCCATTAAATCCGTTTCGACGATGATCTCAGCGGACAAGATCTTCGCTAGGTTCTCCTCACCTCCGATAGCCGTCCGATACCTGCTATAGATCTCAATGGCCTCTTGCTCAGGACCGGGAGCCTGGCCCGAAGCAGCAAAGGAAAAAATGAGTGCGATGAAAACCACCGCTATCGTGGGAATTCCCCGTAAATTACTAAATGATGGCATATCCTAACTCTCCTATATATAAAACTAACGAAAAGATCTCGAGTTTTATTCCCAAATCGATTTAGAAAGGTACTTCGTTGCATACCATTCTCCCAGTCATAGCCAGTGCGATCATTAAATGTGTGCAAAATATTTGTAAAGGATGTAAATACTGCGGTTCGACGTTAAGGCAAGCTTTTACGTTTGTACTCAGCTCTTTGTTCTACAACCTGAGTTTCAAGCCTTCATGCGATGCCACGAAGCCTAGATTTTCGTAGA
>CAZXTS010000344.1:0-2360 GCA_964643745.1 uncultured Chloracidobacterium sp.
ATAATTGCCCTGCGTGTACGCGGTCGCGTGAACTGTGTCTCTGATGATCGTCGGCTTATCCGAGCCGGCTGGCCTGCTTGCCGAAGGCGCGGCTGTCGCTCTGCCTTCTGCTTTCGGTTCTTCCGGTTTTGCCTGATCAGCTTTCGGTTTTTCAACTTTAGGTATTTTGGGAATCTTCAGCGTACACTGGCCCAGAGCTTCTGGGGTAAACAGCAGGTAGACTGCGGTAATCGTTACAATTAAAGTTGTTGCTTTCATTTTATTGTTATGCAAAAAATTCGTTCTATCTCTTCGCCGTGAAAGGAATGATCATCGGAACTGAGCGACGATACTCCTCATAAGACTCGCCGTGTTCGCGGACGAGGTCGCGTTCTTCGAACTGGATCGCGATCAAAATGTAGGCCGTTGTCCCGACGGCAAAAAGTAGGTGAGCAAGTGTCATCGTCGGAGTCATCCAAAACGCAAAGAACCAACCCACGTACAGCGGATGCCGGACGATACGATACAGAAGGGGCGTTCCGAACTTGAGCGGCTGATACTCGCGACCCAGCATATAAAGCCATACCTGCCGCAAACCAAATAGATCGAAGTGATTGATCAGGAACGTCGATGTAAGAACCAGCAGCCATCCAAACGCGAAAAGCACACGAAGCACCGCCGTAGCTATTGGATCTTCAACGGACCAGACGACTCCGCCGAGCGGCCGCCATTGCCAAAAGAGCAGTATCAGGGCGAGGCTTGAAAGAAGGACATACGTTGAGCGTTCTATCGGCTTGGGGATGATGCGTGTCCAAGCATCTTTGAACCATGGTCGCGCCATAACGCTGTGCTGAACCGCAAACAGGCCCAGCAGGCCAGTGTTAATTACAAAACTAACCCAAAACGAGCCGACCGCGGGGCCGTCGAGCGAGGTCGGAACCCAGAAGTTCCCAATGAATCCGATCGCATAAAGAAAGGTGGCGAAAAATATCAGATACGATGCTAATCCGTAGATAAAGAAAATTACTCGTTTCATAAAATTGGTCAATCGCAAGATCTTTCAAGTGATGATGACGATTTTCTTCAGGCATTCATATCGTCTTTTTGTCCCGGTTTCTGATAAACTTCTGCCTCGGTCCGGGACATTCGTCCCCTTTTTCGAAAAAGGCCGCACAGTATGAGCAAGCTCCGCCAACGCATTCGATACGCAACCGCACAAGACGGTGCACGCCTGGCGTGGGCAGAATCCGGTCAGGGCAGCGTGCTCGTTAAGGCTGCGAACTGGATGACACATCTAGAATACGAACGGGAAAGCCCGGTTTGGGGGCATTGGATCAGGTTTTTCACCGAACACTTCCGTTATATTCGGCACGACGAACGCGGCTGCGGAATGACCGATCACAAGCTCGGCGCACTGACGATAGAGACGTGGACCTCCGATCTGGAAACCGTGATCGACGCGGCCAAACCGGCAATGCCATTTGCTCTGCTGGGAATTTCGCAGGGTGCGGCGGCAAGCATTGCCTATGCAGTAAAGTATCCGGAACGTGTTTCGCAACTGATCCTGTATGGCGGATACGCACGAGGGGTTTCGCGGCGACGTGATTCAGAGAAAGAGAAACTTTATCGGGCCATGATAGAACTTGTGAGACACAGGTGGGGAGACGACAATCCGGCTTTCCGTCAGATCTTCACATCAAGGTTTCTTCCTGGTGGGACTGAAGAACAAATAGGCTGGTTCAATGAACTGTGCAAGAAGACAACAACGTCGGAGATCGCCGCAAAACTGCTCGAGGCTCGTGCAACATTGGATGTGGTGCATCTGCTGGAAAAAGTCAGCGTTCCGACCTTAGTTCTCCATTCACGCGACGACGATGTGGTTCCGGTAGGCCTCGGCCATGAACTTGCAGCCTCAATCGAAGGGGCCGAATTCGTCGAGCTCGATTCGCAGAATCATGTCCTGCTTGAATCGGAACCGGCATGGGATCGATTCCGTGAAGAAGTGCTGCGATTCACAGGGCGTTCTGCGCAAACACCCGAAGGCAACGAACCGTTTGCAAACCTGACACAACGCGAAATGCAGATACTCGGACTCCTGACGGAAGGGCTTGCCAACGCTCAGATCGCTTCCCACCTCTCAATTTCAGAAAAGACCGTGCGAAACCATTTCTCGAATATTTTCGATAAGCTAGGCGTGTGGAGCCGCGCTCAAGCGATAGTTTTCGCTCGGGATCACGGCTTTAAACATTGATTTCGACTATTTTCTATCCTTAAAACTGTCGAACAGATCGGTGTGGCGGCTCGTTAGCGGGATCATTCGACCGCTGATGAATACGTGTTTGACGTTGGTTCGCGGGTCGAGAATGTCGCCGTCGGTGACG
>CAZXTS010000345.1:0-2349 GCA_964643745.1 uncultured Chloracidobacterium sp.
GATGGACCTAAAAGGGCTGAGGCAGCTATTCAGTGTTCGGGATGTGCGCAATGCGGTGATGGGGACGGGTGTCGTCGTCGGCGGCCTTGGGCTTGCGGGGTTGACGCTGGTAGCCCATCGGATGAGCGAACCTCGGCTTGCGGGAATAGCGGCCGGGCTGTCGCTGGTTTTCATCTTGATCATACTGATCTTCGTTGTTCCGCCGCTTGCAAAAAGCGCAAGCCGCGAAGCTTCGCAGTTAAACCTGCCGTTCGACCTAACTCTTGGCGGCGGCATAATGTTCGGGCTCGTTGCGATAGTCGGATTTTCGGCTTGGAACACAAGCAACAATCTGCTGTTTCTGGTGTTTTCGTTCATGGTCGCAGCAATGGTCGTCGGCCTTATCGCCGGCAGCATTTCGTTGAAAAAACTAGACGTAAAAATGCGGTTTCCTGAGACGATATTCGCAGGCGAAGAGACGCAGGTGTTCGTGAGCGTACAGAATCGGAAGCGGTTATTTTCGAGCTATTCGGTCGTTGCCGAGGTCCGCGGTACCGAGCGAACCGAATCTATCGCGGCCAGCGAACTCCGCAGGCTCTTGCCGGCACGGATCGCGTCGCAATTGGCAAAGCCGCCAATAGTCCGCCGGACGCTTGAATATTTTGTGAACGTTCCGCGAAGTTCAACGGTCGAGGCAAAGGCTACCCATATCTTCGATCGCCGCGGACGTTTCCTGATCAGGGATTTTGAGGTTTCGAGCAAGTATCCGTTCGCGTTCTTTCGCCATCGAAGGCGCCTTCCCGCAATGGAAACCGAACTCGTTGTGTTGCCAAAGTTCGAGCAATTCAGGCCCGAATCTGTTGACCTGCATCTGGACGCCGGCAAGTTGGTGGCAAGCAAGCGCGGCTCGGGGCAGGAACTGCTGACACTTCGCGAATATCAGATAAACGACGATATCCGCCGTGTCGATTGGAAGGCGACCGCGCGTTCGGGAAATATCATCGTCCGCGAGTTTGCCGCCGAGGACGACAAGCGGGTTACGGTCTTTTTTGATACAAGAATGCCCGCCGGCCGGCGGACCAGGCTTCCGCTCCGCACTCTTATCGAAGCTGAGCAAAAGGGCCGCGATCTGACACATTCCGAGCGTTTCGAGCGCGGCATCAGCCAGACGGCTTCATTGCTGGCACATTTTGCGGCCAAGCAAGCCGAAACACGGCTGATCATCGGTTCAGCGATCGGCGAATACGGCATGGGAAACCGGCATCTTTATGAATCGCTTAGAAGGATCGCCATCGTTGAGGCCGAATATATTGACCCGAAAGGATCGCACGAGGTCGCAAATGATGTCGTGGAGCTTTTTGAGGAAGCCGAATTCAGTCATAATTTTGTGGTTTCCTGTATGAAAAGCTCGATGTTTGCAGAAAAAATGCTACACGACGCTAATTTCGTAAGCTTTTAGCTAGAGCCTGTCACAAATTTGGGCTAAGTGGTGTATCTTTTGTGAGAAAGGCATTGATCGATGCTTAAAATGAGAGATTCCTCGGAAATTCTTGTGGACTCAATGTCCAATACAACGGCGGCTTCGGCAAAGGAAAGGATCGGTTTTGAAGAAGCGTTTACGCTGCACCATAGAACTGTCTTTCGCGCCGCCCGATCCGTGCTGCGCGACCCTGGATTGGCCGAGGATGTGACGCAGGAGACGTTTCTTCGCCTGCATGAGCACATCGATACCCTGCCGAATGGTGAAATGCTTCGTCCGTGGCTTATACGGGTCGCAATGAACCTTGCAAAGAACGTGGTCAGAGGGAACATTAGGGCGAACACGAGAGAAGAGAATTACGTCAAAGAGATAGAGGAAAACGCCGTATATTCGGTCGAAGACGAATTTGAACAAAAGGCGGAACTAAGCGATGTTGGGAGGGCTCTTTCAAAGGTTCGCGAGCCGCTTCGGAGTTGCCTCGTTTTGAAACAGCAAGGATTGACCTACCGCGAAATAGCCGAGGCATTGTCGCTGAATGAAACAAGCATCGGCACGTTCGTCGCCAGGGCGCGAAGCGAATTTTTGAAATTTTACGGCAGATCCGGAAAAGAGGTTTTATGAGCAAAGAGTGTTTAACTATAGGCACGATACAGGCATTTATTGATGGTGAATTATCGCCGGTCGAATTTGCCGGTGTTTCCGCTCATACCGCGGCATGCGCGAACTGCGCCCAATTGCTTTCGCAGGCAGACGAAGAGAATTCTTTCGTGTTTGCTTCGCTCGAACGTGACATAGATACGCTTGTGCCGACTCAGCGGCTGTGGACGAGGATCAGCGAATCGATAGAGACCGGAAAGCGTGAAGCATCGGTCTGGTCGCGGCTTGCGAGC
>CAZXTS010000346.1:0-1095 GCA_964643745.1 uncultured Chloracidobacterium sp.
GTCCCTGTTCGAGGAACTGTTCGTAATCTATCTTCGAAGCCGACGTGCCGCCCGCGAGTTTCATCATCACACGGCCGACAACATGCGGATCTTGAACTACGAGCATCGCGGCACGGTCACAGGAAAGTTCGGCACGGCGCGCCCATGCGAGCAACGCACTGTTAATTCCCGCAGAGACAAGAAACTTGATTATCTCGGAACCGGGAACGAGACGAGCGACCGAGGCATTCGCAAGCAGTTCCATAAGCCGCGCCGCTGTAAGGTAGAGAACGTGCTCCGCGTGAATATGGCCAACCTCGTGGGCAATGACGGCGAGAGCCTCTTCGTCGGTGAGGCGTTCGACGAGTGCCGTGTGCAGCACGATGATGTGTTTCTCGGAACCGTAGGTAAAGGCATTTACTACCGGATTTTGCTGTACAAAAAGCTCGGGCATATCGACACCGAGCGTGGTGCAGGCGATCTGAAGCTTGGCGTGTAGATCAGGATACTGCTTCGGCGTGACCTTTACAGCACCTGCGGTAAATATCACGCGAAGTGCCGATTCGCCCGTTACGGAAAGCAGCTTACGTAGCGCGGAATCGATCCCCGGAATCGCCTTCAGGGCTGCAAGAGCCTTGCTGTCCTGCGGATGAACATAGGCATGCTTGCTTAGGTCGGCATACTTTTTATGCGGCTCGTCCGACAGCGGCAATTTACATTTACCACAGTTTGCGGAATTATTCTTATAGTTCGCCTTGACCGCGTTCTTTTGCCCGCAATAACGGCACCGAACATTGTTACCCTTTGTAACTGCGGTCTCGCCGCTCTCGCCTTCACCCTTTTTCTTTGCCATAGTTAAATCTTATGCCACCCGCCGTAAATAATCTAATTTGTAGGGCCTTTGGCGGGCGGCGCGAAATTAATGAACCGATCTTTTATCAACAACGTTTAGAGATACGAACCACCGAACAGGTTGGTTCAAACAATGATCATGAAAAAACAAATGATATATACGAATACCGAAACCGTTCCAGGCCGCGAGATCGCGGAGTTATTGGGCGTGGTCACTGGAAATGTGGTGCAGACGAAGCACATCGGGAAGGACATAATGGCGGT
>CAZXTS010000346.1:1105-2321 GCA_964643745.1 uncultured Chloracidobacterium sp.
CTCTGGTCGGCGGCGAGATCGGCGGCTATACGCAAATGCTGACCGAAGCCCGCCAACAGGCGATCAGCCGAATGGTAAAGGCGGCTCTCGACATGGACGCCGACGCCGTCGTCAGCCTGCGGTTTACGACAAGCTCGATAATGACGAACGCTTCGGAAATACTCGCGTTCGGCACGGCGGTGAAATTGAAGGATCAGGTTTGAGACCGTAGTTCGAAGCTTTGCGTTCTTCGCGACTTTGCGTGAGATATTTTTGCACGCAAAGACGCAAAGCACGCCAAGAAGATCCTATGAAGTCACGACCCGTTCGGCTCGAACAAGTTGAGCGACCGTTTCGACATGGTGCGTCTGCGGGAACAGATCGAGCGCTGTAATTGAGGTGATCGCGTAGCCATTTTCGACAAAGCGTTTCAGGTCGCGTGCGAGTATCGAAGGCTCGCAGGCAACGTATGA
The DNA here is from genome assembly GCA_964643745.1 of uncultured Chloracidobacterium sp. Taxonomy (GTDB): domain Bacteria; phylum Acidobacteriota; class Blastocatellia; order Pyrinomonadales; family Pyrinomonadaceae; genus OLB17. The sequence continues at coordinate 1,558 of CAZXTS010000346.1, forward strand.
TATCTGCTTTGGCCCGAGCTTTATCAGGTTCATTATCGTGTCCTTTTCCGCTCCGGCCCGCGGCGGATCAAGCAGAACAAAATCAGCTTTTGAAACTTCCGCAGACGCCAAATACTTTCGCACGCTTTCGGCGTAAAAATCGATATTCTCAAGCCCCGCCCGGACCGCGTTCGCATCCGCAAATTCGACCGCGTGTTCGTTGTCTTCCACGCCTATCACATTCTTGAATCTGCGAGCCAGCGGCAGTGTGAAAAGCCCAACGCCGGAATAAAGGTCGAGAGCCGTGTCGCCCGCCGCACCGCCGACGGCAGTTTCGATCAGCTTGTCGATCAAAAAACGATTGCCTTGAAAGAACGAACGCGCGGAGAATGAATATCGGTTGCCGCTTTCCGAGGCGAAATTAATATCGCGCGTCGGTTCGAGCAGATCGGCAGAATAGACGGACACATCGCCGTTCGAACCGGCCGCCGCATCGATCTGTATCTTTTGGTTCGCATCTGATTCGCCCAACCCAGCTCTGATCCGGTCCATCTCCGCCTGCAGTTCGGGGACGAGCACCATGCAGCGTTTTACATCGACCAGATCGCGCGAATTTCGGCGGTAATAGCCGATCGTTTTGCTTTCCGGTTCGGCGTGCCATTGGGCACGAAGCCGATAACCGAACTGGTCAGGACTCGGGATAATGTCGATCGGAACTTCAAGAGGGATCTTTGCGAGGCGTTCGATGCAGTCGCGGACCATGGCGTCCTTTGCCGCAAGCTGAG
>CAZXTS010000347.1:0-2308 GCA_964643745.1 uncultured Chloracidobacterium sp.
ATGCAGTTGAGCATAGGTTCGCGCGGTGGCGAGGTCCATCGTATCGTTGCCCGCGACCGTTATGTCAATGGGTTGAACGGTGAATTCTTGGATGTAAAGGCTCGATTTGCACACGAGTTTATCAATCACAAGGATCGAATAAAAACTCCTTTGATCAGGTATTCGAAGGGTGGAAAATTGATACCGGCAACATGGGATGCCGCGATCAAGCACGTTGCGGAAAAGCTTTCGGCGCACGGATCCGATGTTGCAGTGGTTGTTAGTCCAAGGCTCACAAATGAATCGATCGCAGCTTTGGGCCTCTTTGCCCGTGACGCGGTCAAGACCGAAAACATTGCGATATCCGACCGCCAAAGCATGGCCTCGTTTTTCGAGAGTCTCAGTGCACCTCTCGCGACTCACAACGACATTCGGCACGCGAAAACGATAATTTTGATAGGCGGCGATCCCGAAGAAGAGCAAACATATACAGCCAAACAGATAAGACAAGCGGTTCGAAACGGCGGAGCCCAATTAGTCGTTGTGAATGAACGCCGGATCAGACTCGCTGATCAATCTGCTCATTTCGTTCATATAAATACCGGAACGATCAGTGCCGCTGCATTGGCCTTTGCCGATGAAAATTCTGTCGGCCTAGCAGCTTCAAAAACAGGTGTCTCCGCGGACGAATTAAAAGCCGTTCGAGACATAATAGCTTCTTCTGAAGGTGATGTTGTGATCGTAGTCGGTTCTGACATTTCTGAAGAAGCTCAGGCGGTTATTGCCGGTTCAGCGGACGGCTTCACAGGCGAAGGACGTCGTGTTTTACTCCATCCGCTGCCGCTTTACAACAATTCTGTAGGAGCGATCGATATATTGGGTTCGACCCGTACTGAAGAGATCGCTGTAGGCACTTCTAAGGCCGCGTACGTCGCGGGAAGTCTCCAGAACCCCGCTCTATTGCAAGGCAAAGAATTCGTCGTTGTGCAGGAACTTTTTGAAACCGAGACAACGGAATATGCGGACGTGATACTTCCGGCTGCATCGTTCGCCGAGGTCGATGGGACATTTACCAACAATGCAGGGAACGTTCAGCGTGTTCGCAAGGCCATAGAACCTGTTCATCAGGCCAAGCCTGACTGGATGATCACCCGTTCGATCGCCGCAGAGATGGGCGTAGATCTAGGGTTCGAACCGTCTGCAACCACTTTGTTCAAGATGATCGCCGATGCGGTGCCGGCTTACGAAGGGTTGCGATACCCTGCACTCAAAGATGAGTCGTCGCCGGTACAGGCTAGGCATCGTGTAGAGACACGCGATATAGGCTCCCATTTGAGCTCGTTGCAAAAGCGGGTCGAAGAACTTGCAGATGATTCACAAAAGAACTTTGAAGCACCCGTGATCGGGCACAAACTTCATCGTTTAACGACGATGACGAGCAAAACTCCACAGTTTCATTTGCTCGCGAATGGTAACCCGAAGCCTGAGAATCTATTGGTAGCTCCGCTTGCGCAACTTGAACTCAACGGTGAAGCGAAGCATGAGCTTGCGGCTGCGGTCGGTGTTGGTGACAGAGAGTAATTTTGGTTCGCTCCGAACTCGAGCGGCGTCTCTTATCTTATGGAAGCGATCTTAAAGGAAGCTTTTCCTTTTATTGTTTTTAGCGTTGCGGTACTGCTCGCCTTTCAGGGCGTGCTGATGATCGTTGCCTATACGGTTCTTGCAGAACGAAAAGTTCTGGGCTGGATGCAGGGCCGTGTTGGGCCGAACCGCGTCGGCCCCTGGGGTGTTCTGCAGCCCTTCGCGGATCTGTTCAAGTTCATTCTAAAAGAAGATCTTGTCCCGGATAAATCAACAAAATTTCTTTACTTCTTGGCACCATTCGTCGCACTGACCTGCGCATTGCTGCCGATCGTCGTTTATCCCTTCGGACCTCGTATTGCCGACCCGCTAAGTTGGTTGATTCCTTATGTTGAAGGGATCGAGTATGTTGGACCGGCGACCGTTTGGATCGCCGAACAGGCTCGAAATATGCCGTTGACGATCTCACAGATCGACGTTGGCGTATTATTCGTGTTAGCAGTTACATCGGTCGGCGTTTATGGCATTGCCCTCGCCGGTTGGTCTTCTAACAGCAAGTATTCGTTGTTGGGTGGCCTTCGCTCCTCGGCGCAAATGATCTCATACGAACTTGCGATGGGAGCTTCGATCATTGGTGTGGTCATGCTCGCCGGAACTCTTGATCTGAATGGTATTATCCAGGCCCAATCAGCCTCACCGTTTAAGTGGTATATCATTCCGCAATTCATTGGTTTCATGGTCTTCCTTA
>CAZXTS010000348.1:0-2306 GCA_964643745.1 uncultured Chloracidobacterium sp.
GTTTGATATGCGGATTACTTTTTAGGGCGTTCGTTGGCTTTGAGAACGCGCTTACGAAGACGGATCGCCTTCGGGGTGACTTCAATAAGCTCGTCATCGGCGATGAACTCTAAAGCTCGTTCGAGCGACATTTCGCGTTGCGGGACAAGCCGCATTGCCTCGTCGGCAGATGTCGTACGCATATTCGAGAGCTTTTTCTCTTTGATCGGGTTTACGTCAAGGTCGACCGCACGGGCGTTCTCGCCGACGATCATTCCTTCGTAAACCTTGATCTGGGGTTTAACGAACAGCGTGCCGCGTTCCTGCAAATTATAGAGCGCATATGTGTTGGTCTCGCCCATTCGGTCGCTGATGAGCGAGCCGGTCTGGCGCGATTTCATTTCGCCCTGGAATTTATCAAATCGCAGGAAGAGCGTATTGAGCAATCCCGTTCCTTTCGTTTCGGTCAGGAACTCTCCTCGGAAACCGATCAGTCCACGAGAAGGCGTTTCGAATTCGAGACGGACGCGGCCCGAGCCGTTGTTGATCATCTTGGTCATTTGGCCCTTTCGTCGGCCCATCGCTTCGGTAACGACGCCAATGAATTCATCAGGCACGTCAACGACCACGAGCTCGATCGGCTCAAGTTTTTCGCCGGTCTTTTCATCGATCTTTGTGATCACTTCAGGTTTAGAAACTTGCAGCTCATAGCCTTCGCGCCGCATCATCTCGATAAGGATCGCGAGCTGCAATTCGCCGCGGCCTGAGACCTTGAATTGCTCAGCGGCTTCGGTCTCCTCGACCCGCAAGGCGACGTTGCCGAGCAATTCTCGATCGAGTCGTTCCTTGATCTGCCGCGAGGTGACGAATTTACCGTCAATGCCGGAAAACGGCGAGGTGTTCACTCCAAATATCATTGCGATCGTCGGTTCGTCAACGTTAATTAGCGGGAGTGCCTTTGGATTATCGACGGAAGTGATCGTTTCGCCGATCTCGATCTCGTCAAAGCCCGCCAGAGCGACGATCTCGCCTGTTCCCGCCTCGGTCACCGTCTGGCGTTCCAACCCCTCAAAAACGAAAAGCTCTTTGACGCGGGTTTTCGCGATCGAACCGTCACGGCGGGCGACGGCGACCTCCTGATTCTTAGCGATTGCACCGGAAAATATGCGGCCGATAGCGAGTCGTCCGACGAATGCGTTGTAATCGATATTGGCGACAAGCAGCTGTAGGCTGTCGTCACGCAAAGCGTGCGGTGCGGGGATCGTTTCGATGATCTGATCAAACAGAGGGATCAGCGTTTTCGAACCATCGCCAGGCTCTTTCATCGCGATGCCGTCGCGGGCGATCGCGTAAAGGATCGGGAATTCTATTTGCGAATCATTTGCACCGAGATCGATAAAAAGATCGTAGATCTCATCGACGACCTCCATGTGCCGTTCGTCCTGGCGGTCCATTTTATTGACAAGAGCGATACAGGGAAGTTTGAGTTCCAGAGCCTTTCTAAGAACGAAACGCGTCTGCGGCAGACAGCCTTCGGCAGCGTCAACCAGCAACACGATCCCGTCAACCATCTTCAGAACACGCTCGACCTCGCCGCCAAAATCGGCGTGGCCCGGTGTGTCGAGAATATTTATTTTGTAATCGCCATAACGAACTGACGTGTTTTTCGCCATGATCGTAATGCCGCGTTCGCGTTCGAGGTCCATCGAATCCATTACGCGGTCCACTACGACCTCGTTGTCCCGGTGAGTGCCGGATTGCGCAAGCATGGCATCAACGAGCGTGGTCTTGCCGTGGTCAACGTGGGCGATTATTGCGATATTCCTGATCTGTTCGGTTGGCGTCATTGTTCAAAATCCTACACTGAAAGCAAACGGAAATGATGACGGATTAGCAGGCAAAACGCAAACGACTTTGCATTTAAAAGAACAAAAAGGCTGTCCGGAAAGCGATCCGGGCAGCCTCTTTTATCATCGAGAAAAACGCATCTTCGGCACGGCCGCAGCCTGCGTAAGAGATCAGCACATCTGAATCATTCAGCGTCCGTGAATCCGTGCCATCGGTGTTGATCTTCCGAACGACGCGGCCCATCCAGTCGTATTTTTGAACAGTCCAGAGGAATGCAGTGTCATCGCCTGTCGGATTCCAGCTTTCGTCAACTTCGGTCGGTACGCTCTGGCGCTTCACGCGGCCGAGAATGTCGTATTCAGTCAACGTCCCGGCCCATGTCGCCGGCGCCACCAGCCGAGTCCCTACTTGCAGTGATCCGTGCTAGAACTGGTGTCACGTCTGCGATTCTGCGATATTCCTGTTATCATTTCAAACGA
>CAZXTS010000349.1:0-2297 GCA_964643745.1 uncultured Chloracidobacterium sp.
TAAATTGGCTGAATTCTGGCGAAAGAACGGCCGTCTCAATGAAGCAAAACTAATGGAAGAAAGGGCCGCGGCGGTTGCAAACCTGAAATGAAAGAAAGCACCAACATTCCAAAACGGCCGATTATTATTCTGGGGCTGATCTTGTTGATCGTCGCTCTGGTCTACATTTTTGGTGCGGATAAGTTGTTTAGTATGAACAAAGTAGAACCTGTGCCGGAGATCGCTTCGCCGCGTATCGTTGTCGTTAAATCCCAGCGAAAGCTTGAACTTTACGACGGCGAAAAGTTGATCAAAACCTACCGTATCGTACTCGGCAATGCGCCGAACGGCGACAAGGAACGGGAAGGCGACGGCAAAACGCCAGAAGGCGAATTTTACGTTTTCGGGAAGAATCCTGAGAGCAAATTTCACTTAAGCCTCGGGCTCAGTTACCCGAGTACCGACAATGCCCAACGCGGCATTGCCGCCGGATTGATCGACAAGAATGAAAAGGAACTGATCGATCAAGCGATCGCAAAAGGCGAAATGCCTCCACAGAAAACGGCGCTCGGCGGCGAGATATTTATCCATGGCGGCGGAGCTGCGTCCGATTGGACGGAAGGTTGTATCGCACTTGAAAATGCTGACATCGAGGAGCTTTTCGCTGTGATCTCGAAAGGCGTACCCGTCAAGATCATTCCATAGGTCCATTTCGAAAAATTTGCTATGAAAGCTCCGACGACGTAACATTCCTGTAACTTTAATTTAACATCGGAGATCGTCGCGGTTCGATATACTCTAATCAGCCGCTATGGATCAACCCCAATCTTTGCCTTTGAAACGTACGCCAAAAAAAGTTGCAGCCCCGGAACCCGAACCGGATGTGGTCGAAGACGATGCACGTCTGTTCAACCGGGAACTGAGTTGGCTCGAGTTCAACCGACGCGTTCTGGACGAGGCGATGGACGACGGGCTGCCGGTGCTCGAGCGGCTTAAATTCCTTTCGATCTTTGCGACAAATCTCGATGAATTCTTTATGATCCGCGTTTCGGGCATAAAGGAACAGATCGAAGAAGCAGTCAGCGAATATTCGCCTGATGGATTGACAGCGACCGAACAATTGCGTGAGATCGGTAAGCGGTTGCGTCCGATGCTTAAAAAGCAGACGGCATATTTGGGGCAAACGGTGTTGCCCGAACTTGCAAAGGCCGGCATCGCCATCGAATCTTATAGAGACCTTCCGATCAAGGAAAAGAAAAAGCTCGATAAATATTTTCTCGATAACCTTTTTCCGATATTGACACCGCAGTCGGTCGATTCGAGCCATCCGTTTCCGTACATTTCGAACCTCAGTTTGAACCTGGGGCTTTTCATTGAACCTGACCGCCAGCAAACACAAAAGAACCTGAAACACCTTTTCAGACAGCGGCGGTTCACACGAATAAAACTGCCGCCAACGGTTCCGAGGCTGATACCGATCAGCGAAAAGAAAGGCCGGTTTACCTTGCTCGAAGAAGTGATCGCTGCGAATGCCCATCATCTTTTCCCGCACATGAAAACGGGCGAAGGCTTTTTGTTTCGCGTTACGCGCGATGCCGATATCGAACTCCGCGAGGACGAGGCGGGCGACCTTATGCGAACGCTCGAACGCGAATTGTTGTTGCGGCGAAGGCGTTTCCCGGTTCGGCTTGAGGTGTCTGCGGACATGCCCGACAAGATGCTAAAGGTATTGACTGACGGCATCGGGCTTACCGATCTGGACGTTTATAAGATCGATGGCTTTATCGATATTTCCGATCTTATGCAGCTTTATTCGCTTGATCGGCCTCGGCTTAAGGAAAAGCCGATACATTACGTTCATCCGGCGGCACTTCACGACAAGAAGAGCGTCTTTGATGTCCTGAAAAAGCGCGACATCTTGCTTCATCACCCATATACCTCATATTCCGTGGTTACGGATTTTATTGCCGAAGCCGCTGAGGACAAAGATGTTCAGGCGATAAAGATCTGCCTTTATAGAACGGGGAAAGATTCGCCCATCGTTCGATCTTTGATCAGGGCAAGTCAATTGGGAAAACAGGTGACGGCCGTGGTCGAGCTAAAGGCCCGTTTCGACGAAGAGAACAATATCGAATGGGCACGGCGTCTTGAGAACGAAGGCGTTCATGTGGTCTATGGGATACATTCGCTGAAGACACACTCTAAGGTGCTGCTTGTCGTCCGCCGTGAGCGCGACAAACTGAACCGATACGTACACATTGCAACGGGCAATTATAATCCGTTCACCTCGCGGCTTTACACTGATGTTGGCCTGCTTA
>CAZXTS010000350.1:0-2293 GCA_964643745.1 uncultured Chloracidobacterium sp.
ACTAGGCGAACCGGTCGAACAAAAATGGGACGACCGTTTGGATGAAGTAATCTAGTTAATAATCTCAAGGTGTAAAGGGAGATCTTATGAGGCTTCTGACCGGGCTGTTTCCGGCTGTCGTATTATTTTTCTTTGTTGCTTCAGGACACTCACAGCAACGCTACGTTGCGTCGCTTTCAGGACTGCAGACGGTTCCGGTCAGCGCGTCGACCGCGAACGGTTTTTGCACTGCAACCTTGAATGAGCAAGCGACCGGGTTTTCGCTTGAATGTAACTACTCCGGTGTTGCTCAGGAAAGTTCGTTTTCGATTCACCGCAACACGCCGGTCGGTGAAAACTCCGCACCGATAATGACTTCGCCGCTCACCGGAACAAGCGGTGGATTCGCAATGGCAATTTCAAGCACCGGTGATGTCGGCGGCGAGGTTCGCTCAAACCGCTGGTATTTTCAGATCTCGTCACCGACCTTTTCAACCGGTGAGATACGCGGACAACTGAAACTGGCTAACGGGACTTACAACGATTACGACGGCGACGGCCGGACCGATCTTCAGGTCTATCGAAATTCTGTAAATACGTTTTTCGCATTGCGAAGCTCAGACGGCGGTTTCATCGAACAACCGCTAGGCCAATCCGGCGATTCGGTATCGCTGACTGTCGATTGGGATGGCGACGGGCGATCGGACTTTTCCACCGCCCGCTATGCCGCAGAGGTCTTTTGGCGCATACTACCGAGTTCAACAAACGTTCTTGAAACGACGCAATGGGGCAGTTCTTCGCTTGGTGATTTCTTCGCCGCCGGTGATTACGACGGCGACGGAAAGTTCGATATCGCCGTTTTCCGCGCCGGCACCTGGTACATCATCGAAAGTTCGACCGGCACGATCCGATACGATTTTTTTGGCCTAAGCGGTGACGTTCCCGCCCCGAACGACTTTGACGGCGACGGTAAAGCTGATCTGGCAATTGCCCGCAGCGAGGGCGGCCTCCGATATTGGTGGATCAGGAACAGCTCAGACGGTTCGGTCAACGTGATCCAATGGGGCCTGAGCTCCGATGCATTCTTCACGGGCCGCAGCGATTTTGACGGGGATGCAAAAGCCGATCTGCTTGTCATCAGAAACATCAGCGGCCAACGCAATTTCTTTATCCGCCGCAGTTCAGATGGCGAACTCCAAGCAATGCAATGGGGACTTTCGAGTGACGTCGTAAAACTCGGAGATTACGACGGCGACGGACGAACCGACCCCGCCGTAACCCGAGCCATCGACGGCCAACGCGTCTTTTTTATTCTTCAAAGCACTAACGGCCAACCGCGCTACGAAACGTTCGGCCTGCAAGGTGATTTTTAGTTGACAGATGTTCGAATCAATTCATTTCAATTCAACCGGACGGAAAACGACCAATGCCTCGAAGCCTGAAGTTGTTGAGCGGCTCAAGACGATCGTTGGCGAGAACAATGTCATCGTCGAGCCTGAACGCGTCGAGCCATACGGAGCCGATGCCGTAAAAGAAAAATTCCCGCCGGAGGCAGTCGTGTTTCCCGAATCGACCGCCGAGATGGTCGAGATCTTAAGACTCGCGAACGAGTTCGTTTTTCCGGTAACGGCCCGCGGCGGCGGTGTCGGTTATACGGGCGGCGCCGTTCCGGTCGATGGCGGCATCGTGATCGGCACCGACCGAATGAAAAAGATCATCGAAATAAACGCAGACGATCTTTATATCACCTGCCAGCCGGGCTTGACCACGTTCGAAGTCCAGCAAGCCGTTGCCGAACACGGCCTGATGTTCGCGCCTGATCCTGCAAGTTATAAAGATTCATTTATCGGCGGAAACATCGCCGAAAATGCAGGCGGAATGCGAACGCCGAAATATGGCGTGACCAAGCATCACGTGCTCGGACTGGAGGTCGTGACCGCGACTGGCGAGATCATTCGCACGGGCGGGAAAACGGTCAAGAATGTGGTCGGCTTCGATCTGACCGGCTTGATGTGCGGCAGCGAAGGAATGCTCGGGATCATCACGGAAGCAACATTAAAACTCCTCCCGATGCCCGAAGCGACCTCTACGGTCCGCGCAAATTTCACGTCGATGGAAGCAGCCTGTAAAGTGCTCACGAAGTTCACACCGCACGGCATTCTTCCGATGGCGATGGAAGTTATCGATAAATTCTGTGTCGCTGCAGTTGAAGAGAATTTTGCGTTCGGTTTGTCACGCGAAGCCGAAGCGATCTTGCTCGTCGCGGTCGATGGTTCGGCGGCAGAGGTCGAACGGCAAGCGATCGTAATCGAAA
>CAZXTS010000351.1:0-2291 GCA_964643745.1 uncultured Chloracidobacterium sp.
TATAGCGGAAAAGATAGCATCGGTTTGGAAAGTAGGTCAAGCGGACATCCTCATTTTTGTATTTAGCACATCATATGTCCGGTGTGATTAGCAGGTGATATGTCCGCATTCGGTGATCGTGTTTTTGCAGGGGCATATTGCGCGATCTCGGTTAATCTCGGAAGATAGAATTGGATCTTCGAATGGGCAGCTTACTTGAAGTAGAAAATTTAGAGACGCATTTTCCGACGCGGGCGGGGCTCGTGCGGGCGGTGAATGATGTGAGCTTTCACATTGGTGAGGGCGAGTTGTTGGCGCTTGTCGGGGAATCGGGGTGCGGAAAATCGATAACGGCGCTGTCGATAATGCGGTTGATATATCCGCCGGGAAAGATCGCGGGCGGTTCGATCAAGTTCAAAGGTGAGGAGCTCACGACGGCCAGCGAAGACCGTCTGCGGCAGATACGCGGGAACGACATCGCAATGATCTTTCAGGATCCGATGACGTCTTTGAACCCCGTTTATAAGGTCGGCGAACAGATCGCCGAGGCTTTGCGGCTGCACCGAAAGCTTGATAAAAAGGCCGCAAGAGAGGCGACGATCGAAGCAATGCGCGAGGTCTCGATACCTTCGCCGGAGCGTCGTTTGGATGATTACCCGCATCAGCTTTCGGGCGGAATGCGGCAGCGTGTGATGATCGCGATGGCGCTTGCATGCGACCCGGAATTGCTGATCGCTGACGAACCGACGACGGCTTTGGACGTGACCATCCAGGCGCAGATACTTGAATTGCTTGATGGGTTGCGTAAAACGCGAAAGCTTGCGGTGCTGCTGATAACGCACGACCTCGGCGTAGTTGCCGATGTCGCCGACCGCGTTTGTGTGATGTACACCGGAAAGATCGTTGAGGAATCAGGCGTTGATGAATTGTTTGAAAAGCCCAAGCATCCTTACACACAAGGCTTGCTGCGGTCTGTTCCAAAACTGACCGCGGCGAACATCGCTCGCGATCTTCGTCTACAGACGATCGACGGAACCGTGCCGAGCCCGACCGACCTGCCGCCGGGCTGCCACTTCGAACCGCGGTGCGAGTTTAGAGTGGAACGATGTTCGAAGGAGTCGATTCCGCTTTATGATCTTTCGGGTGATATAAAAGTGCGATGCGTACTTCACGATCCGAATCGAGTACAAACGATGGCAGCGTAGTTTTGATGCAAACAGCCGCAACAGAAAAGAAGGCGAGCCTTCTTGAGGTTATAGACCTCGTAAAGCACTTTCCGGTCGAGAACAGCGATGATGTTGTTCGGGCGGTTGATGGTGTTTCGTTCGATATTGTTTCGGGTGAAACGCTTGGGCTTGTTGGTGAATCGGGTTGCGGAAAGTCTACGGTAGGGCGATGTTTGCTGCGGCTGCACGAACCTACGAGCGGTGATGTTTTTTTCGAAGGCAAGAACATTGTCGGATTGCCAAACCGTGAAATGCAGCTTCTGCGACGGGAAATGCAGATCATTTTTCAGGATCCGTATTCGAGCCTGAATCCACGTCTTTCGATTCGTTCGATAGTTTCCGAGCCGTTGAAAATTCACGGTATTGGAAACAAGACCGAGCAAAAAGACCGTGTTGCAGATCTGCTTTCAAAGGTCGGGCTTGATCCGAAATACATGGATCGCTACGCGCATGAATTTTCGGGCGGGCAAAGGCAACGCATCGGCATCGCACGTGCCCTCGCACTCAATCCGAAGCTGATAATTTGCGATGAACCAGTTTCGGCACTCGATGTTTCGGTTCAAGCGCAGGTGGTAAATCTTTTACAAGATCTACAGCAGGAATTTGGGCTGACATATCTATTTATCTCACACGGCTTGGCGGTCGTTGAACATATTTCAAACCGAGTTGCGGTTATGTATCTTGGTAAGATCGTTGAGATCGCCGATTCGGTCGAGCTTTACAGAACGCCGCTCCATCCATATACACAGGCGCTGCTTTCCGCGATCCCGGTTCCTGATCCAAAAGTAAAACGCGAACGCATCGTGCTCAAAGGCGATGTGCCGACACCGATCGATCCGCCTTCAGGCTGCCGTTTTCGCACGCGCTGCCCGATCGCGATCGAGGACTGTGCACGCATAGAACCGGAATTACGAGAGCTTAAGCCCGGACATTTTGCGGCGTGTATTCGTGCCGAAGGTTACGAAAACGTAACGAATCAGCAAAAAGTCGAAACAGTTGCCGAAGTTCCGTCGTAAACAGCGATAGGTTCCATTTTTCAAATTTAAATTCGCGAGGTGACAATGAATCTTGTAGCAGGTGCAGTTA
>CAZXTS010000352.1:0-2290 GCA_964643745.1 uncultured Chloracidobacterium sp.
CTTGGCATCACAGCCGTTGATCCGATCGAACACAAGCTTTTGTTCGAACGCTTTCTTTCGGAAAAATACGAGCAGTATCCGGACATCGATATCGATCTTCCATCCGGCGACGACCGCGAAAAGGTCATTCAGCACGTATATGAGATCTATGGGCGACGCGGTTCGGGAATGACGGCGAACGTGATCTGTTATCGCGGAAAATCTGCCGTGCGTGAGGTCGGTAAGGTGTTCGGATTCGAGCCCGACACGTTAGATAGGTTATCTAAGCTTGTCTCGCATTACGAGACGTTTCAAGGTGACGAACTAAAAGCGAGGTTAAAAGAAGAAGGCGTCGATACGGCGAGCAGCATACGTTTGCAGAAATTCGTTGAAATGTACGGACGCATTTTAGATTATCCGCGCCATCTCGGTCAGCATTCGGGCGGAATGGTCATTTCGCTCGACCGGCTCGACGGCATCGTTCCGCTGGAGCCGGCATCGATGGAAAACCGTACGATAATTCAATGGGACAAGGACGATTGCGAACGTCTAAAGATCGTAAAGGTCGATCTGCTTGGGCTCGGAATGATGGCCGTATTGCGTGATTCGATCGAGCTGATCCGCGAGCACGACGGCGAGGACATTGATCTCTACAAGGTGCCGAGCGACGATCCGAAGGTTTACGAAGCTCTGCAAAAAGGTGACACGGTCGGAATGTTTCAGGTCGAAAGCCGCGCGCAAATAGCGTTCTTGCCCAAATCAAAACCGCAGAAGTTTTACGACATCGTTGTTCAGGTCGCGATAATCCGCCCCGGGCCGGTCGTCGGGAACATGCTCAATGCATATATCAATCGCAGGCAAGGCTTGGAGCCGATCGATTACATTCATGAACGGCTTAAACCGACGCTCGAACGCACGCTCGGCGTGCCGCTTTTTCAGGAACAGCTATTAAAGATCGCGATGGACATCGCTGATTTTACCGGCAGCGAGGCCGAGGAACTGCGGCGTGCTATGGGCTTTAAACGGCCTGATCGCAAGATGGAAAAGATCGGCAAGAATCTTCGCGACGGCATGACCAGGAACGGTATTCCTACCGATGTGCAGGAACGCATTGTCGATTATGTAAAGGCTTTTGCGAATTATGGTTTTCCCGAATCGCACGCGTACAGTTTTGCTTTGCTTGCTTATGCTTCGGCGTATTTTATCATCCATCATCGGGCGTGTTTTATGGTAGCGATGTTCAATAATTACCCGCTCGGTTTCTACTCCGCCGCCACGCTGGTAAAAGACGCACAGCGTCACGGGCTGCATTTTAGGCCGTTGGATATTAACAGGTCGCAATATATTTTTACCGTAGAGGATGATGATGGTGAGCAGTGTGTTCGTCTCGGGCTAAAATACGTTCGCGGGCTTCGGCAGGAAATAGGCGAAGCGATAATAGAGCAACGTAGGAAGAACGGCGAATATATAAGCGTCGAAGACGTGATCCGGCGTGTTCCTGCGATAAACAAACGCGAGGTCCGGGCTCTGGGCATCGCCGGTGCTTTGAATTTCGAAGGCACTGTTCATCGCCGCGAAGCTCTCTGGCATTCCGAACTTGCGTTGCAGCCGACGGGCGATCTGTTTGATGAATCGCCGAGCGACAATGCTAAAAAGAAGAAAGCTCCATTCCTGAAAAAGCTAAAAGGCATTGAGCTGATCGATGCCGATCTTCGCAAAACAGGTATTTCTATCGGCAAGCATCCGATGGCATTTCTCCGTGATGAACTTAGCAGCTGCGGCGTTCTATCCGCTATGCAGAGCAGGGAACTCGCGACCGGAGACATCGCCTCGGTCGCCGGTGCGGTTATCGTTCGTCAGCGGCCGATGACCGCTAAGAACGTTGTTTTCATCACGCTTGAGGACGAGACCGGCCAGTCCAATTTTGTCGTAATGCCCGATGTTTTCGAAAAATACAGAGCGGTTATCAATCAAAACGATTACCTGATAATTCGCGGTATTTTTGAAGACCGTGGAATGCTTAAAGCTATACATTTCAAGCCGGTGCTGAACATCGACACCGAAGTCATCTCACACGATTTCCGCTAACCAGGCTCAAGCGGCGGTTCGACCACACGTCTATGATCGATCCGTAGCGTGTGTACAAATATCGCTGTGATAACGATGAACGCACCAAGAATAGCCCATTGCGACGGCCGTTCGCCGACAAATAGAAAAACCCAAGCCGGATTCAGTAGCGGTTCGATAAAGCCGATGAGGCTCGCATCCAGCGGACGCGTGCCGCCGCGAACGCCCTTGATGAATAAGACAT
>CAZXTS010000353.1:0-2287 GCA_964643745.1 uncultured Chloracidobacterium sp.
TCGGACCATGTGTCACCTCGCAATTCGAACAACAGGTACGTGCCGTTTGCGGCCTGCCGCTCGGTTCTACCGAACTTAACCGGCCTGCCGCAATGGCAAATCTTCTCGGCGATGTTTGGGCCAATGGCGAACCGGACTGGGCGGCTGCCCTTGCCATACCGGACGTTCAACTTCACCTCTACGGCAAATCCGAACCCCGCCCCGGCCGCAAAATGGGACACATAACGGCAATTGCAGATAAAGCGATAAATGCAGTGGCAAATGTTTTGCAGGCACGCAATGTCCTAAATTAATAGGTAACAGGAAAACAATGCTCTACTGGACGCTTATAATCCTACTTTTTGTTTTGGTTTCTGTCTTTCCATTCTTTCATATTCACGGCATTTACTATCGCGGTCTTCTCGTCATCTATTACAAGGACTATATAGATACCGGTGGCGGCTTCATCAAGATTTTTCCTGACATTCCGACTTTGAGGATCGTCTGGTGGGCTAATCCTTTTACGTTTAAGACCATTGATAGGATTTACGCAAAAGATGGACAGCACATTTATGCGAATGGAGTTCGACTTAATGTGGATGTGGCAACGTTTAGAAAAGTTAATGCCCCTAGAATCGGACAGGTTGACGGTGAGTCGTTCTATCTCGACAAGGAATCTGTCCGGTGGGGTTTGCGAGTTCAGGTTCGAGCAACGGGCAAAAGTGAAATTCTGGAAAATTTTGACACGGATACATTCGAACCCCTTGGAGCTGGATATGTCCGTGATAAGACAGGCATTTATTACTACTCCACTAAGCAAGCTACGTCACATCTAATCGAAACCGGTGACGAGATTGAATATCATCAAGCCGATATAAATGCTAAGGTCGATATTGCTGACCCAGCAACCTTCCAAATAACCAGCCTTAATCGTACAGAGTGTGCAGCGCAAGACAAGAACTTTTTATATCGAATTCGAGCGATTCGATACCGATCGGGCGTTAGATCTCCCAACGATGGAGCAATAGAGATCATTGGTGTACTCAAAGACGAATTTTTTGAAGATATGGGTGCACGCTATTACAAGACCTCCCGGGGAATCTTTTTTTCTGAACGGCAGATACTTGAAGCTGATCACGAATCTTTCGAAAACATCTCTGTTGAATGGAACAAACACACATATCCGTATGCAAAGGATAAGGAACACGTTTACTACATGTCACGAATTGTTAACGGCGCCGATCCGGAGACATTCCGTATAATAGAAACCTCCCCTATTTATGCATTCGACGATAACAATAAGTACTGTCAGGGCCGGAAACTTCTGGAATCTGGGGAAGGTTTAGTTAGTGGTGAACTAATCAACTTTCAAGCAGCGCTAACCAAGTGGAAGGAAGAATTAGCCAATCCCACTCCATCGCCTTTAGAACTTGAGCACGAACGAATCCGGCGCAAGAAACAACTCCGTCAATCGGCGAAAGGCTGGCGAAAGGCCCGAGACTAGGCACTGTCCACTAAGTCAAAATATGATCGAATTGTCGTTGTGAGCTCGACCGCTCAACTCTACCGCGGACAAATTCCCTCACATTCAATTCGTCGCTCCTGAGAAGCGTCTCGGGCTTCCTTCTCGCCACTCTTTATGCCCCATACCCCGCGTTTGAAATAACCTGTTGGCCGCAGATTGGTAATTGTTTCCTTTACACGCGAATCCGTTTAGCAGAAAATCAAAGAACAATGAGGGCAAGATCAATTCTTATTTTCTTGTTTTTTGCGTGTTTTGCGGGAAGCACATTTTCCCAACAGCCGACCGCGACCCCGGTCGTCACTGAACCGCCAAAGGCAAACGCGCGGCCTGCTGAAAAAGTCGCAAAGGCCGAACCGTTTGATGGTGTTGACGTAAAGACGATGGCGTCGAAATGTGTTTCGCTTGATACGGAAGCGGGAATCATCGAGATCGAGCTTTTTCCTGAGCACGCCCCCGAATCTGTTCGCAGCTTTCTAAATATCGTTTCTTTGGGATATTTGGACACGACCACGTTCAGCCGTGTGGTGCCGAACTTTGTGATACAGGGCGGGAACTTCTGGACGCGCGAAGGCGGCGTAAATTTCGAACTAGGTACGCGTGGAAATCGCAAGCTGCCAGACGAACCGAACAAAGTACTCCATGAACGCGGCATTCTTTCAATGGCACGCGGCGAAGAACCGAACACCGCAACAACGAATTTCTTTATCCTGGTAAGCGATGCACCGCATCTCGACGGTTCGTTTGCGGCCTTCGGAAAAGTTACCAAAGGAATGGACGTCGCGG
>CAZXTS010000354.1:0-2263 GCA_964643745.1 uncultured Chloracidobacterium sp.
CGCCAGCCTTGAAACTGGGAATTCGTCCACTGCTCGAAGTAGAAACTAGAGTTTGCGTTAAATATACCGAGCCCATAAAAGACCGTGACGAGATCCGTCATAGGTTCGTGATCCTGATAATCCTCGTCCAACCTCCCCTCGCCCAAAAGGATCACGTGTCCGAGTTCATGAGCGATCGTTGCGACCATCATTTCGGGCTTAGAGGCCTGCGTCATATCAAGATTTATCGTGTGCTTTCCGTCGCGACCTCGCTGATATGAACCTAATGCATGCTCCTTGCGTTCGCCGCCAGCTGCTAAAGGATGGAATCGTGATTCATCGTCGCCATCGAAGAAAACAATTCGAATGGATTTCGAATCAACGTCCATATATTCACAGACGCGTTCAGACATTCGCTTGACCGCCGATCGCGAACCATTGTACGGATCCGGGAAATACGCTTCCGTAGGCTCCACGACCTCGACGCTTTGCAAAGTTTCCAAGCTGAGCTCTTCGATCAACCAGCCAAAGGCGTGGTCGATCCAGAGACGCGTTTCCTCATCTAACGGACATTTTGGCGAGAACCAACCCATTCGCGAAGTATCGACTAAAACGGGCCAGGCCGTCAATTTACTATGAAGACCCGACCCTATTTTTCTTCTATTGATGAATTTTGGGTTTTCAAAGGGGCCGCAATTAGTACGAGATAGATCGGACCGCAGCTTTTGGACAGGAAATAGAAAAGCCATCGGACAAATGTCTCCGATGGCCTAAAAATATGGTGGCGGGGGGGAGACTTGAACTCCCGACCTCGGGGTTATGAATCCCGCGCTCTAACCAGCTGAGCTACCCAGCCACAAGGACTTGATTATAATTGCCGTGCTGAAAAAATCAAGTTTCTTTCTGCATCTGAGGCGTCTTGAAATTGGCTTCCCGAAAGCGCCATTGTTAATATAGTCCGTCCATAGATATTAGACAGTGTCGTTTGGTATATGCCAGTTGTCATCGCCGCCGCAGTTGAGCATGCGGAAATCATCCTTGCATTGTTCGTAATGATAGCTGCCGCCAAGATAATGGCGGAATTATTCGAGCGATTGAAGCAGCCCGCAGTTGTCGGCGAGATCCTTGCCGGCGTCATCATCGGGCCCAGCGTTTTGGGCTGGGTCCAGCCGTCCGAGCTTATCGGCATTATTGCGGAGATCGGCGTCATTTTTCTGCTTTTCATGGTAGGGCTTGAAACGAAGCCGCAAAGCGTTTACCGAGTCGGGAAAAGGGCCCTGATGGTCGGAACGCTAGGCGTGATCTTGCCGTTCATTGCCGGATATTTCATTGCTACGGCGTGGGACGGCTCGTTCATTGAGGCGATGTTCATCGGTGCTGCGTTGGTCGCCACGTCAGTCGGCATCACGGCCCGTGTTCTCGGTTCGATGGGCCTGCTTGATAAGGAGACGGCAAAGATAATTCTCGGCGCAGCAGTTATTGACGACATCCTTGGCCTGATCATTCTTTCGGTCGTATCAGCACTAAGCACCGGCACCGTAAACTATCTGGAGCTCGGCAAGACCGCGGCCCTCGCGATCGTGTTCGTGGTCCTGGTGGCGACCGTCGGCTCCCGAGTAATGAACAAAATTGCTCCAACAGTTGGGAAGCTAAAGCTCAGCAAGCCGTTCTTTAATATTGGTTTGATACTTTGTCTGGGGCTTTCCGTCGCATCGATCTATGTCGGGGTTGCGGCGATCATCGGTGCGTTTCTCGCCGGAATGGCAATGGCCGAAGCAACGGAAGACAATCACCGAATGCACCAACTCTCGTCCGGCGTAACCGAATTTTTGGTGCCATTCTTTTTGGTGAACATAGGAATGCAGCTAAATCTTGCCGTTTTTCAGGACTGGAACTTCCTTATGCTTGCGGCGGTTATCACCATAGCCGCGGTCGTCACAAAATTCGTCGGCTGCGGAATAGGTGCGTGGGGAATGTCCGGGCGAGAGATGGCTCAGGTCGGAGTCGGAATGATACCGCGTGGTGAGGTCGGCATAGTCGTTGCACAGATTGGGCTTAGCCTTGCCGTAATAACGGAACGATTTTTTGCGGCTGTGCTCTTTATGGCGGTAGCAACGACGCTGATCGCGCCGCCTTTGATCAAACTGCTCTATTCGGAAGATAAAGACAATGATGGGATAGACGATGTGATCGTTGACACTGATCTGTCCGATTCGTTCACAAGAATTGGATAAACCCGGATTAAGCATTAGAAAAAACGAAGGGGTAGTCGAAGACTTTGGAA
>CAZXTS010000355.1:0-2243 GCA_964643745.1 uncultured Chloracidobacterium sp.
ATTCTCGACGCGATCAGTTGCGCTCTTTGGGTACTTGTCCTGGCCGGGACCGGTTATTTCTTCAGTGGAGCGATAACTTCGATAATCGGTGATTTTCAGCAGATCGGTATTGCGCTTTTCTTCCTGATCTTGTTTGCGGTGATCGTAGTTTATGCAGTCGAACGATTCTGGCTTTCGGAGAAAGTAGAAGAGGCGGACCCTGAGACGTTGAACAAGATCGAGGAGACCCTTCATGCCGTCGAAGACATCGCACAGGAAAAACTGCACGACCTGACCGAACGGCTGCACCTTACACGCGAGCGAGACGACGACGAGGATGAAAAGAAGGAACCGAACACGCAGGCCAATGCTGCCAAAAAGTGATCTTTTGATTTGTGAGTTTCCGCGAATTCTGCGTTATCATATCGGCGACACCCGTATAAATCCTGAGCTTTAGAATTTAGATAAGGACCGTGATTTTGTGATCATCGAAGCATCCGCGCCAACCCGAGTAGATCTCGCCGGCGGCACCATAGACATTCCGCCCCTTTTTCTTTTTCACGAGGGTGCGGCAACCGTTAATTTTGCCATCGATCTAATGGCTCGCTGCCGGATCGAAACGCGGCCCGATCGCGTTATTTCTATCAGTTCGATCGATCGCGGCGAGCAATTTGAATTGACGCTCGACGACATCGGCTCGCTAAAGAATGAACCGCGATTGGAATTACTCGCCAAACTGGTCTATTTTTTCAGGCCGGAAACGGGCTTTAATATGGTCACCGAATCCGAAGCTCCGGCGGGCGCTGGCCTGGCGGGTTCTTCGACGCTGAACATTGCTTGTATCGGTGCTTTGAATGCCTTGGTAGGTAATCGCTATTCAGAAGATCGATTTATCCCGATCGCTGCCAATGTCGAATGCCAGGTTATCAAAGTTCCGACGGGCTTTCAGGATTATTATTCGGCTCAATACGGAGGCGTTTCGTGCATTCATTTTCGTCCGGACGGAATGCACCGTGAAGCATTGGATATCGACACCGAAACGCTCGAGAGCCGAATAGCAGTTTGCTACACAGGCGAGCCGCGAAATTCCGGAACGAATAATTGGGAACTGACGAAGCGGCATATTGACGGCGATAACGAATTGTTCGAGGTCTTTGAAGGAATACGCGATTCTTCGCTTGCGGTTCGTGAGGCTGTTCTTGCAGGCGATTGGGATGGTCTCGGCGAAATTCTGCGGGCGGCTCAGCCTGAACGCAAGCGGCTTTCGCCAAACATTGCCACGCCCCATATGGATCATCTTATCGAAACCGCACTTGCAAATGGGGCCATCGCCGCAAAGATCTGTGGTGCCGGCGGCGGCGGATGTATCGCATTTTATTGTGAAGATGGACGTCGTGGTGAGGTAGAGTCGACTCTCGGTGCGGAAGATGGGGCTGAGATCCTTAAATGGAGAATAGCAAGTGAAGGCCTCGTGATCTCGACGGAGGCACACGCGTGAATGTGACTATACACTTAACAAAAGGCTGAATATGTACAAACTTAAAAATGTAGTTTTTCTCGGATCGATGTTGATATTTGCCGCAGCCGTCCCGAGCCAGGCCCAGGAATCTTCAAGATCTGGCAAGGCATATTGGAACGGGCTTGTGGATAACAAGGTCCAACTTGTCGTTCGCGGCCTCTCGCTTGAGCAGCGAGTTGTCGAGGGGCAAACTCTCGCTGACGGCGGTCATAGTTTTACGGCTCCCGTGCCAGCAGCGGACGTGACGGTACGAGTTGCCAAGATCGACGGCCGCAGTACCCGTGTTAGCGTTGTGCAGCAGCCTTCGTCTGCAAACGGTTTCACGGCTATCATCGAGATCCACGACGAACGACGCGGATCAGGCGAATATTTTGTAGAAATTAGTTGGTGAACCGTGTTCATTTCTTGTCTTAGAAGTGCGGCCGGCGGTGTTTGGATATTGAAAGTCAAATTACTTTTTCCAAATAACCATCGGAGGTTTACTAATTTCTATGAAAAATCGGCTTTATCTCGCTTTCTTTTCGCTTGCGTTCTTCGCAATTTTTATCACACTTCCCGGCGATGCCTTCGCTCAGGAGAAGATCGATCGAACAGGCATTTCTGCATACAAAAAGACCGGTTTCTGCGAAAACAATTATTCGTCTTACAAGAACCGCGTCGGCTTTAGCGAACTCCGCGAATTAAAATTAACATCCACCGGCCGCGTCGAAGTTGACGGCGGCAAAAATGGCGGCATATCTGTAAA
>CAZXTS010000356.1:0-2242 GCA_964643745.1 uncultured Chloracidobacterium sp.
TCGTCATCTTCGGTCGGCGGAATGAACGGCGGAACCGTGTCCATGTGCGTGGACAGCCAAACCCGCGGCGTATCGTTCAGCGTCGCGATGACGTTGTTTTGAACGGGAGATGCGGACGAGGGCGTCCGCGTTCCGACCGGCTGCAACTCAACCTTCCACCCGAGCGACGTCAAATGATCACGCAGCCAAAACCCGACCGCCTCCTCTTCGCCGGAAGTCGAAGGTACGGACATTAAAGAAGTTGTTAATTCGAATAAATTCATGAAGATCAGCCACAGAGACCACAGAGTTGCTGAGGCAATTTCTCAAAACCTCGGTGTCCTCTGTGGCAAAAACATTAGAAAAATTCCTGATGCAATTTTTTGATCACATCCGCAACGACGTCTTCCTTAACTACGAACGTCAGGTTCACCGCCGACGCGCCATGCGAAACAAGCGCAACATTTACGTCTTCAATGGTCGAAAATATCTTTGACGCAAGTCCCGTCGAAGCTCGCAGGCCTTCGCCGACGACGCATATCACAGCGTAACCGGTTTCGACCTCAACATCACCGAGCCGCCGCAGGTCTTCGACGACCTTGTCGATGTTCTCCGAATTATCCAGCGTCAATGCGACCGAAACTTCCGATGTCGAGATCACGTCGATCACCGTCCGGTGGCGGTCGAATACCTGAAAGACCGCGCTCATAAAACCATATGCACCGAGCATCCGCGCCGAATTGATCCGCAGGATCGTGATGCTCTTTTTGCTTGCGATGGATTTGATCTTGTTCGTCGTTTCGCCGGATGCGGCCAAGACCATCGTCCCGATCTCATTGGGCTGAAACGTGTTGCAAACGCGGACGGGAATGTTATTATCGACCGCCGGTTTTATTGTTTTCGGATGCAGAACCTTGGCACCGAAATATGCGAGCTCTGCAGCCTCCTCGTAAGAAAGGACAGGAATAGTTTGAGCGTTACTGCATATCCGAGGATCACACGTCATCACGCCGGTCACGTCGGTCCAGATCTGCAATTCCGCGGCACCGAGAGACGCTGCAACTATCGCCGCCGAATAATCCGAACCGCCGCGGCCCAGCGTCGTAGTTTCCCCCGCACGATTTCCCGCGATAAAACCGCCCATCACCGGAACTTCGCCGGCTTCGATCGCCGGCTGCAATTCAAGCCGAACGAGATCTATCGTCTCGTCCATTATTGGCTGTGCGGCACCGAATTCGTCGTCGGTCACGATCAGCCGCCGCGAATCGACCTGTCTGGCGTTCACGCCTTTCGCTTTCAACACCTCGGCAAGCAATCGCGACGAAAGCTGTTCGCCATACGAAACGATCGCATCCTTCAGCATCGAAAGCGGCAGCGAACGTCGTGCGGCGCGCATCAGCAGATCGGAAAGCTCGCCTCGCGCATATTCGAGCTCGCCGCTGAAAGCGTTCGGAGTTCCTTCGGGAATGAAGTGATTGGAAACCTGCGTGTGCCTTTCAAAATGCGGCTCGAGCGATTCGATAGCGGCAGCAAAATCGCCCTTCTTCGCCATCTCAAAAGCGGCCAGCAGAGCATCAGTAAATTTTGTCATTGCCGAAACGACAACGACCGGGCGCTTTTCAGTTTGCGTCGAAAGAATGTGAAACACGCGCGCAAAGGCCGCAACGTCACCCACCGACGTTCCGCCAAATTTCATTACTGTTGGAGAAAGCTCACCAATCACGATTACTTGTAAATCTATGGCAAAAAGTGGGGGTTGGCAAAACAAGGAAATAATTTAACCGCAAATTAACGCCGATAAACGCAGATCGAGACGGGGGTTTTTCCAAAGGTTGAGAAAATCTGCGTCTTTCTGCATTATCCGCGGTAAAAATTCTCACCCGCAGAGCACAGCCCCGCCGTTCACGTTCATGATCTCACCGGTGATGTGGCGTGCCCACGGCGAAAGCAGGAAACAGATCGAAAGTGCGACGTCGTCGGTCGTGGCCACGCGGTTCAGAGGGATCGTTTTCAAAACGCTTTGGTGATATTCCTTGTCTTCGAACACCGGCCGCACCATCGCCGTTTCGATCCAGCCCGGAGCGACACAGTTAACACGAATCTTTGGACAAAGTTCTGATGCGAGTGCTTTTGTAAAACTGATCTGACCGCCTTTCGAAGCGGCGTAATTTGAATAATTCGCTTCGCCTCGTTGGCCGGCCGTTGATGAAACCAAAACGATCGCACCCGATTCGCGTTTCTTCATCGCCGGAACACACGCCTT
>CAZXTS010000357.1:0-2218 GCA_964643745.1 uncultured Chloracidobacterium sp.
GTTTCGTACGATCTGGTCCAAGGAATTATTGCGGGCGGTTACGACGCATTATATAAAGCAAGCGAGGCAAGCGAAGACAATAAAGCCGCCGGAGCCGAAGATCTGAAGGCACGAGGCGTGACAGAGAAAGATGCGGTGATCGGTCTTGCCGCTTCGGGCCGCACTCCGTATACGATCGGAGCGGTCGAATATGCTAGATCAATTGGATGTTTCACCGCGAGCATCGCGTGTGTTCCTGATTCTGCAATAACGAAGTCAGTTGATGTAGCTATAGTTCCGGTCGTCGGCCCCGAAGCGATAACCGGCTCGACCCGAATGAAATCCGGCACCGCCCAAAAGCTTGTGCTAAATATGATCTCGACCGTTGCGATGATCCGGCTCGGTTATGTCAAGGGAAACTTGATGACGCATTTGAAGCCATCAAACGAAAAACTTCGTGAGCGTTCCGAACGAATAAAAGAACGGCTTGGTGAATAAGTCAGACCGCGTTCTACACTATTTTCACGAAGGAATACGCGAGAGAGATCTTGAACACGGCTCTTGAGCTCGCGACCGAATGGGGTGAGAATTTTCGCAAGCCGATCGTGGATCGGATGAAGGCACGATTTCCTGGCCTGACGGAAGATGACATCACCGAGGCAGAGCGTTACGCTAAAGAGACGGAGAGCAGAATTTACGAATTGGCCGAAAAGGAAGAACGCGGCGAGATATCAGAAAGTGATATCACACGCCTTGCCGCTGAAGAATTTCCCTTGCTTGATGGCGGCCACATCGGCAGGCTAACAAATATAGGGATGTATTACGCACGGCGATAAAACCAAATGCAGACACTCGACCTTGTCATCATCTTTGTTTATCTGATCGGCATTACGGCGTTTGGCGTGATGTTTCGCAAGACGCAGAAGTCCGCGACCGATTACTTCGTCGGCAACAAGAATACCCATTGGCTGGTTATCTGTGCGTCGATCGTTGCGACCGAGACGAGCACGCTGACACTGATCGGCATTCCGGCGACCGCATATGCGATCTATGCCTTGCCCGAGCAGGGCGGCAATTTCACATTTCTTCAGATCGTTCTCGGCTATATCGTCGCCCGCTTTATCATCAGCTTTCTGTTTATCCCGGCTTACTTTAAGGGCGAATTGCAGACCGCGTATAAGCTGCTTGAAAACCGGTTCGGGCCTTCTGCCAAGAATTTCGCAGCCTCTCTTTTTCTTTTCGTTCGCGCGATCGGCGATGGGGTTCGCACCTTTGCCGCGTCGATCGTGATCGCTGCGGTCATTGCGGTCTCATTCCCCGATTTTCCGTATTTGACCGTCGTCTCGATCCTGATAGTCGGCATCCTTACGCTGATCTATACCTATCAAGGCGGCCTCGTTGCCGTGCTCTGGACCGACCTTATCCAACTCGTTATCTACGTCACCGGAGCCGTCGTAGCCGCTATCGTCATCTGGAACAGCATCCCCGGCGGATGGGGAGAGATCCATAACGTTGCCTCGGCAGCAAACAAGTTTCAGGTTTTTTCTTTCGCCTTTGACTTTACGGTTCCGTTCACATTTTGGGCCGGGCTGATCGGCGGAATGTTCCTTACGACCGCCTCGCATGGCACGGACCAGATGCTTGTTCAGCGACTCCTCGCCTGCAAGACCGAGGGCGATGCAAAAAAGGCGATCATCACCAGCGGATTCGTCATTCTTTTCCAATTTGCATTGCTTCTTTTCGTCGGCGTTCTGCTTTACGTTTTTTACCAACATTTTCCGATGTCCACGCCGCTCGCGAAAAATGACGAGGTGTTCCCGAAGTTCATCGTCGAGCACCTGCCGACCGGCATCGCCGGCTTGATGATCGCCGCTTTGACCGCCGCCGCGATGTCAACGCTATCAAGCTCTTTGAACTCGCTTGCCTCAAGCAGCATACTTGATTTTTACAAACCGCTCATCGACCCCAACGCCAGCGAAGAAAAGCTGCTGAAGCTTTCGCGGTGGCTGACCGCCGTCTGGGGCGTGGCGCTGATCGGCATTGCGTTTCTGTCGCAGGATATCGGCTCGGTGCTGACGGTCGGGCTCGCCATCGCGTCGCTCATCTATGGGCCGATGCTCGGTGCGTTTCTGCTCGGCGTTTTGACGAAGCGGGCAAATCAGACTGGCGTCGTCGTCGGGATGCTCGTCTCGATCCTATCGATGGTCGCCATTTGGAATTTCACGCCGATCGCCTGGAC
>CAZXTS010000358.1:0-2213 GCA_964643745.1 uncultured Chloracidobacterium sp.
AACCTGCGACTTCTTCCTCCGGAGGGAAGCGCTCTATCCACTGAGCTACGCGAGCAAAAACCGTGGATAGAATATCATAAACCAACTAGTTTTTCGGCTCGAATCTGATGGTCTTTATACGGATCGGCTCGATCGGCCGCTCGCCTTCTTTTGGTGCACCAGCGATCGTTCTCGCATTGTTCATCCCCTCGATCACGCGGCCAAACACAGTGTAATTTTTATCAAACTGCGGTTCTCGCTTTAGCATTATAAACCACTGCGAGTTTGCCGAATTCTTGTCATTTCCTTTCCGTGCAGCACCGACGATGCCGATGTCGTATGGCACGTCGGAAAACTCGGCTGGCACATTTGGCTTGTCCGAATTTCCGGTTCCATCATTTGTCGGATCGTCATCTTTCGAAAGCGGATCACCCGACTGGATCACTGTCTGATTTGTTCGGTGAAACGTCACGCCGTTATAGACGCCTCCGTTCGCAAGCTCCTTAAATCTCGCCACGGCCTTCGGAGCGATGTTCGAATAAAGCTCCATCTTGATCGTCCCGTAAGCCGCTGCATTCTCCATTTCGATCACGGCAATTTCGTTATCGGCGATCGGCGTGACGCCAGTTGTTACATTTGGCTGAGAATTCGAATTCGATGTGCCCGAACCGCCGCATGCAGCCGCGAGTCCAGCCACGCAAAGTAAAAATAGAACTATAGATCTTTTCATAACTTTCTTTTTCAAAATTGCTTTTCGCTATCCACCAGGATGGTAACCGGGCCGCTGTTTACGAGCTCGACATCCATCATTGCCTGAAATTGCCCGGTCGCAACTTTTCCAACCTGTTTGCGGCATTCCGCGACGAAAAATTCGTATAAAGTATTTGCCCGTTCAGGCGGAGCCGCTTCGATGAACGAAGGCCGGCGGCCTCGGCTGACATCGCCGTAAAGCGTAAACTGCGAAACGACCAACAGGCCGCCCTTGCTGTCCAAAAGCGAAAGATTCATTTTGCCGTCCGCGTCTTCAAATATCCTTAGGTTCAGGATCTTTTCGGCCAAATAGACCGCATCTTCGCGATCATCGGTCGAACGAACGCCCAGCAAGACCAGCAATCCGTTTCCGATCGAACCAATGACCTTGCCGCCGACCGAAACGCTTGCCTTTGAAACTCGCTGGGCGACCGCACGCATTAGCTTGCAGACTCTTCGATATAGACCCGGTTCATTACGACCGGCTCCAGCGGCTTATCGCTCGGATTGCGTTCGACCGAGGCAATTGCGTCAACTACCTCATGCCCTTCGAGCACGCGGCCAAACTTCGTATAGCTCGGCGGCAATGCATAATCTATGTGCATAATGAAAAACTGCGAGCCGTTCGTGTTAGGGCCCGAATTCGCCATTGCGACCGTGCCCTTTTCGTACGAACCTGCATAAAGATCCGAACTGCGGTCGATCTCGTCGTCAAACTTTCCGCCCCACGCCGATTCACCGCCATAACCTTCGCCGAGCGGATCGCCGCCCTGGATCATAAAATTGGGGATCACACGATGAAAGATCACACCGTCATAATAATTCCTTTCCGCCAAAAGCCTGAAATTCTCCGTTGTTTTCGGAGCGTCCTGCTCCAACAATTCAAATCTGATCGTACCTTTGCTTGTTTCGATAACTGCTGTTCTATTAGCCACTTATGTTTTATCTCCGTTTAATATAAATCGTTCTATTGCTGCTGCAACGCCGCTTTCGTCGTTACTTAATGTTGTATAAAATCCATCGCGTTCAAGCAAACTAGGGTCTGCGTTTCCCATCACGACCGGCGTTCCGGCGAACTCGAGCATCTCAAGATCGTTAAAATTATCACCGATCACCATCACGTTCTCCGGCGTGAGGCCGTTCAGGATCGCAAGCTTTTCTACGCCGGTTCCTTTCGATGCATCGGGCGGCAAGATATCTATGAGCGTAAAATCCAGTTGCGGATATATCGTCGGGAGCAGCGTTACCGTGTCCGCGAGTTCGCTTTTCAGCAATTCGGTCAAGGTCGCCATCGGCTCGCAGCCGCCGGAAAACGAAATATGTATCACCTGATGATCGGACAAAGCCTCGTGCAGATCGCTTACGTGCCGCACCGAATCTTCCGCGTCGCTGCCGTGCATCCGCTCGGACCACAACAGATATTTTTGCAGCGGGATATTGTCATCGGAGATGCGGTCATAGATCATCGTGCCCTTGCCATGCGG
>CAZXTS010000359.1:0-137 GCA_964643745.1 uncultured Chloracidobacterium sp.
TGATGAGCGACGGCGTAGATCGTGACCTCACCCTCGGAGACACGGTAAATTACTGAGTACGGAAAGCGGTTGCAGAGGCATCGGCGGGTGCGATGCGAATAGAGCGGCCAAGAGTTTGGTTACTCTATAATGCGATC
>CAZXTS010000359.1:147-2196 GCA_964643745.1 uncultured Chloracidobacterium sp.
GGAGCCAAGAGTCTGGAAACTCGATGATTCGGCGGATGGTTTCGCGGACTTCGTCAAGAAACTCTTCGCCTAAACCGAATTCCCGATCGTCGTAAAAGTCCTGAGCAGCGACGAACTCACTTTCGGCTTCCGGGTGAAAGGAGAACGACATTTCCCGTACCTTTCCCGCATTCTAGCGAATACCTCTTCACCCGGGATCAGCTTAACTTCCCCGCGTTCGACCTCGTCGATCCTTCTTTCAACCTCTTCTTTCCAGGCTTCGTCGATCTCTTTTGTTGTCGGAGAAATGCTTTCAAGAAGATGGTCGATCAACTTTAACTTCATATCGATCGGAAGCGAATCAACAACGTCCATTAACTCTGCCGTATTTGTTGTCATAACGTTACTCCATAAGCATTATACGCCAAAATGGCCGCTCGTTCGTACGGGCGTATCTCGCGCTACATCTCCTCGAAATCCAGCACGACCTTGCCGCAGTTTCCTTTGAATCCTTATGCTAAGAGGTACGCGGAAGGGCGTGGAGTTCAAGGCCGAGGGCGTGGATGACTTTCAGGATAGTGTCAAAACTCGGCGTACGTTCACCGGAAAGGGCCTTGTAGAGACTTTCGCGGGAAACTCCTGCGTCGCGTGCAACTTCGGTCATTCCTTTGGCTCGTGCGATATTTCCGAGGGCTTTTGCAACAAAGGCTGCGTCCCCATTTGCTTCTTCGAGACAAGCCTCGAGATACGCTGCCATTTCCTCGGGCGTGTTCAGGTATTCGGCCACGTCGTATTTAGTTGTTTTAATATTCGCCATCATCTAATTCCTTGGAAAGTGCGATCGCTTTAACAATATCGGTTGTTTGAGACGTTTTATCTCCGCCGGCAAGGAGAATGATCAGTTCGCTTCCGCGTTCGGTGAAATAGACCCGATAGCCCGGACCATAATGAATACGCATTTCCGACACTCCATTGCCAACCGGTTTAACGTCTCCCGGATTTCCCGATTCCAGTCGATCGATCCTCGCCTGAACTCTCGCACGGGCCTGTATGTCGCGGAGATTCCTAAGCCATTTCGAAAAAACGTCTGTTTGCCGGATCTCAACCATACTTAGTGTAGCCTAATGGCTACATTCCTTTCAATCAAATTTCCTCGAAATCCAACACGACCTTTCCGCAGTTTCCTTCTTTGATCGCGGCGAAGGCTTGTTCGAAATCCTTATATGAATAACGATGCGTGATGACGGGCGATATATCGAGGCCGGTTTCGAGGAGGTTCGACATTTGGTACCAGGTCTCGTACATCTGGCGGCCGTAGATGCCTTTGATGGTGATCATGTTGAAGATGACGGTCTTCCAGTCGATGGCAAACTGCTCGGCCGGGATGCCGAGGAAGGCGATGTTTCCGCCGTGGAACATATTGGCGAGCATGTCTTTGAACGCCGCGGGCACGCCGGACATCTCCATCCCGACATCGAAGCCTTCGTTTATCCCGAGTCCTTTTCGCACGTCTTCGATGGACTCTTTGCTGACATCGACGGCCCTGGTAACATCGCCCATTTTCTCGGCGAGTTCGAGCCGGAACGGATTAACGTCTGTGATCACGATATTGCGGGCTCCGGCGTGTTTCGCAACCGCCGCGGCCATTATGCCGATAGGGCCTGCCCCGGTGATGAGCACGTCTTCGCCGAATACTTCGAATTCGAGCGCGGTGTGGACGGCGTTGCCGAACGGATCGAAGATCGCGGCTACGTCGAGATCGATGTCGGGCTTGTGCTTCCAAATGTTGGTGTATGGGACGGCGATGAACTCGGCGAATCCGCCGTTGGTGTTCACGCCGACGCCGGTCGTGTTTGCACACAACGCACGCCGACCGGCCATGCAATGCCGGCATCTGCCGCAAACAAGATGGCCCTCGACGCTGACGATGTCTCCGACCGAGAAATCAACGACATTCGAACCGACATCAACCAGTTCACCGACGAATTCATGTCCAATGGTCGTCGGGACTTTGATAGTTTCCTGCGCCCAAGCGTCCCAGTTGTATATGTGAAGGTCTGTGCCGCAGAT
>CAZXTS010000360.1:0-2195 GCA_964643745.1 uncultured Chloracidobacterium sp.
TTTCTTCCGTATGTATTACACGCCCAATAATCTTTCGCTGACCATCGCCGGAGATTTCGACATCGCCGAAGCAAAACGCCTTATCGAAAAATATTTCGGAACCATTCCGCCCGGCCCTGCACTTGATCGTCCCGTTCAGACGCGCGTTCACGTTCAGGCAGAGAAATTTATCGAAGCCCGCGACCGCGTCCCGCAGGAAAGAACATATTTCGGCTTCCATTCGCCCGGATATTTTCAGCCCGGCGATGCTGAATTAACTCTCGCGGCAACTATTCTGACGACCGGGCTTTCGTCGCGTCTTCAACGGGCGTTGGTATATGAAAAACAGCTTGCGTCGAACGTCGCGGCATTCCAGAGCGGGCAGCCGCTGGCCGGCGCATTTATGATGTGGGCCACGGCAAGGCCCGGCGTAAAGCTGGAAGATGTCGAAAAGGCCGTGTTTGACGAGATCGCAAAGCTCGCGAAAGAAGGCCCGACCGAAGCGGAACTCGCACGCGCCAAAACGCGTTGGGAATACGGCTTTGTTTCCGGGCTTGAGAGCATCGGCGGTTTCGGCGGAAAGTCTGACAGGCTTAATCAATATAATACTTTCTTGGGCGATGCCGGAAAATTTGACGAGGACGTCGCCCGCCACCGCGCCGTCACGCGCGAAAGTCTGCAGCGTGCCGTTGCGGAATATTTGAACACGAACAAAAGAGTTCTTGTACGCTTTCGGCCTGAGCAATCGAGCCGCGCGTCTGAGGTTGCGGTCG
Organism: uncultured Chloracidobacterium sp.; assembly: GCA_964643745.1. Taxonomy (GTDB): domain Bacteria; phylum Acidobacteriota; class Blastocatellia; order Pyrinomonadales; family Pyrinomonadaceae; genus OLB17. The sequence continues at coordinate 753 of CAZXTS010000360.1, forward strand.
ATAGATCGCAGATCCCTGCGCTCGGAGGCGACCGCCCGTTCAACGCTCCGGAAGTGAAAACCGCAAAGCTTGATAACGGCATCGAAGTTTTTGTCGTCGAAAAACCTGAGCTGCCGAAAGTTTTGGTCGGAATGGCGACGCGTGCCGGAACCGTATCCGACTCAGCCGGTAAAGAAGGAGTCGCCTCGATGACCGCTCGGATGCTCCGCCGCGGCACGAAGACGAAACAGGCATTGCAGATCGACGAAGCTCTCGGCGATCTCGGGACGAACCTGACCGGCGGTGCGAGCCGCGAATATGCAACGCTCGGAACCGAAGTTCTATCACGCGATCTCGATCCGGCGATGGCGATAATGTCGGACGTTGCGATGAACCCGTCGTTCCCGGCGGACGAATTTGAAAAAGAAAAACAGCTTTCGCTCGACGGACTGAAACAGGCGGCGAATAATCCGAATTCGGTCGCGAACCGCGTCGGGGCGATGATCGCTTACGGTGCGGACCATCCTTACGGACGGCCTGCGGGCGGTTTGCCCGGAACCGTTTCGGCGATAACCCGCGACGACCTAGTTCGCTTTCATCAGGAACGCTGGAAACCGGGTTCGACCGCGATGGTCTTCGTCGGCGATGTGACGCTCGATCAAGCGGTTGCGGCAGCTCGCAAGCATTTCGGTTCGTGGTCGGGCGGAGCCGCACCGGCGGTGAATATCGCGGCGAAACGGCCGATGCCGACCGGCAAAGTTTATCTTGTTGATAGGCCCGGATCGGCTCAGACGATCGTCTCGCACATTCTGACCGCACCCGAACGCAAGTCGCAGGACTATTACGCGCTCTCGCTTGCCAATGCGGTTTACGGCGGCGGTTTTGGAACGCGTTTGAATCTGAATCTGCGTGAGGACAAAGGCTATTCCTATGGTGTGTTCGCCTTCCCGCAGCATTTTTCGACCGCCGGTGCGTGGATCGCGAACGGCGGCGTGCAGACGGACAAGACAAAGGAATCGGTCGTCGAATTCATGAAGGAACTGCGCGGGATAGCCGGTGAAAAGCCGATCACCGCAGACGAATTCGCAAAGGCACGACAAACGCGTATTCGCGGTTATGCACAGCAGTTCGAAGCATATCAGCGTATAGGCCAACAGATCGCAGATCTCTGGGTCGCGGGCCTGCCGATGTCAACGCTTCAGGCCGAACCCGATCAGCTTACGCGTCTGCAGCTTGCGAAAGTTAACTCGATCGCCGCCAAATACGCGGCAGTCCCGGGAACTTCGCTGCTGCTCGTCGGCGATCTTTCAAAGATCGAGGCCGGCATCCGAGAACTGAACCTCGGCGAGATAGTCATCCTCGACGTGGAAGGCAAACCGGTAAGCCGTTAGTTTGAATTCTATTTGACTTCGAAAGCCCCGGTCCGCCGGGGTTTTCCTTTGGAACAAGTTCGAAATACCGATT
>CAZXTS010000361.1:0-2192 GCA_964643745.1 uncultured Chloracidobacterium sp.
TTTGCATGTACGAGAATCTCTTGTTTTATAAGCGGGGTTAGGTTGCCGTCGCCGTTCGTATTCGAGAAACCTTTAAGCCTTTGCCACTTATCCAAAAAAAAGACATGGGTTTCGCCGGTGTCGGGATTAAGCGCGACCAGACTGTAACTTAAGTCCTGTTTTCGATCTGAGGTTCCAAGCATTACGAGAAATCCATCTCTTTCCTTGATCAGATCAGTCCCGCTGAAATGCAGTAATAGATCTTTAAAGCCTTGTTCTTTCAAGATCGGCATCAGAATCGCTTTTACTTCAGCAGTTTCAAAAAAATTGCTAAATTTTGTATCGTCTGTATTGATAGGATATTTTCCTGCCCATTTACGCAAGTGACGCAAATCGACCTGGCTATTAGGTGTTCCGGTGATATTCGGCCCACCAATATTTTGGCTGTTGGTTTGTGAAGCATACTCGGACGAAGACTTAGCGGCGGGCACATCGCGCGTCGAATTTTCGCAGCCCAAAAATGAAACTGTCAGGACACAAATGAGCCAATAGGAGTTGTATAGCATTGCCATAAGTTAGCGCCTTTCGTAATGATAAGGATGCTTATCTAAACCTTCTCTGAGCATTGCCCTGATCTTTCGGGCAGTTTCCTCAACAGTTATTTTTCCGTCATCATTAGTGTCCAAACCTTTGTTATCGCGATAGCTGACAGTTCCGCTCCTAAACATTGTCGCATCATCAGCTTTTCCAAATGCAGAGGGTAACAAAACGAGAAAGTATAGATCGTGAACATCGGCCGCACTTGAGGTTTTGGAACCGAATTGTTCGAAATAGGCTTTTACTACATCCAACTGCCGGACCGCCGACATGTCGGCCAGATCAGCATGTGTTATACCTAATTTCTGGCCGATTCCCGGATAAAATTTTCCTCCCTCGTTGCGACCGTCGATCGTTTTCTTCATAAACTGAATTAGTCCCGTGCCTGAACTTCCCGCATAATTTTTCTTCGCGGGTGAAAAAGATCTGTCAGTTTCAAAGGCCATCACTGTCATAAGCCAACTGGGATTCTTGATTCGCAGATCACGGCAAACCTGAACGGCTTTGTCACGAAAAGACGAGCCAACTTTAGGGTGGCTTCCCCAAGCCAAAACTCCATTCCAACTGACAGTTCCGTTTGAGTTACCGTTCGCCAAAGTTGCGACTCGGCCAACCACTGGGACAATCGTCTCTACTGAGCCGTATGCGGCTACGTACAAAGATCGAATAGTTTTCCCGCCAGGGTCGATTCGGCCATCAGGCTCGGCCATTCCAAGAACATCGCGCTGAAAGATCGTAATCGCATTCTTAGTGAACTGTCCGCAATCGCCATCCTCACGCAACGGGTTAAAGTGTTCAAACTGCCTACCCGCCTTTTTCAGTCGCGGCAATGCTTTGTTCATAAGTGTCTGTATCAGAAAAACGTCGTTGTAAATATTACTACCGCCAATGCCGACACTCTTAAAAACACCTATCGAGGGCGAAAGTACTGTTGCATCAACGGTAATACCAGATACCAAGGTGCTTGATACCGGAGCATTATTCGGACCTGTAAATCGCTTCGTTTCCGAACCTATATCGGAATAATTCCCTTTTGTTCCAGGTGAAAGGCCTTTAGTTTTAAACTTTACATATCCGGCACGGCCGTTTCCATATCTGCCAATATGCAGGTGCTCGCCTCCGGTCGCGGTATAAGGTCCGTGATGTATGAATTCATAAGCCTCTGAAGCGTCAAATAAATCGTTGAATACGCTTTTTATATTTGTGAATCCCTGCTTGTCCGTCAAACCGTGAATATGAAAATCTGCCGCTCGTTTTTGTATATGTAGGCTAGCCGTACTGCTGCCTTTCGGAACAAAGGTTCGGTCACCGGAATGGACAGAAATATTTCTGCCAAGCTTATCAGCAATTCTTTGCATCACCGATTTTACATTACTGTCGGAAACGGTCTTATTGTACGTAACGGTTGGCATGAACTGATTTTCTCTAATTCTTCAAAATACTCGCATCGTCCACATCTACCGAAAGTCGGTTTCGGAAAAACGCAATAATAATGCCCAGACCGACAGCTGCTTCAGCGGCCGCGACGCTCATCACCATGAAAACAAAAAGCTGTCCGGTCACATCTGCGTAGTAACGCGAGAATGCCACGAATGTCAGATTCACAGCATTGAGCA
>CAZXTS010000362.1:0-2158 GCA_964643745.1 uncultured Chloracidobacterium sp.
GGTTAAAGACCGGAAAAGTGCAGGCAGTGATCGACAGGGCAATGACGGTAGGGCTGTGAAGCAAGAATTCTCGCCGGTCAGATCAATCGTTTACGGGCGAGTGCCTGTTGGGGTGTTCGCTTACCTTGTCGCATGCTGAAGCGGTGCGATCTGGAAACGATTCCTTAATCAAAAGCGCCTAATTGAATGACGAAAGTTAGTTTGACGTAAGAAATTTCCTTAATGTTCTTCAGCGGACATAAAAGTCTACGCCTTTATTGGGAAATTTAAGTTCCGTATGTGCAGAAGGTTACGATAAACGTATAAAAATAGAAAACCCGGATGAGAATATCGTAAGCTATAACTCGTTGTATTTATTGACGTTATTGGAGGCGGCGATCGGAATCGAACCGATGAGTAAAGGTTTTGCAGTTCGAACTGACGGCCTTTTACTAAGTGTCACCTATCGTCACGAGCCGATATTTACTGACCTTTTCGAAGAATCGCGTTCAATCAGTAACACCCCATCCTACGGAGCCCATACGATAAACATACGATACATCCAGAATGCCTGACTAATCCCCTACGACCTGCAAATCAACCGGCCTTACCCGACATTGACAAAATCTTGAAGTTTTCTATCGAGGCTTGATCGAAATCTTCAGTGTAAAGTCGCCTTCGGTCAGGCCTTGTGCCCCGGCGGCACCAATAAGGATGCTGCTTGGCGAACCAATTGAGATGTACTCGACCTTTCTGATACCGGTTTCTTTGTTCTTGACCACCTTTCCACTCGCGAGATTGGCATAGATGGGGTAGCTGGCTTCGCACGAGATCGCTTGCTGGACATTTGGGGGAACGGACTGGTCGGGCTGCTTCCTTGGTGAAGTCGCTTGTTTCGCCTCTTTGGCGGACTATTGCCAATCACCAAGCAGTGTGAAGGCACTCCAGTAATATGGAGAACTGTAACGCCGGATCTTTTTCATCTCATTCTTTGCCTGTTGTAACGCCTTTGCGGCGGGCATGCCTTTTTGCAGATGATTTGTGTAAAAGCGCTTCATGAACTCTGCGGTCGCCGAATCGTCAACTTTCCATAGACTGGCGACGATCCGTTTTGAACCTGCATACAAAAAGCCTCTCGACATTCCGATCAAACCTTCGCCGCGAACCTCCTTTCCGAGTGCCGTCTGGCAGGCAGACAGGACGATCAGATCACTCGAAAGGTCGAGATTGTAAATGTCGTTTAAGCCCAAAAAGCCGTTCTGCTTGATGCCGTTTCTGTCAAAAAGAGAAAATACAAGCCCCGACATCTCTGGTCGCGAAGAATTGAGCAGACCGTGGGTCGCGAAATGCAGGATCTTATAGTCTTTGAGATTCGAGCTTTCGACATTTTCGAGATTTGCCTCAAAATCCATTCGAACGTCCGCGTTGGTTTTGTTGATGAGGTTCGAAATGCCCCTTGCTTCTTGCCGAGAGGCGAGAAGTCTAGGCAAGGTTTCACCAAAACGAAAATCCCGTAAAATGCGATTCATCGACGTGTTTTCATCCTTCGCTTTTCGGGTCGAATTTACAGCCACACGCGAATCCTGCAGATCAAAAACCGGATCGGCGAATATTGCGATCGTCTTTCTGTCTTCTCGCATCGGTTTCGGATCAGCTCGTAATTGGGCCAAAACCGAGGCAGAAGGCAGCATCACAATTTCATTCGTTTCGACCAGTGGGGATGCTTCAGATTTTGGGCTTATGAGAGCGGAGAATGGTATGTATTGCAGAGATCCGTCAGCGACGATAGCGAGTCTTTTGTTTCCTATTTTTGCTGCAACACTCGATAGCAATATTCTGCTGAGATCTTTTGTGGCCTGCGGGTTGAAGTTATTTGCCACAACCGAATCGTAAAAACCTCTTGCCTTTGCCTCGATAGTTTGGCGTCCCGGCAGTTCGAAAATTTCGATCGATTCGTCTGTAACAAACCATAGAAAGCTGCGCTTTTCACCGAGTCTGTAGTTGAGCAAAACGGTCTCATCATCTAGTAGTTTCTGAATGTCGGTTGCCGATACCGTATTGCCTTCAGTTAGCTCCGCGAGTTTTGGGTTTTCACGACGAATCTTAATGTTCAGGTTTTGTATTTTGATATTTAGATCGTTTATCTCAGCGTTGATGTTTGTGATCGCTTCGGGTTTAG
>CAZXTS010000363.1:0-2157 GCA_964643745.1 uncultured Chloracidobacterium sp.
CAGGCCGTCCATCTTGATCCACTATTGCCTTAATTGCTAAGAATATTCCCGGCGCTCTTTGAGCCTCGTCGATAAATGCTTTTTCTCCTATCTCATCTAATAGCACTTCAGGAATTTCAATAGCCTTTCGAAGATAATCCGCGTCATCGAGTGTGCATGCCTTAAATCCTTCGTCTTCCGCTATTTTTTGACAAAGCGTGCTTTTACCGATTTGACGGGCGCCCATTACGGCTACCACCGGGTAGATTCCTAGATCGCGTCGGACAATTTGATCTAATACACGTGGATATTTAGTAGTTGCCATAAAACATAAAATACGTTATATTTGCCATTAGTAGAGAATATAACGTATTAATATGAATATGACAAACAGCTACTCAATGGACGATTTGCTCGATTTTCTGTCTTATGCAGGCAAAAAAGGCATGATGCCCATAGCGACATCTCAGGCCCTCGCCGTTGCGGCCCGCAACGTATTCGGCGTATTGGACGAGGAAGAACAGGGGAATATCGGCAACCTCAGTTTAGATGCAGTCATTAAACGCTTCAACAACAAACGAAGGAAAGACTTTAATCCGGGGTCGTTGAAGGCATACGGTCAGCGTGTTCAACGAGCAGTTGAGCTTTACGAGCAATGGAAAGAGAATCCTGCCGATTTTTCAGTCAAAACACGAAAGACCGGCAACCGTCGAAAATCAATTAAAACAAATCAGAGTGACGTCAACAAGGAAATAATATCAACACCTACTGAAGACACTGTGGTCGCGCAGGCACCATCAAGCCGCCACGGAACTTATCAATCGTCATTCCCGGTCGGTCCCGGACGTGTAGTGACAGTTTCCAATATTCCTGAAGATTTAACTTCGTCAGAAGCTGATAAGCTCGCTCAGTTTGTCAAGATGCTTGCTGTTGAATAAAGACACGATACCGGTTCCAGAGTTTTAACTTACCTTCAAAGCTGAACTTTCCATCACCATTCCAGAATCAAGGCAAATATCAGCGGAGCAACGTTCGAGGCGTCGTGTTCTCGATGCCGCATTTTGTAAGATACGGGCCCGATTCGAGGTCACATAATACCAAGTAATATCCGCGACTAAGCCTGGGAGGCTGATTCTGATATTTCGCAAAGGCACCTTTCTTCTACGGAATTCTAACAGACAATGTTAATTTTCCGCAGTTCTTCGATCACGAAGGTAAACGGGATCACCCAATCCAAACCAAAAAAACCCTTGACCGAATGTTGTATAGATAATACAATGTTGCACGGCTTGATCTTTGAAAATTGACTAGAGTACGGATGCGAATCGACTAATTTTGAAATCTGAGACGCCGCTGAAAAAGTTTTTTCGCAAAAATTGGGAAATTTGGTAAAAATAATTCGCTAACCGCTATCTTTGCAATGGTTTACGCGTTCCACTATAGAGTGGAACAGGCCCGGAACGCCCGTGGAACAGGGGCGGAACGAGCCCGGAACGCTCTCGCGTGCAGGAACTGGAATTTGACTCCAAAAAATTGAGGAACGGATCAGCTCTCGCAGAATCGGCCGAGGTAATACGGCAGCATCTTGCGCCACCAGGGCCAATCATGATTTACGTCGTGTCCCCAGAGTTCGAGCAAGTGCGGAATTCCTTTCGAGTGGAGAATGCCGGAAAGATCACGGCTGCGGTCCGGGGCTTCGTAGTCGCCCTGACCTGACACAAGAACGACAGAATCTGACTGACGAAGGCGTGGTAGATGATAGTCGTCGTTTAGGTTTCGCAGATACATCGAAGGGTTATTAAAATAAACGCTTTCGTTATAAAAGCCCTTGTCCAGATAGTTGTAGATGTCGTAACTGCCGCTCATCGCGATTGTTCCGCGTAAGTTATCGGAATGTTTGAAATAAGTGTTTGCCGCGAGAAACGCTCCGAGCGATGCACCCGTGGTCAGCGGACGCGCGTCGTCGCCGCATTCGTTCCTGATCAGCGGCAGAACCTCTTCCATAATGTAGCTGTCATAACGGTTGAGCATTTCAACCTTCCATGCCGGATGCGATTCGCGATTCAGAAGACTGTATTTATTTACCGAATTGATCGAATAGGCACGGATCAGACCACTTTCGATGAACGGCTTGATCGAATCGACGAGATAAAAACGCTCGTATTCAAGATAATCCGC
>CAZXTS010000364.1:0-2139 GCA_964643745.1 uncultured Chloracidobacterium sp.
GCGTTGCCCGAAAAAGGACTGCACCGAAGATAATCAGCCAAAGCTTCGATCGCGACCTGCTCGAACACTTTTGAAGCAGCCAAATCGCCGCTGCATAGAGCCCGAACAAAAGTGTCATATGCAGCCAAAAGGTCGAAACCGCGGTCCAGCCGTTAATCGCGTTTAGCTGCAATAGCGAAAGATAAACCGCCTCCGAACCGATCAGCAGAACCGTGATTCCAGCTAGTGTCGTCCGGTTCGACGATCCCCGAACGGGCTGCTCGATCGATGTCCCGACCTCGTGTTCGCTCATTTCAAACCGAAGCTGCTATCGCCGCCTGATCGCGTATTTCAAGATCGTAAAAATGATCTTCGAACCAGCCAGTATTGTCCCTTTTACCGTTCCGCTAATTTTTGACCTCCCAATTCGAACCCGATACCGGACCGGAACCTCGACGATGCGAAGCGATTGTTTTACTGCCTTGATCTGCATTTCGATCGTCCAACCATAATCCCTGTCGGTCATCCCTAAACGTTCAAGGGAGTCGCGCCGAATTGCTCTAAACGGCCCAAGATCAGTGAATTTTTTTCGAAAGAAAACACTTACCAGGGACGTGGCCAACCAGTTTCCATATCGCTGTTGCGGGGTAAGTGAAGCACGGGAGGCGGGAAGCAACGTTCTGGAGCCGATTACCATTTCCGCCTCTCCGTCTGTTATTGGTCTTAGCAATTCCGTCAGATCCTCCGGAAAGTCGCTGAAATCGGCATCAACAAAAGCAACGATCTCACACCTCGGGCTTATCGCTGCAATTCCCGAAAGACAAGCCGCACCGTATCCGCGTTTCGACTGGAAAATGACCCGAGCCCCAAAGTGCCGTGCTATCGAGGCCGTGCGGTCATTGCTGCCGTTATCTACGACAATTATTTCGTCAACCAGATCTTTGTCGATCGCCATCAAGACCGACCCGATCGATCGCTCTTCGTTCAGAGCCGGAATAATGAGCGTTACCGGCAGTGCTGACCGAACCATGCAACGATCGGTCGGCGATTCATGCTCCGTCAACGACGCCACATCTACCTGGTGTTCAGGCAGATCGCCGTTCAAGGTTCCGGCCTTGGGGAATGTAAACAGTTCTCCCATCATATTGCCGCTACTTGCTCTTAGCTGGCGGAATCTGCGAATTCAGCGTCCAATCGTATTCCAAATAACCAATGTCAGGCTTTTTGTCATTGATAAACTTGACGATGTCCTCAGGCCCGTTTTCGAGAATAAATGTCGAACCGGCTGATGCGCTGAACTTGCTTTTGATAAATCCCTTTACAAAGCCCACTTTACTTGTGTCGCCGCTGAAGTCTCCGGCATACCAACTGAAAATGCGTGATATCCAGACTTTGTTTTTGTTCGGATCGATCTTGAAACCACGCGCCTGATCTTTTAGAAAATCCTGAGTAATAAATTGGAACTGTTCCTTTAGTTTTTCACCGGTGAACGCGAATTTCTGGAGCTTTGGGCAACCGAGCGACGCACAATTAACCGCAAAATGCATTCGCGGATCTTTGAGGTCGCGGCTAACCTTCTCGATCGAATCGAGAGTCTTCTCCTCGCCGGCGATCCGGTACTTTTTCTTATCCCAAAATCCATTAACCTTTTTTACACTGTCTGTCTTTCCGATCACATCGTTCAAAACGGCTTTGATCGTGTAAGCGTTATATGCGTTTATGTAAAACGCATTCCGTTCGTCGTCCGTTAAGATCGACCTTGGATCGACATTCGCAATCGTTTCGAGATAGGCATCAAGCACCGCCGAATCTTTAGCAAAACCCGTGTAGTCAACGAGCCCATTATCATCAACGTAGATCTTAAGAAGCTCTTCAAATTTACTGTGGTCGAATCCTGCACTTTTGTTCGATTGTGCAACTGAGTCAGCCGTCTGGGCCTGGACGTTTTCCGCGCTGTTTACCGATCCGCAGCCGAAAACCGAGAGAATGCTGAACAGTAGTGCCAATGCTATGACTAGTGACTTTAGCTTAAGTAATGCTGAAAAATTAAGAATTTGGTACATAGTTGGATCCCTCTTTTCATCAATTTCGACGCGACCAGCCGTGCCAAGAAACTAAAGGTTAACCTGCCTCAAACCGTCCCGCTTGGAAATAGAATGC
>CAZXTS010000365.1:0-2127 GCA_964643745.1 uncultured Chloracidobacterium sp.
CCCATCCAATCAACTTTAAGATCTGTAAAAAACTGAAACATTGTTACGTGTGGCCGCCAATTACGCTAGCTTTCGGCAATGGCAAAATTCAAAGACTTAAATACTTAATTTCTTCAGGTTCGGATTTCGTTCCAATATCCAGAGGAAAATAGTTCGCGAAACAAATACCGCCGTGAACAGGTTGATGAGCAACGCGAGAATAAGCGTGACCGCAAATCCTCTGATCGGCCCTGACCCGAATAGATACAGAATGAGCGAAGATATTATCGTCGTTACGTTAGTATCGATGATCGTGATAAACGCCCTGTCAAAGCCGGTTACCACGGCCTTTGCCACGTCGTTCCCAGCTCGCAATTCCTCGCGCATTCGCTCGAATATCAGAACGTTTGCATCAACGGCCATACCGACGCCCAGAATAAATCCGGCGATACCGGGAAGTGTCAGCGTCGAATTGAGCATCACCAGACCGGCGATCGTAAGGAGCGAGTTCAGCAAAAGCGCAATGACAGCGTTAATACCGGAACCTCGGTAGTAGATCAGCATGAAAATGATGATGAACACCATTCCTGCCAGCGACGCAGTAACACCCGATCGGATCGAATCGGCACCAAGGCTCGGGCCGACCGTTCGCTCTTCGAGATACTCGATCTTTGCCGGCAAAGCGCCCGAACGAAGCGTTAGAGCAAGATCCTCGGCATCTGCCTTCAAAAAGCTGCCTGAGATCTCGCCGCTATCAAAGATCTGCGACCGGATAAATGCAATAGACTTCACTTCATCAACGTCGTCATTTCCCAAGACAACGCCCATGTAATTATTAATATTCCGGCCCGTCCAATCACCAAATTTCTGAGCTCCCGAAGGTTTCAACGCGAAATTGATCTGGTAATCCGATTCATTTCCTGTGCGGGAAACAGCACTTGCGGTACGCAGTTCGCTTCCGTCAAGCACCGGCGGGTATTCGACGATCACCCATTCCCTTGGCGGGGCCTCACCTTCTGGTGTGTCTGCAGCAGCCTGCCGCTCTGTGTAAGGAAGCACGAGCCGGTTTGGCGGTATTGTGCCGCCTAACGACTGGACGGCAGCCTCTTTCGTCGGGAACCGGTCGAATGGCGCCGGGTTTGGACCGCCCTGCACTTTCATCAATGAAAGGCGTGATTCGGTATTAAGAATTCTTTTGACACGCTCAGGGTCGTCGAGGCCCGGCATCTGCAAAAGAATTTGTGCGGAGGCCTCCGACCCGTGTTTCTGAAGCGTTGGTTCTGATACACCAAACTGGTCGACACGGCTTTCAATGATCTTCATTGCCTGATCGACAGCCTGGTTCTTCATGACCGTCTGCATGGTCGAGGGTAGCGACCATGTAACAGAGGTACCGTCATTCGATTCGTTCCAATCGACCAGATCTACCTTTGCCCTTACAGCATCGATAACAGCCTGAGCCTGATTAGCGTCCGAAAGGTTTATCGTGAACGAATAGGTCCCGTCTGCCGCAGTCACAGTGTGTTCCGTCACGGGAAGCTTAGCGTCTTGAGCAGCCAGCATTGCCGCCTGGCCGCTGCTATCAGTAAGGGTCTTAAGGTAATCGTCAGTTTTGACGCGCATCACGAGATGCGAGCCGCCCTTTAGATCAAGGCCGAGATTAATGTTCTTGGCAAGATTTGCCTTGATGCCTTCCCAAGTGAAATCAGCACCGCTGGGCGTGGTCCGCGGGCCGAATACCAGGTAAATGCCGATCAGTGTGATCACAACGATCAACCCTGTCCTGATCCAAAGTTTGTTCTTCTTCATTTTTTACGATCCGCCGTTCGCACCAACATTCATTTCCCGTTCAACGAAACAGGATCGGTGGGCGGCCTTAAAACACGTTCTAAAGTAAAGCTAAGCCTTTTTGCCGACAACGGCGCTTTTACCGACTTCAAGCAGCGACTTTTCCGCGCTATGAATAATGAAACTGTTCTCTCTGATCTCCTTTATTTTCCCGATAACTCCGCCGTTCGTAACGACCTCGTCGTTTATCTTAAGGTTAGAGATCATTTCCTGTAATTGCTGTTTCTGCCGCTTCTGCGGAAGTATCACAAGAAAATAAAAGATCGCGAAAATTATAACGAACGGCAATATGGCCCATAT
>CAZXTS010000366.1:0-2105 GCA_964643745.1 uncultured Chloracidobacterium sp.
CAATTCGCACGACTAATGGTAAAGCTCCTTCGAGCGGCAAAGAGCTAGCGAAGAGTTCTATTTCAACGTATTCTTTGAGGGTTCGGCTCGACCACTCAGGGTAAGCAGGGTTCAACCAAACAGTTACCCTCCTTATGGCAACGATCCTGAACTCTTCGTCAGCATCCGTTTCGGCGGTAGCCTGTGGCTCAGTTTGAGCATTTACGATCAGCACACCGACACATGCTGTGAGGGCAATTCCAACAAGAAATCGTTTAATTAGCAGATGGGTCATTCTTAATGCCTCAACGATAATGAAACAACAAACGTGTGATGTTTTCCACGAAATGCAACCAGTGTTCTGCCGATCGCATCTGGGATACGCAAGGCTTTACAACTTTTCACCTTAACATTAACTGAGCCTATTAGGGCATCTGGAGGAAAATGATGAAACTATTTCTTATCGGGATACTTGTCTTGAATATTGGGGTTCTGGCGGGATCTGCACAGACTAACAACGTGACCGAACGCCGCGTGATAGAGGTTTCGGGCTCGGCCGAACAATGGATAACGCCTGATACTTTCACGTTCAAAATAACCGTGATCGAGCGAATGGATAAAAAAGATAAGATCACGATCGAGCAACAGGAAACCCTGCTTCGAAGCGAGTTATCCAAGATCGGTTTAGACGCCGCAAAGGCATTGACGGTTTACGACATAAACTCGGTCTATTTTCCACAGAAAAAGGTGCGGGACGTGCTTTCGCGTAAGGATTACAGTTTGAAACTAACCGATATTTCAAAGATCGGCCCGTTGGTCGAACTGATCGACAGGCTGAACATCGGCCGTCTTTCATTGGAAGACACTGAACATTCCGAAATGGAAAGGCTTCGCCGCGAGACAAAGATCCAGGCTATGAAAGCCGCCAAAGAAAAGGCAGAATATCTGCTCGCGTCAATTGGCGAACGGCCAGGCAAACCGGTTCATGTGAAAGAGATCGAGCAACGCGGAAACATTTCGCTCGACGGGGTTTCCAGCAACTCGATCTCTAGTAACATTTCGGTTGTCCGCGGTGGAACCTCGGAACCCGACCCCGACCTAAGTTTTGCCCAGATCAGGATCAGATTTGTGATCGATGCAAAATTCGAGATCGAATAATGCTCTCAGCTAATTCCTAACAAAATAGCCGTCGCGGGCGCGGACCTTCCCTGCAGCTTGGGTTAGCTGGACACTTACGTTTACGAACTGTCCGTCAGGATATTCGCCGTCCGAATAGTACTGGATCAGGTATTGTGCCCGAAGCTCATTCGCAAGTTGTTTGAAGATGCGTTCGAGCAATTCCGTATTTCTGCGGCGGTTCAGGTCATTCGCCAGATAGTCCGGCGTGTCGATGGGTTGAAATTTAGGCAGGAATGCAGTTCCGCCGGTCTCTTTCGCAAAGCGTTCCATATTCTGCTGGCCAAAAAGACTTATCGAGTTCAACTGAAGCGAGCTGCCAGCCGGATTTATCGCAAAAAGAACGCTGTCGGCATCCTGCAATGATTTGACCACCTTTCCCTGTTCGCGAACCTTTGCGCCGTCGCGAGCCTTTACACGCACTTCTCTTAAACGCGGCCCGGCGATGTTATCGGTGATCTTGCGCTCGGCGTCCCAGATCGCCCTGAGCACACCATCGCTGTTCGTATCCTCGCCATCAGAGATCAAAACGATAACGCGGCGTCGACCTTCGGGCGAAGTGTTTCGAAGATGTTCTGCGGCAAAGCGGACAGAATCAAAGAACGCCGTCTGCTCTTTTGTCGGCGTGATGGAGGCGACCGCGATCGCCGCTGCATCGGCGGTATCACGCGAACGCACGATGGTCGGCTTTGCTCCGACCGTGATTATCGTCGCGCGGTCATCGGCTCGCATTACGTCCCGCAAGAACTTGGCCGCCGTTTCTTGCTGAAACTTGAACATCGCATCGGTGCTTGCCGAAACGTCGAAAAGCAAAGCGATCTCAAGCGGGATCACATCCGCACCACCAACGCTTTCTATCTCCTGGTTACGTCCGCCTTCAAGCACTCTAAAATCGGCAGCGGTGAGTCCCGTGACGGGTTCACCGTTCTGATCGGTCACTGAAACCGGCA
>CAZXTS010000367.1:0-2103 GCA_964643745.1 uncultured Chloracidobacterium sp.
GACACGGGCTAGGAACTATTTCAGCCACGAGGGCGTAAGGAATATGTTAGATTTGTTATGAGGTGGTGTTATGAGTATCACGATCACGGTGTCAGAAAAAACGGAAGCAAAGATAAAACGCCGTGCCGAACGTACCGGCCAGTCGGTCGATAAGGTTCTCGGCGATCTGGTAGAAGAAGTGTGGGACGAACGTTTTCCGGAAAATGGAAATAATTCTACCTCGGCTTCAAAGCCACACCCGCTGTTTCGGATGGCCGGAATGTTTAACAGCGGCGTTACTGACACATCTGAGCGCATGCACGAAATATTATATTCTGAAGACCTTGACCCGGCACAGGGATTTGGAACTGATAAATGACATCTTATTTACTTGATACGGGTTTTCTTTATGCTTTAGTTGATGGAAAAGATGTCCACCACAAGGTTGTGTTCGATGCAAAATCTGTTATCAGCGGCCGAATTATTCCGCCGATTCCGGCAATCACGGAGGTCTGCTATTTTGTGAAGCGAAATCTCGGTGGGCAGGCCCTGTCGAGTTTTCTTGAAGATCTGTCAATAACCGAAGAACTTGTGTTCGAGTCTCCTACCTCCGCAGATTACGCACGCTCCGCTGAAATCCTTCGCCAATACGATGACAACAACATCGACTTTGTAGATGCTTGTATTGTGGCGACGGCCGAACGGTTGAAGATCACAAAGATACTTACCGTTGACCGGCGCCATTTCAGCGTATTCAAGCCGGAGCATTGCCAGGTTTTCGAGCTATTGCCGTGAGGATATATGGTGGCCTTTCGACCGATAGAGTAAATGCTGTCTGAGTTGCTTTACGGACAAATCTCGGCTGTATTACATCATCGAAAACCATTTATGGTGTTCACAAATGAACCATTTCAGACAGAAGGACACATTTGGGATGTGTTCACAGGAAATCCTGAGTTAGAAAGGTAGCCAGAGGTTTTTATGAAGAAAGCAGTTTTCGTTCTGCTTCTTGTGCTCTTGCTTGTTGATCTTGCCGCAGCACAGGATGTTAGTGTGATCCCTATGTACGGCGGGATCGAGACTCCGGAAATGCGAAAAGCCCACGATGAATATATAGAGTCTATGTTGGAGGCATACAAGACAAAGGAAGCCTCTGCAGAGGTTGCTGTTAAGTTGGGTTGGCGGGAAATGGCAAAAAGAGACTGGAGAACCGCAGTTCGACGATTCAACCAGGCTTGGTTGCTTAATCCGTTAAACGGGGAAATATATTGGGGCTTTGGGGCAGCGCAAGCATATGCCGGCAACTACGAGGATGCAGAGAAGCAATTTGAAAAGGCATACTCTTTGCTGTCTGGACATGGCAGATTTCTAAGTGACTATGCTCTCTATTATCTCTACCGCGCAAATCATCGCGCGAAACCAAAACCTGGCTTCTTCCTTGATTACATTTTTGGAGACAAATATGACCCGAAATGGAAGGCTGATGTGGAGCAGTTTTTGAACAGATCATTGGTTTTGTCGGAGGAAGCTAGTCAGGTAGCTCCCAATGAGGCCAGAATATATCAAGTCTGGGCGCAGGCACAGTACGGAAAAGGTGATTACGCAACAGCTTGGGAAAAGGCGATAAAAGCCGAGCAACTGGGCGACAAACTCAATCCTAAATTTGAAAAAGCGTTGGGGAAGAAAATGAAGCGTCCAGAAAAATAAGTTTGGTTTCAGGACTATTGTAATGGGTGAGCCAATTAATAAGCCGGTCACAGTCACAAAAGACGTGACTATTAAGCCTGTCTCCGAAAACTATAATGGAAGTCGTGCACTGATTTCTACGGAGCAGCTTCCAGTCTCAAAGCTAATCTCGAATGAACAACTGATCGCCGAAGAAAGGTTTCTTACAAAAAAAGAATCCGAGATTGAGCGGCGTTATACGGGCATTCGCGGGTGGTTTCGTATCTTTCATGTTTCGGCTGTGATCGGAAAGCTCGCTCTCTATCTTTACCTTGATCAATACGAGACGCACCGACAGGGGCAGCTTCGCCATGCCCGCGAGCGGATGAAAACTGCCGAACGCCTGACGCGTGCCGCGGTCTATGGCGAAAAGCTATATGGAGTGAAGCTCTGGTTCGT
>CAZXTS010000368.1:0-2103 GCA_964643745.1 uncultured Chloracidobacterium sp.
CGATGAAGGACGGTAGCGACGCCATCGCCGACTGGGTCTATCTCAACGCGATGATCAACGTCGCCGGCGGTGCCACGTGGGTCTCGCTTCATCACGGCGGCGGTGTCGGCATCGGATATTCGCTCCACGCCGGCCAGGTCATCGTCGCCGACGGCACCCCCGAAGCCGCCCGCCGCATCGAACGCGTCCTAACCACCGACCCCGGCATGGGCGTCATCCGCCACGCCGACGCAGGTTACGATGAAGCTATCGAATTCGCGGAAAAGAATAATGTAAAGATACCAATAGCAGGAAAATGAATAGTCGATCAATAGAACATATCTATAAATTGTCTTTTATAAATTTCTCGAACTTCTCTCTTTCAGGGTGATCCGGTACTTTCTTGAGGAATTTTCTGTATTCTTCGGCAGCCATTTGGTTAGCTTTTGCGAGTTGGTAAAGATGTGCGAGCTGAAGATGACATTCGGCCATTTTGATCGGATCCAATTCAATTGCCTTATTCAATGCCTCGGCGCCGAGATTTCCCTGTTTTCCTAATAGATAAGCCTCACCCAAAAGCTGATATATCCGAGCAGAATTCGGCTCTAACGAAACTGCGTGCCTCAGAACTACTACAGCAGTCTCATATTGTTTTCGCGCAATTCGGATCATACCGGCGGTGACCCAGGCGGGAGTGTAGTCCTCTCTCAAACCTATTGCTTTCCTGATCGAAGCCTCTGCGATATCAAATTTTTCAGCATCTAGCTGAAAATTGCCCAATAAGCCCCACGCAACAAAATCCTCCGGATCCAACTGCAAAATCTGTTCTAAAAGGGCGATCACGCCGGGTGAATCTTTCTTCTCCTCCAACACCGCTGCTTGCCTGTAGAGTTCCGTCGTCCTTTCATTTGGTGGACGGTAAAATTTACCAGCCACGACGCCTGATCTATCCGAAGCTCTTTCGGCGGTAGCTACAACCTCAAAATCTTCACGTTGCTGGGCCGCTCCGAAAGATGACACTTGTCGACGGGCGACCTCGATGCCATCGCTCTCAACGATAAGCGTGCCACCAGAGCCGCCCGTAATACGAAAACAATAATTGCCTGAACGGCTGACGGTAATACGTTCGGGTGTGGCACCCCGATTCTGATAGGAGATTGAGATGACGGGCAGTTTCGCGCCTGCATCCGCGTTTGAGAAGGTGATACGGCCATATACGAACGGAGCGGTCAATCGCGGAGCTTCAAGCGTCGCAATGTAGCCGAATTCGCGGCAAATGTCGTCAATCTGAGCAGCGGCGGTGATTGGCGACACCGCGATCGCGCCAAATGATGCGGCGCTGAGAATCAAGAGCTGAAAGAAGTTTTGAATCCGAATCATCTTGAACAACAAAGCGATTTGGGAAATACTGTCACGAAATGACAGACAATTCAACAATAGTTTTCAACGGATTTCTAAATTTGCCGAATCTTGAAAAGCTCGAAGTGGTGAACGCGATAAACGAATATTTCGATTCGAATGATCGCGAACCGATCCGAGCAGCGGCCGACGAAAGCTTCGCAGCGATCGACCGTGATGCGGCTGGTTTCGAGTGCAAATGCTGCGGCCGCTAGGCTATTCGCAGTATTTTTCAGTCACTTGCCGGAAATGATAACCCATCGCCGCAAGAGTTAGGCCGTGCGGGACATCACGTGTATGGTGACGAACAAGTTGATAAAAATAGTTCCAGAAATCCAGCCGCGAGCGGTCACGTATGCCAAGTGTGAAAAGGATGCTGCCAAGAGCAACAAGATCTTCGCGAAGCGTGGACTGGCGCGGCTCGATGCGGTTCCGGTGAAACCGGGACAGACAATCGAGAGCGCGGCGGTAGTATTCTTTCGGGCTGTAGATGTTTCGAAGGATGGTCTTGTAGCCCTCAACAAGCCGTGTTTCGTTCATTTTCGGGACAAAGTTCAGCGTACAGTCCGTATTGTTTCCTGTGCTGACGTCGAGCAGCCGGCCCTCCTTCTCCAGCCGGCGCCAAAGTTGTGTGTCCGGCAATGCTGTAAGAAGACCGACCATCGCCAAAGGTATGCCGCTTTCGCGAATGAACTTCATCTGGAGTTCGAAGATGTCATCAGGGTC
>CAZXTS010000369.1:0-2098 GCA_964643745.1 uncultured Chloracidobacterium sp.
TCCAAGCCTATGGTCTTCCTAACCCAATCAGCGGCAGTTTACGGTATTGATGCCCTCGTTGTTGATATCGAGGTCAATCTACGCCCGGCTGCCGAGAATGAACAAACACCGCCTGTGACGATCGTCGGCCTGCCGGACACGGCGGTTCGCGAATCTCGCGAGCGGATACGTGCGGCAATTTCAAACAGCAGCTATTTTTTTCCCGTGCAGCGCGCGACCGTTAACCTTGCTCCTGCCGACGTTCGCAAAGAAGGTGCGAGCTTTGATTTGCCGATCGCACTTGGAATTCTTGGTGCCAATGCCGACATCGGAAACGGCGAGCAGCTTGACGACACGCTCAGCGTCGGTGAACTCTCGCTTGACGGCCGCGTACGGCCGGTTCGTGGTGCACTTTCGATCGCACTTTCCGCACGTGATAACGGCGTCCGCAATCTGATCATTCCCGAAGAGAATGCTAAAGAGGCGGCGGTCGTCAGCGGTGTGAACGTTTATCCCGTTGCGACGCTTCGCGAAGCGGCTCTCCTTGCCGAAGAACTGATGGCCGGTATGCCGACCCGTGTCCAGCCGATGCAGCTTGATCCAAACGAACTGAATGGCGACGGCACGCATTATCGCGTCGATTTCTCAGAAGTTCGCGGCCAGCAATCCGCTAAGCGTGCATTGGAAGTGGCGTCGGCCGGCGGGCACAATATTCTGTTCATCGGGCCGCCGGGTTCGGGGAAGACGATGCTTGCGAAGCGTCTGCCGACCATCCTGCCGCCGCTCGAATTCGACGAAGCTCTTGAAATAACGAAGATCCATTCCGTTGCCGGCTTGACCGGAAAGTCGGGCCTGGTCACCGAGCGCCCGTTCAAATCGCCGCACCACACCGTTTCACAGGCCGGCCTTATCGGTGGCGGATCGATACCAAAACCGGGTGAGGTTTCGCTGGCGCATCTCGGGGTTTTGTTCTTGGACGAATTGCCCGAGTTCGACCGCAGCGTTTTGGAAGTTCTTCGTCAGCCGATGGAAGATAAGCAGGTGACCATTTCCCGCGCCGCTTCGTCGCTGACCTTCCCGGCGAATTTTACTTTGGTTGCCTCTATGAACCCTTGTCCTTGCGGCTATTTTGGTTCGGCACGCGAATGCAAATGTTCGCCGATGCAGATCCAGCGTTATGTCGGAAAAATATCTGGCCCGCTGATGGACCGCATAGATATCCACATCGATGTTCCCGCCGTGAAATTTAACGAACTCCGCGGCCGCGGCGTACCGCAGGGCGACAAATCCACAGATATCCGTGAACGCGTTATCGCCGCGCGAGAGACCCAATTGAACAGGTTCGGCAGCGAAGGCGTCTTTTCCAATTCCGCGATGTCGCCCGGCCAGATCCGCAAACACTGCGCGCTCGATGCCGAAAGCGAAGGTTTGCTCGAAAGGGCGATGACCCGCCAGGGCCTGTCCGCCCGTGCCCACGACCGCATCTTGAAAGTAGCCCGAACTATCGCCGATCTCGATTCCAGCGAGAACATCGGCCCCGCACACCTTAGCGAAGCTATAAACTACCGCTCGCTCGACCGCAACTATTGGGCTTAACCAGAACCGAAGGCATCTTGTTTCAGAACGGAATGAAACACGCTGATCGCTTCCGGCTGTTTCATTTTTGTTTCATTTTTGTCAAAAGTGAGACAGGTTAAGTGCTGCAGTTTCAGTCACTTGCGGGGAAAAAGTGTTTCATTTATAAAAACACATACCCCAAAATGAAACACACTTGCCCGAGATCCGCTAAGCCATTTATCGGCAATCATTTGCGGTTGTCTTTGCTGTCGCGGCCAGATGTCAACGGTTGCGTCAGTGTTCGCGTCGCCGTTTGATGTCCGATCTTGTCCCATTTGTCCCATTGTCCAAGGGCTCGACACGCATCGATCTTGTGGAAAATTCCTCTACCTGAGGGTCGGCAAGGGCAAAATTCTCGGAGGGATTTTGAACGCGGATTTAGCGGTTAGTGCGGATTTACGCGGAGAATTGGAGAATACGTGGGCTTTTCCCAATTTGAGATCTCAAATCACTAGCGTTGCGTTAAGCAATAATTTTGTTCTTTGAAAGTATTGTAAATAAG
>CAZXTS010000370.1:0-2098 GCA_964643745.1 uncultured Chloracidobacterium sp.
CCTCAAGGCTAAGGTTCTTGAATTCTTCGGATATCTGCTCTTTATCGAGGATACGAATTACGCAATTCTCGCCGTATGCCGATGGCAATATCGAAACACGAAAATCAACGGTGCGGCCTTTATAACGGACCCGGAAACGGCCGTCCTGCGGAATGCGGCGTTCGGCAATGTCCAGCTCGGACATAACCTTGATACGTGAAACTAGCGTTTGGTGATATGCGATGTCGATCGGATCGACCTTTGCATAGAGAGCTCCGTCGATCCTAAATTTTACGCGGACGTCGCGGTCACCGGCTTCGATGTGAATATCGGAAGCCCGCGATTCCATTGCGTTATAAACGATCGTGTCCACCAATTTGATGATCGGCGACATGTCGGAATCCGACGCGAGGCGGTCGAGATCGAGGACCTCTTCGCCCTGTTCGGTTTCCTTTACAAGCGAGATCTTGAACCCCGATGCCGCCTCCTGCAAAACGCGCTGCGTCGCATCGCCGCGTTTGAGTACGACATCGATAGCTCCCTGCGTGGCGATGTATGGCACGATGCGTACATTCAGTGCATTTTCGATCTCATCAAGGCGTTCGAGATTGGTCGGGTCGGCCATCGCCGTGTGCAGGTCGCGGCCCTCGCGTTTCAGCGGGACGAAATGATTCCGAAGCATCATTTCGACCGGTATTTTCGCCAGTTCTTCGTAATCGATAGGCGAAGTTGCGTCAGGCGGCAGCAGATCGATATATGGCAGCCGGTAACGCTTTGCCATCTGTTTGGCTTCGACCACCTCTGGGGGTTCGTTCTCAAGAAAGTCCGAAAGTTCGATCTTCGGCGATGAAATATTCGAGGTAACAGTTTGTTCGTTCATTTGAAAATCTTTAGCCGCGTCGGCCGCCTATCGGCCCGCTTGAGATGGTATCGATTATCGGCAGATAGATCGCCAGCAAGATCACGAGAATGATCGATGCCATAACGACAAGAATTATCGGTTCAAGCAAAGTTGTCAGCTGTTCCAGCTTTACCTCAGCCTCGGCATCATAAAAGCCCGCGACCTCGTCGAGCATCTCCCGAAGGCTGCCCGAACGCTCGCCGATGCCGATCATATCCAGCCCTAATTCCGGTATCCAGTCCGCCTGATGCAGAGAATCCGTAAACCCGCGGCCTTCGCGGATCAATGGCAGCACCGTCTGGCTTCGACGCCGGAGTTCAACGTTATTGAGAGCCTGAGAGGCGACCTCCCACGAATCCGGCACGGTTATTCCGCCTGAAAGCAGCGTGGACATCGACCGCGAAAGCTGTGCGGTCGCCATCTGACGGATCAATACCCCGATAATGGGCACTTTCAGCAAAAATCTGTGAAACGTGAGGCGGCCGGAATCGGTCCTCAGCCACACGTAAATGGCAACACCTAGGATCAACAGAAGCGGGAACAGCCAGATAGCATTTCCCGCAACAAAACTCGAAAGTGCGAGCACTGCCAGTGTGATCGTCGGCAATTCCCTGTTCGCGCTCAGGCCGCGGAAAAGCGTGGACATCTGCGGAATGATGTAAAGCGTCAGGAAGGCGACCATAATAATGGCGGCGACCATCAGGAAGATCGGATAAGCCAAAGCCCCGCGGAGCTTTCTCGACAATCCGACCGAACGCCGCAAATAGTCAACATATCGGATAAGTACATCGTCCAAAGCACCACTTTTTTCGCCGGAAAGGATCGATGCTGTGTAGATCCTAGGAAAAACGCCCTGTGCTTCAAATGCCTCGGAAAGCGAACTTCCGCTTTTGATCCGTTCTTCCACATCGGCCAGAATGTCGCGAAGGCTCGACGATGTCGATCGCGCCTTTAACAGTTCGATCGATTGCAGGACCGGAATACCGGCCCGCAGGAGTGCCGACAACTGTTGGTTGAACAGGAGAAAATCGCCTTGCTTGATCCGGCTCTTGGAAGCCTGCCCGATAAATGGCAACGCGGCGGCGATCCCGCCCGGTTTCGAGATAGAAAAGACCTTAAACCCTTCATTTTCAAGGGCAACGCGTGCCTCGTCTGCTCCGCCGGCCTCGACTATTCTAGTGAGCACCTCGCCGCTGGGCGTTCCAAGTTTGCAGACAA
>CAZXTS010000371.1:0-2082 GCA_964643745.1 uncultured Chloracidobacterium sp.
TATGGCCGGCTGATAAATGCCGCCAGTATCTCGCGAAATGGAACCGATATATCGCTTGATATCCGGATACCGCAAAGCGATATGGATGCCTTGGTCAGCGTGCTGGCCAAGTAGATCGCTCTTTGAGAATTTAACTCCGCCGCCGCCGGAAACCGCTGTCGCGACGTTGGGAGAATCTATCGAGGTCGGGATTGAATTTCCCGGCCTCGTCGAATAAAGGGAACAGTTGCTGCCCGCTTGAAAGATACCCCGCACGCAGTTCGACCGGCCGAGTTCCGGCTCGGTTGATAACGTGAACACGCGTTCCGCGAACCGTTTCGATCCAAGAGGCAAATTCCTCAGCACGGCCAACGGTCGCCGAAAGCAGCAGCATTCGTATCCGGGGCGGCGTCAAGATGATCGCCTCTTCCCAAACGTGGCCGCGTTCTTCGTCCGATAGATAGTGGGCCTCATCAAGAATGACAAGATCGGTCCGGACCTGTTCGCCTTCGCGAAGCGCATCAAATAGCTGATTACGATAGATCTCGGTCGTGCCGACGATAAGCGGTGCATTGGGATTTTCCTTTCGGTCGCCCGTCAGAATGCCTACGTGCTCGGCACCGAATTCGGCAATGAATTCGGCATATTTGGAATTCGTCAGGGCTTTGAGCGGTGTCGTGTACCAGGCGCGTTTTCCTTGTTCGAGTAATCTTCTGATCTCTTCGCGGGCGATCCATGTCTTGCCGCTGCCTGTCGGAGCCGTGACCAGCACATCGTCGGTTTCTATCGCGCTTAGAGCTTCGAGCTGAAAATCGTCGGGTTTGAAGGGCTGCGGTTCGGGAACGCCGATGCCTGAAAGGAGCCGCTCGACCGCCTTGGGCTGAGCGATCGTTTGCCGCGGTTCGGCAAAGGAAGACGAACTTTTATCCGCAATTTTTCGTTTAAAATTGCGTTCATCATTATGGCGGCGTGGGCCGTCCGAAGTTCGGCGGCGGTCACGTCTATTATCTTTGCGGGGACGCGGCATATTTGGCGATGTTAGATGTTTAGTGATTCAAAGTCTAATCTTCCAAGCGCCCTCAGGAAATGCTAATATTTAGTTTTGCATCGCAACGAATCGGCGATGCCTTGCGTCTAACCAAAACGGCATGCAGTTTGGCCAGTTTTATTGACCGAAAGACGGTATTTATAGGTTCATATATATGTTCGAGCAGGAATCATACGAACAACCAACGGATCGGATCGAGGACGCGCCTGTCGTGGCCGAAACTGAACTGTTCAATAATTACGAGATCAAGACTTGGGATTTCAATCCTCGTATCTACAAGATAGTAGGTGCGGCGGCGGTTTTGAACATCCTTTTCTTTACTGTCCTGGCACAGACCAATGTTCTTACAGCCCGCGGCTGTCAGAGCCCGTTCGTCGGAAACGTCTGTACGGTGCTTGATATGGCGTACGTGGGAGCGGTGCTATTTGGGACCGATCGCGAAGTTGCCGATCTTGCCTATGAACGGACGCAGCTTGAGCCGGGCGATGAAGTGACGTTCATTTCGATGGATGGAGTCGAGCCACAGTTCGAGTACCCGCCGGGCTATTTCAAACTGGCGAATCCGGAACAATTTCAGACCGATCCTTTGACAGGTTTCGATAACGTAAATCCGGGTTTCTCGACGAATATTCCGCAGTACACACCGCCGGCACCAAGGAATGATCTCGCGAGCCGTCCGCAAAGAACACCTAAACCGATCAAGGGGAATCCGATCGTAGGAGAGGTCAAAGACCCTTGGGGCGAAGAAACTGAGACGGCTGACAATGGTGCGAAGCCCGGGAGCGGCAAACCCGGTGACGGAACAGTTGCTGATAAACGGAAACCTGAGCAGACGCCGGTCGAACCCGTT
The DNA here is from genome assembly GCA_964643745.1 of uncultured Chloracidobacterium sp. GTDB lineage: Bacteria > Acidobacteriota > Blastocatellia > Pyrinomonadales > Pyrinomonadaceae > OLB17. The sequence continues at coordinate 1,878 of CAZXTS010000371.1, forward strand.
GAAGAGTCACAGCCTGATAGATTAGGTGTGTTCATCAACAAACGGCCGCTCCGCGAAGGCGCTGATGAAACGATCGCCAAGATCGACAGTGGAGTTGTTGACCTGACGAAGTCGTTCAAGGCATCTATCGCCGGCTCGCTCGGCAAGGGTAAAGATGGAAAGACCATCGTTTTGGTAAAGCCGAAACCTGTTCCGTCCGATCCGA
>CAZXTS010000372.1:0-2082 GCA_964643745.1 uncultured Chloracidobacterium sp.
AGAGTAAGATGGTTGCTTGTCGTGCAGGAATGATCATATGACCTTTCGCATCGTACAGATCGCGATACCGTTTATCTGGTTTGGAATGGTCGGCGCCATATCCTTTATGGAGGCGCCGCTCAAATTTCAAGCTCCGGGGATCACTATACCGCTTGGGTTGGGGATCGGGCGGTTGGTATTCTTCGCGCTCAACAAGATGGAGATCGTCTGTGCTTTGTTGTTGCTCATCGCATTCGTTCGAAATCGCCCGAATACGCGGACGAGGAATATTACGTTCTGTCTGGCATTGCTGATCCTGTTTCTCCAGACCGTCTGGCTGTTGCCGATGCTTGGTGAACGCACGGATATGGTGATCGCCGGCACGGCAGAACCCTTCTCCAATACGCACGTCGTTTATATCGTTTTTGACGCGATAAAGCTGGTTTTGTTGGCAGTGCTTGGGATCGCCACAACGCGACGAATGATCGCCAGTACAACAACATGAAACAGGACATCGAAACCCGCAGTGACATAGATCTGCTGATGCGCGTCTTTTACGATCGTGCTCTCGGCGACGGCGTGATCGGCTACATATTTACCGACGTCGCAAAGCTCGACCTCGACCGACATTTGCCGATCATCGGTGATTTTTGGGAGACGTTGCTCTTTAAAACGGGCGATTACGCTCGCCACGGCCGCAACCCGATGGAGGTGCATCGGCAGCTTCATCTTAAGTGCTCGATCGAACCGAAACATTTCGTGAGGTGGCTAGAGCTATTCACAAAATGCGTCGATGATAATTTTGACGGGCCTCGGGCGGGCTTTATAAAGATGCGGGCAAACGCGATCGCCGGCCGCTTTCAAGAGAATTTAGGGTTGGTTTAAGTAGACGGATCAGCCTCGCAGAAACTGCCGCAACGGTGCGACATCATCGATAAAGATCTTTCCGTGGACTATCCGCAAATACCCGAGATCGGCAAATCGACGGACGACGCGGATGGTGGTCTCGGTTGTGAGGCTTGCCATTTCGGCGATGTCCTGGCGGCGGACTGAGATCTTTAGCGGGAACGCAGATTCCTGGGCTTCGGTAAGTTTGATGAGAACGTTGCCGACTCGATGCTCGGGCGACGCGGTGGCGAGATTGTGTATGATCGCGGATTTTTCCCGCAGCATCTCGCACGTCCAGGAGATCACCGCAAGGGCGAACTCTGACGATTCCTTTAATAGCTCAATAAAGTTCCGCCGGGCGATGTTGAGCAAAACGGTTTCCTCGATCGCAAAGGCAGTCGACGGGTACGGAGCACCGTCAAACACAGGTGGCACTGCAAACATCTCGCCCGCACGAAATATACCGATTATCACCTCTTTGCCGGGTTCGGGCGAGCGGATCATCTTTACCGCGCTTGAAATGACGATCGGCAGAAAATCAGCGGCCTCGCCTTCGGCAAATATCCGTTGGTCGATGCCGTAGGAGTGCTTGTGCCCGCGTTCGATCAATCTCGCGCTCAATTCAGGACTGATGTTGTCGAGGAGTTGTTTCATGGCCGGAAGATAGCCGCGCCGCCAAATGTTGTCAGCAAGATGATGCTAACGAAAGCGTTTGTCGTAAAGAACGCGGCGTTCATTTTGCTTAGGTCGTTGGCTTTGACGAGTGTATGCTGATACACCAACAGCAGGCCAACCGCAGCGACGCCGGCTAGAGACGGCCAGCCGAGTTCCGCGACAAAATAAAGAAGCACGAGCACGACGAATGCCTGCAAATGGAACAGTTTGGCGATCCACAGTGAATTTTTGATGCCGAAACGAGCAGGTATGGAATGCAAGCCGGCTTTGCGGTCAAACTCCACATCCTGACATGCATATAACACGTCAAATCCCGCCGTCCACATCAGCACGAACAGCGAGAGCAGGATCGGCATTTCGTTTGCGATCTCACCGCGGACCGCGATCCAAGCTGCCGACGGCGAGATCGCCAACGCGACGCCGAGCAAGATATGCGCCAACGAGGTAAATCGTTTGGCGTACGGATAGAACTGGTGTCACGTCTGTAGAACTGGTGTCACGTCTGCGATTCTGCGATATTCCTGTTATCATTTCAAACGA
>CAZXTS010000373.1:0-2070 GCA_964643745.1 uncultured Chloracidobacterium sp.
TGATGGCGATGACCGCGCCGATATTGCTGTGTTCAGACCTTCGACAGGTGTCTGGTACATTAACAAGTCGAGCGGCGGTGTTTCGATAATCCAGTGGGGATTGACGGGCGATAAACCTTTGTCGATCGATCATGACGGCGACGGAAAGTCTGACATTTCCGTTTGGCGGCCATCTGAAGGTGTCTGGTATATTTTGCAGAGTTCGAATGGCGGCTTTCGAATTCATCCGTTCGGTCTGCCTGGCGATCGTCCGGTAAGCACGGACTTCAACGGCGATGGCAGATCGGAGCTTACGATCTTCCGTCCTTCAGAGGGCATTTGGTACGTTTACGATGCACTCACGCAGGTTTTCTATGGATTCAGCTTTGGCATTGAAACCGATGTTATGGTCCCGGCTGATTATGATGGCGACCAGAAGACAGACGTAGCGGTGTACCGGCCGCAAACCGGGGAATGGTACATCATCAGGAGCAGCGACAATTCATTGCTTATCCGCAATTTCGGCGGCGTAGATGATATCCCGTCGCCGGGTTCATTCCAAGCCAAATAGTCAGCTTAAAAACAAATAAAAGCCCGAAGTCATTCTGCTGGTTTGACTTTGGGCTTTATGTTTCTATCATTGCCGTATGAAACTGCGGCTGACGATAAACAGCGGGACGCTGGCGGGCCACGTCTTTGATCTCGACTCCGGGTTCATTTCGATCGGCCGCGGTAATAATTGCACCGTCCGGTTCGATCCTGCCGGCGAACGCATCGCCTCGAAGCAACATGCATTTATTGAGGCAAAGCCCGACGGATTTTACATCACCGACAACAACAGCACGAACGGCACTTTGGTGAATGGCACTCGCGTTAGTTCGCAAAGACTTGAGAATGCCGATACGATCCAATTTGGCCGCAATGGTGTGACCGCCACAGTTTCGATCGAAACCTATCCGGCTGATTCGGTGCCGACAGCCGCCGCCGCATTTCGCGAACAGCAGATACAGACATTTCAAAAGACCGCCGATTCCGCGCCGGCACGGTTACAGGACTCGCTTGTAAACTTCGGCCTTGGACATATCGACGCTGCCCCGCCGCCTCCGCCGCCGACGCGCGTATGGCCGATCGTACTGGTTATCCTGGCCGCCATAATTCTGATCCCGATCGCCCTTTTTTCGTTCACGCTCATTTATTTCAGTGTTGGCGTTGTTCCGGCTTTTATAGCAACGATCATCGCCTTCACGCCCGCCTTTATTTACATCTTCCCGCTGATCTGGCTTGATCGTTTTGATCCCGAACCGCCGTGGCTGATCGCGATGTGTTTCGTCTGGGGCGGCGCGGTCGCGATCCTCGTATCTGCGATCGTGAACGATCTTGTCGGAATGGCGGCATATATTTCGACCGGTTCGCCGGATCTTGCAAGCATCGCCAGTGCTGTTATCTCTGCACCCTTGATCGAAGAATCAACGAAAGGCATTGCTTTGTTGATCTTGCTGATCGGACTTCGCAGGTATTTTGACGATATTCTCGACGGCATCGTTTTCGCGGGCATAATCGCTTTGGGTTTTGCTACGGTCGAGAACATCCTTTATTACGGTCGCGGGATTGATGAGGCCGTCCGCGTTTACGGGCTGACGTCTGACGCGGCTTATAGCTTTCTCGGCCTGTTCACGCTTCGAGGAATTCTTTCGCCGTGGGCACACGTTCTGTTCACCGCGATGATCGGCATCGGCTGCGGCCTGGCGCGCGAATCGCATAGCTGGTTTACGCGGATGGTTGCGCCGTTCGTCGGTTGGCTGTTTGCCGTTATTCTCCACGCCGTTTGGAACGGCATGGGAATTTTGATCACCATAGCGATCATAGAGTTCGGCTTTACGCCGGTTTGCGAAGCCGTCGGGCTCGGCGAACGGATGATCGCATATTGCGGATTCTTCACACTTTACATCCTGTTCGAGATACCGATCTTCCTGGTCTTCCTCGCTTTTGCGTTTTGGACGATGCGGCGGCAGCGTCGGATACTCGACGAGATGCTGGCGATCGACATCGCCCGCGGCCTGCTTACCAAAGAAGACCTCGACCGCACCTGCA
>CAZXTS010000374.1:0-2059 GCA_964643745.1 uncultured Chloracidobacterium sp.
CCAATTAACAATTTTTCAATTAACAATTTACAATTGGAGTTGATGCAACAGTATCACGACTTATTGAAGCATGTTTTGGAGAACGGGACGAAGCACGAGGACCGGACGGGCGTTGGGACAATTTCGGCTTTTGGGTATCAGACGCGGTTCGATCTGCGTGAAGGGTTTCCGATCGTTACGACAAAGCGAGTGCCGTTTCGATGGGTGGCCGAAGAGCTTTTTTGGTTTCTGAGCGGCTCTACGGACGAAGCAGACTTGCGGGCTCGGGGCGTTGATATTTGGCAGGAATGGGCGACGGCTGAGCAGACCGCGAGATTTAAGCGAAGCGAAGGCGATCTTGGGCCTGTTTACGGTTATCTTTGGCGCTCGTTCGGCGGCGATTATCCGCAGATGAACGGCGTCGATCAGATCGCGAGATTGATCCGCGAGATCGAAACAAATCCAAATTCACGTCGGCTGATCGTGACCGGTTGGAACCCTGAGACGTGCGATGAGGTAGCCTTGCCGCCGTGTCATACGCTTTTTCAATATAAGGTCGACAGCGGAAAAACTCTTCATTGCCAGCTCTACCAGCGTTCGGCCGATGCGTTTCTCGGCGTGCCCTTTAATATCTCAAGCTACGCATTATTGACCCATTTAGTCGCTCACGTTTGCGGGCTCGAGGTTGGCGAGTTTATTCACACCTTTGGTGACCTGCATATTTATTCGAACCATTTGGATCAAGTGAACGAACTGCTTTCTCGCGAGCCTTTAGAATTACCGACACTCGAAATACAAAACGCCGAGAACCTGAGAGGCCTCGACGGTTTATTAAATTTTAAATTTGAGAATCTGAAATTGGAAAATTATCAGTCACACGGAAAGATCGCGGCGCCGGTCGCGGTCTAGCGATTCAACACTGAATATTGAATACGGCGATTAAGGAACCGGCCCTGTTCGGTATTGTTGTCGGCGTTCGGTCTTGGCTGCGTCGCACCATACCCTTTGGTCTGGAGCGCTTCACCACGGGCACCTTGTGATTCAAGGTATTGCTTTACGGCATTGGCGCGATTTTGTGAAAGCGGCAGATTCGTTGCTTCGGTTCCGCGGTTGTCGGTGTGGCCCCCGATCTCAAGAACGACTGACGACGGGAGCTTCTGGATATATTCCGCTGCTTTCTTTAAGGCAGCCTGCCGATGCGGAGGAATATCGAATTTTGCGGTCTCGAAATTGATTATTAAGATATTCAATGCAGCGACCAACTGATCAGCCGTGAACGGGTCAGGCAAGGCCTTCAGTGCCGAATAGTAACAACGTTCAGCCTTATCTTCCTGTCCGACACCTATTTCATTACAGTTCTCGGTATCGGCCGCTACCTTTTCCTTGCACCGCGCCACGATCTCTTTAATTTCGCCGCCTTTTCCCTCGACGGTCTCGACTTGGCATTCCTGTGTTGGATGAGCAATAGTGATCACCCTAGTTCCAGAATTCACACCCAAGATGCGTTTCGAATCATTTGCATCCGGCAATCCCCACGATCTGCTGTCGACTAGTATCTCGCTACCAGGCGGGGGGCTCTTTACAACAACGTCAAAAGTCGTTGGCCGCGTCACGAAATATAGAACGACACCGAGAATAACGACCGCGAAAAAGAACATTATAAACAGCCCGGCTAGCCACCACACCCAATTCGGTATTCCGCCTTTCTCTTTCAATTCTTGTTCTTCTTGTCTTGCCTGTTCGGCTGGTGTTGGCGGGATATTTTGATACTTTGAGCGTTCGGCTTCAGGAAGCTGGAAATATGGCGTTGTCTTGTCATTGACCGAACCAAAATCATCGGGCGCGGTGCCGAAATCGGCGTCCATTGCGTTGGCACGCGTTACGCCCCAATCCGCGGCAGGGACGTCCCTCGCTCCTGGGTACATAGTTTTGCCCAGATCCTGTCCGCTGGTGTCGATCGGTTTGATATTCGTGACCGTTTTTCCCCAATCATCGCCTGCGGGCTGTTTCGGGAAATTGTAGTTAGTCTTATCCCATTCGGACGCATCGACATCGTCTTGCGGAAGATTGATGTTCGGCG
>CAZXTS010000375.1:0-2038 GCA_964643745.1 uncultured Chloracidobacterium sp.
CGGTCGTGGGTCACCGCGATGATCGTTCCTTCGTATCGCTTCAAATGCTGCTCAAGCCAGCCCACGGTTTCGGCGTCGAGATGATTGGTCGGCTCGTCGAGCAAGAGGATGTCAGGCTTCTGAAGCAACAGGCGGCACAACGCGACGCGGCGTTTTTCACCGCCCGAAAGATTCTTGATCGGTGTATCTGCCGGCGGACAGCGAAGAGCGTCCATCGCCATTTCGAGCCGTGAATCAAGGTCCCATGCGGCGGCGGCATCAAGCTTTTCCTGCACCGCTCCTTGCCGTTCGATGAGCGCATTCATCTCATCGCCTTCCATCGGTTCGGCAAATTTTGCGTTGATCTCTTCAAATTCTTTTAAAAGATCGACCGTTGACTGAACTGCCTCCTCGACGATGTCTTTAACGGTCTTTGTCTCATCAAGCTTCGGTTCCTGTTCCAGATAGCCGACCGAATAGCCCTTCGAAAAAACGACCTCGCCGTTAAATTCCTTGTCGGTTCCGGCAATTATGCGAAGCAGCGAAGATTTGCCCGACCCGTTCAATCCGAGGACGCCGATCTTCGCGCCGTAGAAAAATGAAAGATAAATGTCTTTGAGGACAGGTTTCTTGTCGTAAAACTTGCTGACCTTGACCATCGAAAAGATGATCTTGTTTGGTTCTTGATTGCTCATATCGCGAAAAGGGTAAGTGTAGCAAAAAAGATACAAGTCATTAACCCGCCCCGGCCAACTCGCAAGTGACACTTTCCTATTTACGCACTTTGAGTATCTTTTCCGGAACTTACGGGTCATGCAGATCGGACTGAACCAAAAGGTTGATCTTCTCGTCTGTAAGCGACTGCTCGGTCCGAAGAGAGCGGCCGTCGCTCGTGGCACTGTCTCAGTTTTGTCTCACAAAATAACCGAAGTGAGACAGGTTACACCGTTGTTATTCAAACACTTAGCTCGAAATTTTGTCTCATTTTCGACAGACATAGCTGTTTCACTTTTGTTTCATTTTTTGTGTCAAAAATGGGCAGAATGAAACAGGTTAACAAACGCTTTTGCAGACAGTTAGCGGGATCTTTTGTTTCATTTTAAACAAATATCAAAATGAAACACTTTGGAACCAAATCCGCCTAACGTCAGAACCGCCTACGTGAGTGGGCGGCCAGTTCGATCAATCAGAAGTTTTTCACGCAAAGCCGCAGAGTTCGCAAAGCGGCGCGTCTGCGATCTGAAACGACTTCTCAATTTCCGGCTCGCCTGCAACGCCGTCCGGCATAAAGTTTCAAAGACCACACGGCCGCTGCCATTGGCCGCACGCCAGATCGTATCATATGTTGCGTATCTTGTAACGCATCTTATCTATGCAACGCTTCTGCTGCAAAGCGAATCATGATGCGCTGCCGTCCCGACTACGGTCGCATTTCGAGCCTTTGTAACCACATAGGAACATGGGGGACATAGGAGTGGTAAGTGGTAAGTGGTGAATGTTGAATGATGAATTATCAGTGATCGGTGGTTGGATGGATCTTTGATCTATCAGCGGCTATCCGAGTCTATCTGTGGTTTATAAGATCTATGTGTTCTATGTTTCTATGTGGTGATCCATTAGCGGCGGGCGTCGATGAAGTCGGAGGGGTCGAGGAAGCCGGTGCGGTCGGTGGAGTAGCCGGGGCCGACCTGGTCCCAGAGCGGAGAGGCGGCTTCGCGGAGTTCGAAGTGCAGGTGGCAGAGGTAGCGGCCGTCGGCGTTGCCGATGGTGCCGATCTTTTCGCGCTTCTTTACATCGCCGGAGGTTTTGGTTATCTCGCGCAGATGGCCGTAAAGTGTCTGCACCTGTTTACGGTTTGGAAGAGTGTGTGTGATGATCACAACATTTCCCCAACCCGGGCCTGGGTCGGCGGCATAAGTGATCGTGCCATTCGCCGCGGCGTAAACAGGTTCGCCGCAATCGGTGTTGCCGCCGGAGTTCTTGTTCCAGTCTTCGCCAAGATGGTTGTTCTCGCCAAAGTCCTGCGCGTTGAACCATTCGTCCTTTTTGTCACGCGCCT
>CAZXTS010000376.1:0-2025 GCA_964643745.1 uncultured Chloracidobacterium sp.
CCAGAAAGGTTCGCGAAGGCAGCGACGTGACGATAGTGACGTACGGCGCGTTGGTTGAACGTTCTAATCAAGCCGCGAAACGGCTCGAACAACAGGGCATTACCGTTGACCTGATCGACCTTCGAACTCTCGTGCCTTACGATTGGGAAGCGATCGCCGAATCGGTGAAGAAAACCTCGCGAGTTCTGGTCGCCCACGAAGACCCGATCTCATACGGTTATGGCGCCGAGATCGCCGCACGCATCTCGAACGAGCTCTTTGAATATCTCGACGCACCCGTCCGCCGCGTCGGCGCCACCGACACCTTCGTCGCCTACGCCCCGCAGGTCGAAGATTTCATCCTTCCGCAAAGCGAAGATGTCGAAGCGGCGGTGCAAGAGTTGATGAAGTATTAATCTAGAGGCGCAAACCGCAGTTGACACTTCAACAGTGTCAACTGTAGTATACATATGGTCGAAATTGTTAAAAGTGATACTTTCGACCGATGGTTGAGGAAGCTTCGAGATCCGCAAGCGAAAGCCCGGATCGAAATGCGGATTCGAAGGCTAAGCTTAGGAAATGCAGGCGATGTCAAGCCGATTGGCGAAGGACTGAGCGAGATGCGTATCGACTTTGGCCCTGGCTATCGCGTGTACTATAAGCAGCAAGGAAGCATTCTGATCATCTTGCTTTGCGGCGGAGATAAAAGCACTCAACAAAAGGACATAACGAAAGCTCACGAAATCGCTGTGGCGTGGGAGGAGCAAGATGGCTGAAAAGTTTAGCCGATACGATACGGCCGAATACCTTGAATCTGAAGAAGACATCCGGCTTTATCTTGAAGCCTGTCAGGAAGACGGCGACCCCGCACTCGTCGCTGCGGCTCTCGGAGACATTGCTCGTGCTCGAAATATGACCGAACTGGCCAAGTCCGCCGGAATGACGAGAGCCGGATTGTACAAAGCACTCTCGCCGGAAGGCAATCCCAGTTTTGCAACTGTTACGAAAGTTGCGAAGGCATTAGGCCTCAAAGTCAAGATCGAATTGGCTTCCTAGTCCACACTCATTTTTGTGCATGGAAATACGCAAATTTGACGAGATGCCGCAGAGTCGGCCAAGCAGATATTGCCTTTCACTACAAGACAATAGCGTATTTGCTGATTTTGACCACGACGAACAAGGACGAATTCTTCTGCTTCGAATTTCCTTTGACGGGTTCGGATGCTGTCAAACCGCCGAGTTTGCACGGAGGATGGGCTAGAAAGATTCCAAAAAATTTGTCACCTTGATAGAAACCAACAACGTCAACTCTCCTGAGATGAGAGCGATCCTTTATCGCTTTTTCGTGGATAACCGCGACGTTATTTGGGAGGATGCTTTAATTGAGCACTACCTGATTGCCAAAGTATCCACCTGAACGCTCTAGCCATTAGCGTTATGGAATACGAGATCGATTACACCATATATCGGAAATCCGGATCTCTTGATTCGACGGGGTTCTTTGAGATCGGGCCGGGTCGATATTCGGGCTCTCATTGGCAGGAAGGGTTTATTTTCATTTGGGAAGATGCGTTTGCGATTGCCGAAGGAGTCGTCCGGAATCGTTTCCCCGACTACGATCATTTTTCGATGAACGACATACCGAAGTCAACCGGGATCAAGATCACCGCTGATTGGCGCGAGGCCGCAAAGCTACTGGCTTCGGCAAGAACATCGGTCGAAGCGGTGAAGATTCTTAAGATTACGGAACCTTATCGTAATGGCTTACAGGATTTAATTCTTTCAGACCGTGAAAGGATAGTTGAAATGCTGACGGAACTTGCAAACGAATGCGAAGCATTCTATGAAACCGACGATTGGATTTGCATCCTCGGAATGTGAAAGATCTGTTTTGACTACGCCGCTTTTAGTTGTTTGACCATTGTGATTGAGGTGCCGTCGTCGGTGTCGTTGATGGTGACCTCGTCCATCAGCTTTTCCATTAGTTTAATGCCCCAGCCTCGCCGTGCGGAGTCGGCTGACGGCCGCGGAGCATCGGCAAGACGA
>CAZXTS010000377.1:0-2022 GCA_964643745.1 uncultured Chloracidobacterium sp.
AGAGACAAGGCTCCTTAAAAGATGATTCAATTGTTCCATTTTTGATATAGGTGCAAGGATATTCGGTGGACCGCGTTTGCAGAAAGGCAGGAAACAAACGCAAAACAAGTTTAACACGGAACAGGGCTCATTTGTAAAGCAAATTTTGACGCACTAGATTCGTTTGACGGGTCAATCTTACGATTAAACGGTCACGGATTCTCTGTATTCACCCCAAACGCCGCGGAGTCTGTGGCTTATCTCTCCGACAGTAACGTTTGCTTCGACGCAGGAAAGTATTTTCGGCAGCAGATTTTCAGTGCCGGCGGCGGCATTGGCGAGGGCAGTAAGGGCATTATCGGCCGCTTCGGTGTTTCGTTTCGCACGGACCGCTCTGAGGCGTTCGACCTGATCGAGCTCGATCTGCGGATCGACCCTGAGGATCGGAATGACGCCATCTTCGTATATCTGAAACTTGTTTACACCAACGACGACCGCATCATCGGTTTCGACCGCCCGTTGAAAATCGTAGGCGGCGTCCTGTATCTCTTTTTGAACATATCCGGTTTCGATCGCCCGTAGCATTCCGCCCATCGCATCGATCTTTTCAATATAATCAACGGCTTTTCGTTCAAGTTGCGTCGTCAGTTCCTCGATGGCGTAGCTGCCCGCAAGCGGATCGACCGTATCGGCGACGCCGGATTCGTGTGCAATGACCTGTTGGGTCCGCAGAGCGATGCGGGCCGCATTCTCGGTCGGAAGGCCGAGAGCTTCGTCCATCGAATTCGTATGCAGGCTCTGCGTTCCGCCGAGCACGGCAGCAAGCGCCTGAATGGTCGTTCGAACAATGTTAACCTCAGGCTGCTGTGCGGTGAGCGTCGAACCGGCGGTCTGCGTGTGAAACCGCAGCATCATTGACTTTGGGTCCTTCGCACCAAAGCGTTCTTTCATCGTCCGAGCCCAAAGCCTTCGTGCGGCGCGAAATTTGGCTATCTCTTCGAGCAGATTATTGTGCGAATTAAAAAAGAACGAAAGCCGCGGGGCAAAATCATCTACCTTTAACCCCACTTCGACAGCGGCCTCAACATAACAGATCGCATCGGCAAGCGTGAATGCGAGTTCCTGAGCGGCCGTCGAACCTGCTTCGCGGATATGATACCCGGATATCGAGATCGTATTCCAATTCGGCACCTCTGCGGCACAAAATGCGAAGGTGTCTGTGATCAATCTGAGCGAAGGCCTCGGCGGATAGATGTAAGTTCCGCGGGCGATATATTCCTTCAAAATATCGTTTTGGATCGTGCCGCTCACCTTGTTGAAGGGAATGCCCTGCCGCTTGGCGACCGCAAGATAAAGACACAAAAGCGTTGACGCTGTTGCGTTTATCGTCATCGAGGTGGAAACCTGATCAAGCGGAATGCCGTCAAAAAGCGTCAGCATATCGTCGAGGCTGTCGATAGCAACCCCAACCTTGCCGACCTCGCCCAAGGAAAGCGGATCGTCAGAATCAAGCCCGATCTGTGTCGGAAGATCGAACGCCACGCTCAACCCGGTCGTTCCCTGCGAAAGGAGATATTTGTACCGTTCGTTCGATTCGGCGGCGGTCGCAAATCCGGCATATTGCCGCATCGTCCAAAACCGGCCGCGATACATATTTGGCCGAACTCCACGCGTATAAGGAAATTCGCCCGGAGCTCCGAGGTCTTCCGCACCATCGATCGGTTCCGTGTTCGTCGGGTTAAAATCGTTCGGCAATTCGATTCCGGACGATGTTTCAAATCTGTCTCGTCTTTCCGCCATTTAATTTATCGTCTCAAACTATACAAAGATTTTCCGCTGGCCCGGACACGACCGGCGAAAGCGAGATCCTGGAATCCATTGTAACCAGACGGCCGCCGTTACTCGCGGCAAGCGCCAAAAGGTAGATATCAGTTATTTGGCCGGGACCCATTATTTTTCCTGTAGAAATAGACTCCCCGTTTATGAGTGAAACACTGTCAGGCCAAAATTCGTGATCGGTTTTCAGGCAGATCTCGTTCAATC
>CAZXTS010000378.1:0-2015 GCA_964643745.1 uncultured Chloracidobacterium sp.
CGCAAGATATCATCTTCTTTCGTATAGTCCTGCCAAACGCCTGAGGTCTGATCGTCGATACCGTCAAATATAGGATCGGTAGTATCAACGATCTTCACAAAGCGGTACTGGTATTCAAGTACCCGCCCCGATCGTTTTTCCCATACTTCCAAATTGTCGAGTGTTTTCAGTTTCGAGCCAAAGGAAGCGCCAACCAATTGATGTGAACCGCAGATCGCAAGGATCGGGATCTTTGTGGTACGGATAAATTGTCCAACGCTTGCGAGGTGTTCGGGGTTATAGTGGTCAAAGTCGGCAAATGTGCCGCTCATTACAATTGCGTCCGGCTGAAAATCTCTTGCGGCCGCTGCCACTTCAGAAAGATGGACCGTCAAAGTTTTCGGGTTTCGAACGAGGCGAACAACATTCTGGGCAATATTGTTACAGGCCATCGCAGAGACCTTGACCTCAAATTTTAGCTTGCTTTCAAGCGAATCGCCCCATTCTTTTCGGGCCAAGTCCGAAACGTCCGACTCGTAACGGAGGAGACTATTAACGACCAGGACCTTTGCATACGGGATCGATCTTTCGATCGGCTCGTACCGGCAGAATGCACGCTTAGAATAAGGGAACGGAAGTTCCTCTGCTGTGGCCCGCTTTTCTATCGCATCGAACATAAAGCTTAATAATATGCTAAATAGTTAGGAAAATGAAACGTAATCTGTTTTCGCCCTACTCTTTTACTGATCATTTTCGCTGCTTTGTTGGCCTATTGAACAAAGGCATCAATTCACCGGCACCTGCTTTTGCGATCTCTTCCCGAATCGTCCTTATGAGCTTGGCCCGCCATTTTCCTTTCATTTGGGGAGTGCCTGCGGATAGGTGCAGCGATATCGATCTTTCCGTTCCGAGCCATGCGGACTCCAGAAGCTCAGTGAGCGGCGGGATCGCAGTTATGTCATACGGCACCGCAAAATTGCGGCAGCCAAGCCGCGAAAATATTTGCAAGTAGCGTGCCGTTTCGAGTGTTGGGCACGCAAAACGGCGCTTTCCGACTCTCAATTCCCAACCAAGAAGTGTTTCAAGGATCTCCGTAATATTCTCGCGTTCGGAAATATCCATTTCGAACGAACGAGTTCGAAGCGGTCGGATCTTGGCCTGATATAGCTCGGGGATCCACCGCTCACCAAGTTCCTGCCTTATGACTGCAATTTGATCCATGAAATTGATAGGCCGGACGAAATGAACCAAGGTACTGAACGACGGAGAAAACAGAAGGCGGGTTTGTAACCAACCCGCCGGTAATTAGACTCGCTCCTATCGAAAAACCCTGCCGTGAATTATCTAAGTTGTGCCCCGACGGGAGCTATCGATGAAGAAAATTTCTCGATCACGCTGTTTCCAAAAATACCTAGATAGAACACGCCGATCACGGTGATCAAAAGGACAGCGGCAAAGGCCGGCGGTAATTTTGGTTCGGACCAATCGGTCGTGCGTTCCTTAAAGAACATAACAACGATCAGCCGAAGATAATAATATGCCGAGATCGCAGTATTGAGTACGGCCGCAATGACCATAACGGTCAACAATGTGTTTTCTGCTTCAAGAGCCGGACGGAAGACAAGCACCTTACCAATAAATCCCGCCGTCAGCGGCAGGCCTAACAAACTCAGCATGAACAACGCGAGAGAAAAAGACAGCACTGGTGACTTAAATCCAATGCCATTGTAATCTTCAAATTCCGTACGCCGATCGTTCTTCTGACCGAGTAACGTGACAATGGCAAATGAACCGATATTAGCTATCGCGTAGGTGAGCAAATAAAACGCGACTGCCGCGATCGCGGCCTCACGCGCCGAACCGGTGGCCATTCCAGCCCCAACAAAACCAACGAGAGCGTAACCAGCATGTGCGATCGACGAATACGCAAGCATTCGCTTGACGTTGTCCTGCATTATCGCAGTTACATTCCCGACGGTCATCGTAAGAATTGCGATCACAGCGAGAGCGGGCACCCAAGCATTATTCAGTGCACC
>CAZXTS010000379.1:0-2013 GCA_964643745.1 uncultured Chloracidobacterium sp.
AAAACTTGACCGCGTAACGCGATCGCACGAAGGCGAAGGCAGCGGAGTGATCGGCGCTTTGCTAATGGGGCTGACGTTTACGTTGACGTCGTTCACCTGCACGTCGCCATTCGTCGGAACTATTCTCGTTTCCGCATCGCAGGGCGATTGGCAGATGCCTCTGGTCGGAATGCTGGCCTTTTCGACCGTTTTCGCGTTGCCGTTCTTTGTGTTAGCTCTCGCACCGCAATGGGCGTCGAGCCTGCCGCGGGCCGGCGGTTGGATGAATTCGGTAAAGGTCGCGATGGGTTTCCTTGAGGTCGCGGCGGCGATGAAATTCATCTCGAACGTCGATCTGGTTTGGAAATGGGGCATATTTACACGCGAGGTCGTACTGTCGGTTTGGATCGCGATCGGGTTGATACTTGCTGTGTATCTTTTAGGCAAATTCCAGCTCGCGCACGATTCGAAACCGGAACGCATCGGCGCATTTCGGCTTGCGTCGGCGATAGTCAGTTTGTCCATCGCATTTTGGCTGATCACAGGTTTGTTTGGTGCCAAGCTCGGCGAGCTAGAGGCGTTTCTGCCACCTGACCTGAACAAGTCATCTGCTCAAAGAATGGGCGGCAACGGCGAAGGTCTCAGTTGGATAAAGGACGATCTTGAAGGCGCTCTTGCCAAAGCAAAGGCCGAGAACAAGCTGGTCTTTCTGGATTTCACCGGATACACCTGCACCAACTGCCGCTGGATGGAAGCGAACGTTTTTCCAAAACCGGAGGTCGAAGCCGAATTTCGAAAGATGGTGCTCGTTTCACTTTACACTGACGGGATCGGCGAGAAATACGAACAACAGCAGCAGTATCAGGAAGCGACATTTAAGACGGTCGCATTACCGTACTATGCGATCATGGATCCGAACGGGAATATCCGAGGAACGTTTCCCGGCCTAACTCGAGATGTGAATGAATTTGTTAGTTTCCTGAAAAAAGCACAATAAATGGCTTCATCCTCTGTTAGTTTCGAAGTTTATGTTGTCGTTTCGATCATCGCGGTCGTGATTTTCTGGCCTTTGATGTTTGTATTGTCGAAGATTTTCCGGGGTAAAAGGCTACAGATTTTGGGTTCGTTAGTCGCGTCAATCTTCCTTGCCCCGATTTTCTATGTTTTACTGATAACCGTCGCATATACGGCGTCAATTCAATACCCTTCCCACACTTTCACATCTGAAGCATGGAAATCCCACGGTGAGCGAGTAAGGCACGGAGACAGGGTGCCTCCCGAGCGTTACTTGTTTTCGCAAGACTTGATTAAACGGAAAGTTCTGATCGGAAAAACAAAGGATGAAGTTATTGAACTTCTCGGTCCCGGTGGCGAGACGGGCGATGTTCTGGTTTATAATCTGGGATTCGTCCCCGGTCACGGAGTTGACCCAGATGTTTTGGAGGTTTATTTTGAAAACGGTATTGTGGTCGAAGTAAAACAGCGACGGACGTGATCGGTCTTTATGAGGAAAGTTCAGATTGATGAGTTGGTTTCAGGACTTCGGGAAATTTCAGACGAAATGTTCGTCTGCGAGCCTGTTTATGATTTCCTTGCGTCGCACCCTGTTGAGGTAGAGTCGATACAAAAATTCCTTCACTGGAGTCCGGATTTTTACACACGCAATCTGATCTATAAGGACGACCGTTTTGAAATGATGGCGATATGTTGGGATAAGGGGCAAGTTTCGCGTGTACACAATCATTGGGATCAGCGGTGTTGGATGACAGTTCCAATTGGCCGATTGAAAGGGCAGAATTTTGCGATCGAAGAGATCGACGAATCAACCGGACATTGCAGGCTTCGTGAAACGGACGAATTCGAACTTTCAGATTGCCTAACTGCCAAGGTCGAATTAGAAGAACCCGTTCACCAGATACTCAACCTAGCCGAATACGACGAACGAGCGGTTTCGATCCACATCTATTCAAAGCCTTACGACCGATGCCTTTCATATTGCCGCGACACAGATACATTCAAGGAAGTGCAGCTTTT
>CAZXTS010000380.1:0-1999 GCA_964643745.1 uncultured Chloracidobacterium sp.
TCGCCGCGGACATCTCATCAAGCTTTGCCTTTTGTTCTTCATCCGCAGCGGCACCTGCAGCCAGCAGTTCATCAAATGAGACCGCGCCCGAAACATCATCGGTATCCGCAGGTTCAATGAAAACGATCTTTTCAACAGAAGTGCATTTGGGCAAGACCTGAGCGATGCCGTCGTACATCTCACGATCGCCGATGACAAGCACGCGCGCTCCGGAATCGTTCAAAATATACGCGACCGATGATGCTGCGAGCGTTGTATAGATCGGAACATTGATGATGCCTGCAAATTGGCAGCCTGCATCAGTAAGCGTCCATTCCGGCGAATTGGGTGCAAATATGGCAACGCGGTCGCCTGATCCTAAGCCGATCGAGATAAACCCGAGGGCGATCTTCTCGGCACGCCCGAGCATCTCGCCGGACGAAATGTGTTTCCATTCGCCGCCGGACTTGTAATTGAAACCATCCGAAAGATCGAATGAAGCGGCCGCTTTTTTGATCAGTTCGGCGACGGTCTTCGGCTCGTCTGAGGAAAGCGGCTCGCCGCGGCCAACCTCTCGCCGTGGCGATTCGATCTTTGCTCCGTCGATAACGGTCATTTAATTAGTAAACCTCCGAGAAAGACTTTCATTACTTCATCCGCCAACGGGCTTAGCTGATACGATTTTTTTGAGAGGATCCAGTTCGTCACCATTTCATCCAGCGAGCCATATAATATCTTAGCAGCGACGATCGGCTTGATGTCGGCACGCAGTTCGCCGGACCTTTGCCCTTCTTCTATGGTCTTTCGAATGATCTCAAGATACTGAGCGAATCCGGCCGCAGAAAATTCACGCATGAACTTGGTCGAACCACGAAGTTCGACTTGAAAGACTATTGCGAGGTCACGATCCGCTCCCAGCCGTTCGAGATGGAGTTCGGCGACCTTTCTCAGCTTTGCCTCGGCGGTTCCAAGCGACGCTAGCTCCCGTCGGCCTTCCTCGATGAAATCGGCCATCGCACGGTCAAATATCGAATGGAGTATCTCGTCCTTGCTTCTAAAGTAAAGATAGACCGTACCGTCGGCGATGCCGGCCTGTTTAGCAATATCCGCGACCTTTGAGCTAAAAAAACCCTTTTCGGCAAACACTTTTATCGCCGCTCGGTGGATCGCTTCGCGTTTGTCGGCGACAATGGGCCTCGGCGCCGTGCCAATTTTTTCAGGACTATGCATTTCGACTAAACCACAAAAGTTCAAACGACAGATCTTCAAGT
This sequence comes from uncultured Chloracidobacterium sp., assembly GCA_964643745.1. Lineage (GTDB taxonomy): Bacteria > Acidobacteriota > Blastocatellia > Pyrinomonadales > Pyrinomonadaceae > OLB17. The sequence goes on from CAZXTS010000380.1 coordinate 1,251, forward strand.
CGTTTCATTTCACGCACCGTCAGCAGGGCGTGAATGAACATTCATTCAGTGAAAATAATCTAACCTATGCTCGCACCTTAAGGCAAGGCTCGTCTTTGGTGACGCTCGCGAAAGTACGCAAAAGGACGTAGCAAATGACTAAAAATTTTCGCGGCTGGAACGGTGGTGTGGCGTGTGATGAATGGCGGAGAGGACAGGACTCGAACCTGCAAGCGCTTACGCGCGGTAGTTTTCAAGACTACTGCCTTACCAATTAGGCTACCTCTCCAGGTGAAACGAGGGTTATCCGTCGTTGGCCGTGGCCAAGGACGAATAGCAAATATATCGTAAAAGCGGTGACCGCGACAAGGGATATGAAACAAAAAGCCCGGCCGTTTTGCGTCCGGCCGGGTTTAAGGAGTAAAGAGAGATGTTCCCCCTTCGTGCTGTCATTCCGATGTCAATAAATTTGATATTTGCGTTTCGAGTTTTGTGGTCTTGTCCCAACCGTGATCTCTTAGTTCGATCTTGCCGCTCTTTCCGATCAAGTAATACGCCGGAAAGCCCATGTTTATTCGCCCACCGGCATCCATATCGGCATATTTTAGAACAACTCCAAAGCTGTTCGGGACGATGTCAAAGTCGAACTGGTGTCGCCGCAGGAATGGCTCGACCTTCGTGTTGTTCTCCATCGTCAAAGCCAGGAAGACCACACCCTTTTGCTTATAGCGGCTGACGATCTGATTGAGTTTTGGGATCTCTGCGACACA
>CAZXTS010000381.1:0-1982 GCA_964643745.1 uncultured Chloracidobacterium sp.
AAGCGTTTACGCTGCACCATAGAACTGTCTTTCGCGCCGCCCGATCCGTGCTGCGTGATCCCGCATTGGCCGAGGATGTGACGCAGGAGACGTTCCTTCGCCTGCATAAGCATATCGATACGCTGCCGAATGGTGAAATGCTTAGGCCATGGCTTATTCGCGTGGCGATGAACCTTGCGAAGAACGTGGTCAGAGGGAACATTAGGGCAAACACCAGAGAAGAGAATTACGTCAAAGAGATAGAGGAAAACGCCGTATTTTCGGTCGAAGACGAATATGAGCAAAAGGCGGAGTTAAGCGATGTTGGGAAGGCCCTTTCAAAGGTTCGCGAGCCGCTTCGAAGCTGCCTCGTGTTAAAACAGCAGGGATTATCATATCGCGAAATAGCCGAGGCATTATCGCTGAATGAGACAAGCATCGGTACATTCGTCGCACGGGCAAGAAACGAATTTTTGAAATTTTACGGCAGATCCGGAAAAGAGGTTTTATGAGCAAAGAGTGTTTGAATATAGGCACGATACAGGCATTTATTGATGGTGAATTATCGCCGGACGAATTTGCCGGTGTTTCCGCTCACACGGCGGTATGCCCGAACTGCGCCGAATTGCTCACGCAGGCCGACGAAGAAAACTCTTACGTATTTGCTTCGCTTGAACGGGAGATCGACTCATTAGTACCGACACAGCGGCTTTGGACGAGGATAAGCGAATCGATCGAGACCGGAAAACGTGAAGCATCGGTCTGGTCGCGGCTTGCGAGCTTTGTTTCCAATAATTTTGTAACTCCTGCATTCGCGACCGCGTGCGGGTTTTTGATCGTGTTTGGAGCGGCGGTCTTTGTGTTCAACTCAGGTGAAGGCCAACAGCCCATCGCGGACGTCCCGGTGCCTGTTAGTTCTGGACCGAACATAACCGTTGCTGAAATTGCCGCACCATCTCAGCAAAGTGATCTGGCGGGATCGCCCGTGCCGGATTCGAATGGTTCGGGTGCGACCCCAGGGCGCAATGTGACAGCCGTGAGCGAATCTAATCATTCGCCGGACGAGCTCCGCCGCATTGTTAGAGCAAGTGCAAGGAATGTTAGGCAGGTACGTCCGCAGGTACAGTTCCTCAACTACCAATATTTGCCCGGCGAGGAAAGCTACGTGAAGACCATCGCCGAACTTGAGCAGAACAATACTGGCTTGGGTGTTCGTGCTTCCGGCCAGGTCGCTTATCAGCGTGACCTTGCGGTCGTCGATGAGTCGATAAAAAGAATGCGTGACGTTGTTCGGCGGAATCCGCGCAATCAAGCGGCGCGAAATGTTCTATATTCGTCGTATCAGGACAAGATCGACATTTTGAATTCAGCTGCGCAGCGTGATGAATTGATGGCGAGCCTCAGATAACCGCCAAGTTTTTGATGAGAACCTTTTTCCCAACATTGGTATTTCTTTCAGCTGCACTTTTGGCGGCAGGCGATCTTTCGTCCGTTGCCGGTCAGGTGCAGCCGGTGCCAAGGAATCCGCCTACGCCTCCGTCGGCAAAGCCTGCTCCGACCCCGCCACGAACGCCGGGGACGCCCGTCACGGTTGGCCGACAACCGCTTAAAACGACCGAACAGTCCATCAATGTCGATAGCGCGGTGAATATAAAATTTTGTGTCTCGGATGGCTCGATAAAGATAAATGGCTGGGACCGAAACGAGGTCAGGCTTTTTGTCAGCAACGGACGACAGGCCGAGATAAAGGTGCTGGAGCGAAATAAGAAGAACGACCAGCCGAACTGGATCTGGCTTTTGAACGCCGACGCGACATCCGGATCTGTGGGCACACTTACGAATTGCCTCGCAGGAAAAACGATAGAGCTGGATGTTCCGATCGGATCTGGGGTGAATTTCGAAGCCCGGACAAGCGGGGTCGAGATCGACACGGTACAGAATGTGGACGTATCGCTGATCGAAGGCAGTATTTCGATAAGAAACGTTCCTGGCGGGGTAAAGGC
>CAZXTS010000382.1:0-1924 GCA_964643745.1 uncultured Chloracidobacterium sp.
ACGTAAGCAGCAAAAAAGGAAGCGGAAGCAGTTTCACGGTCTTCCTTCCTGCCGATGAAAGTTCGGAATTTGCGGCGGCCGTTGCAGGTTCAGAATATCCACGGGGCAAAGGTGAATTGATCCTGATCGTCGACGATGAATCGAATATACTCGAGGTTGCTAAGGCGACACTGGAAAGATTCGGATATCGGGTCGTGACCGCAGCGGACGGCACCGAGGCGATCGCAGAGTTCGTTCGAAACGCGGCGGATATATCTCTTGTCTTGACAGATCTCGCGATGCCTAATTTAGATGGTGTCTCGACCATTAGAGCCCTAAAGAAGATCGATCCTGCTGTGCGAATAGTTGCGATGAGCGGACTGGTCAACGTGGAGCAAACAGCGGACCTTCAGAAAATGAACGTTAGCGCATTCATTTCGAAGCCTTTCACCGCCGAAACCCTCCTGGGGGCGATCGCGGAACGGCTTTCAGCCAAAGAATGACCTGAAAAATAGCGCGTATCCATTCGCAGCCCGCGAATTTTTTCCTATCGCTGGATGATCATCCAAAAAAATTTCGCGCCTTGAACGCTTGGATCATTGCTTTGGACTGCTTTCGCTTACGGAACGCGATTTGCACTATTCAAACTTGCAAATGGGCGATAAGGACGTATCCAAGGAATATAACGAGGCCGAACTTCGAGCATTTACATTGAGCGTCTTGAATGATCTCGATGCGATGGAAACAATGCTTGCCGGCGATGTGTTTGAAAAGGGTGTTCGGCGGATCGGTGCCGAGCAAGAGATGTTCCTTGTGGACAGGTCAATGCGGCCCGCACCACTCGCCGTCGAGGTGATAGAGGCGGCAAATGACCCTCGGCTAACAACCGAAATCGGGAAGTTCAATCTTGAAGCGAACCCGCCGCCATTGGATATCACCGGCTCGTGCCTACGCGAACTAGAGGCAGAGTTAAATGAAATTTTGGCAATGGTTCGGCGAACTGCCGAGCGACTAGATGCGGGGGTAGTGCTTGCAGGGATCCTTCCGACGATACAGCGATCGGATCTAACGCTCGACAATCTTACACCGGCTCCAAGATATTATGAGATCGACAGGGTTGTAACGGCATTGCATGGCGACGATCGTGTTATCAGCATCAAGGGCCTCGACGAACTCCAACTAAAATCACAAGATACGACCACAGAATTTTGCAACACCAGCTTTCAGGTTCACCTTCAGGTTGATGCTGATTCGATTTCGAACGCATACAACTGGTCTCAAGCCATCGCAGCTCCGATACTTTCCGGAAGTGTAAATTCACCGCTTCTGCTCAACAACCGGCTCTGGAACGAGACGCGCATCGCTCTTTTTCATATGTCGACCGACACACGTTCGGAGGTTCACCGGATCCGTCGGCAGACACCAAGAGTTCATTTTGGCGACCGCTGGGCTGATGATTCGATAGTTAGCATCCTACACGATGACGCGATACGCTTTCGTTTTCTGCTAACACGCTCGATCGAAGAGGATTCGCTGAGGGAACTTGGTGAAGGCCGAATTCCGGAACTTTCCGCCTGGAGGCTTCATAATGGAACGATATGGCGTTGGAACCGCATTTGTTATGGAATATTGGACGGCAAGCCGGGGTTAAGGATCGAGGCACGGTATCTGCCAGCCGGTCCGAGTATTCCGGACCAGATGGCTAACGCCGCCCTTTTTCTAGGACTGATGACAGAACTTCCCTTTACATACGGCGATGTCAGACAGCACCTTGCCTTTGACGCGGCAAATGAGAATTTCTATGCCGCAGCAAGATACGGCCTGCATTCTCAATTGACGTGGATCGACGGCAAAGAGTGGGCGGCAAACGATCTTCTGCTTGACGAACTTATACCGGTCGCCAGACGCGGATTGGACCGGGCAGGAATCGATATTGAAGACAGCG
>CAZXTS010000383.1:0-1901 GCA_964643745.1 uncultured Chloracidobacterium sp.
TTCGTGAAAATTCTGACCTGGTCGAGCTTTTGGAAGAGATGTCGCTTTCCGAAGGAAGAACGGCAGATGGCGACCTGTTGATCAAGGAACAATTCCTTTGCCGTGAGCCTGAAGAGCGCGTCTTTTACAAAGGCCGTTGGTATCACGGTTTGTATCTTCACGTTGGCGAAAGCGAGGACGATAAGCGGCAGCTCGAAGTATTTGAAGAGCAAATGAATTATTGGGTCAATTGGCGTGATGCCCGCGGCCGGCGAGCATTTGTTGTCCCGTTAGCATTAGGATCGGATGATGCGGAGGTTACTGCACTCGATAATATTTCATTCGGTGACTGGTTGCGGCAGAAAGGTATTACATCCGAGAGACTTTTCTGGTACTGCGACTATGCCTGTCGCGACGATTATGGTTTGAAGCTCGATCAGACCTCGGCGTGGGCCGGGCTTTTCTATTTCTGCTCTCGCGTTAGAAAAAGCGGGGACGATTCGCAGCCGTTCATCACCTTCCCCGAAGGCAATGGACGTTTTGTCAGGCACATGGCAGAACAAGTTCGTGATCATATCAGGCCGTCGCACGCGGTCGTTTCGATCATTCCAACGGACGCAGGTGCGGATGTCATTTGTCTTGCCGATGGCGAACTTCGCGGCTTTCGGTGCGAAAAAGTGATCTATGCGTCGCCGATCTTCACCGCACCGTTCGTTATACGAGGCTTCGCAGAGCGGCCTCCGTTCAACGCGGCTGCGTTTCACAGCAATTCGTGGTTCGTGGCAAATCTGCACTTGAAAGACCGGCCGCGTGCGCGTTTCAATCGAGATTTTCCGCTTGCGTGGGACAACGTGATCTATGAAAGCCCGTCGCTTGGTTATGTAAATGCGACCCATCAAAAAGGGATCGATTACGGAGCAACCATTTGGACGTATTATTATCCGCTGTGTCACGAAGAGAACGGTCGGACAAAGCTGCTGAATTATGAATGGCGCGAACTGGCTGACGTATGCCTTTCCGATATCGCTCGCGCTCATCCGGAGATTTATGAATTGACCGAACGTATTGATGTCATGCGTTGGGGACACGCGATGATCTCTCCAACGCCTGGTTTCATCTGGGGCGGCGAACGGCAAAAAGCACTTGAAGCTTACCGCAACATTCACTTCGCTCATACAGACCTGAGCGGTATAGCGTTGTTCGAAGAGGCGTTTTATCATGGTCTTCGCGCAACAGCGGAAATTTGAGACGCCGAGACCCGGAGTAGATAAATGCAGAGGCCGGACAATTTCGAGACAATCCAAAACGGATCGACGGATCACCTCGAAGCGTCTCACCGTCTTAGCGGTTCGACGGCTTGGCTCTTTTCTCGAAACATTGATCTCTCGGTATTTCTCGGCAGCGCGATCGTTTCGCTGTTGTTGCTGGCGGTCGGATGGCAACTGGGAATCTTGAATGAGTCGTCCCCCGAATGGACGTGGATCACGGCAATTCTGCTTATTGATGTCGCCCACGTATGGTCCACAAGCTTTCGAGTCTATTTTGATTTTGAGGAGTACAAACGAAGATTTTGGCTCTATACGCTGGTCCCGGCTTCCGGCTATGCGGTCGGAGTTGCGCTTTATTCCGAAGGTGAGCTGATCTTCTGGAAAGCACTTGCAATCGCAGCCGTTTTTCATTTTGTCCGGCAGCAATACGGTTGGGTCGCTCTCTATCGACGAAAAGCCGGCGAAACGAAACGTTGGACTTGGACGATCGATACGGCGGCCGTCTATCTCGCCACAATTTATCCGCTTGCCTTTTGGATGACGAGCCTGCCGCGGAATTTCAACTGGTTTCTCGAAAATGATTTCTTTGCGCTTCCGACAATAATTGAAGACGTTCTTTTCCCGATCTATATACTTTCGCTCACCGCGTACTTT
>CAZXTS010000384.1:0-1898 GCA_964643745.1 uncultured Chloracidobacterium sp.
AGCAGGTCATCGTTGTTCCGTTCGATCTTGAATTTGCCGCACAGCCTGCCGAGATATTTATTCACGAGATCGTTAATGAACGGCTTCAGGCAGTCGAGGTGCACCTCGGGAAGGATTTTGCGTTTGGAAAAGATCGCGGCGGGAACATCGAACTTCTGCGGAAAATGAGCGGCGAGCTTGGGTTTGTCGCCGAAGAGGTTGACGAGGTGCGGCTTCGCGGCCAGCGGATCAGCTCATCAAAGATCCGGCATCTTTTGAACGAAGGCCGCGTAAATCTCGCACGGCGAATGCTCGGGCGGCCATACGGGGTCGAGGGAGTTATCGAACGCGGAGCGCAACGCGGGCGAACGATCGGTTTCCCAACGGCGAATCTAAAACCGCACAATCGCGTGATGCCAAAATACGGCGTGTATGCGACAGCGACATTGGTCGAAGGAATGTGGCGGCGAAGCATTACGAACATCGGCGTTCGTCCTACGTTCGAGATTGATGTTGAACCTTCGATCGAAACGTTTCTTTTCGATTTCGAAGGCGATCTTTATGGAGACGTGCTCCGCGTTCGCTTTCTGCATAGAATACGTGACGAGCGTAAGTTCAACGGAATTAATGAGTTGCGGGCACAGATCGAACGAGACACGACACGGGCGAGGAACTATTTCGGCCACGAGGGCGTAAAGAGTATGTTAGATTTGTTGTGAGGTGGTGTTATGAGTATCACGATCACGGTGTCAGAAAAGATGAAAGCGAAGATCGAACGCCGTGCCGAACGTACTGGCCAGTCGGTTGATAAGGTTCTTGGCGATCTGGTAGAAGAAGTGTGGGACGAACGTTTCCCGGAGAACGGCATTGATCCGAGCATTGATTCAAGCACGCACAAGCTCTTTAGGATGGCCGGAATGTTTAACAGTGAGGCTACGGACACATCTGAGCGCGTGCACGAATTGTTATATTCTGAAGATTTTGACCCGGCGCAGGGTTTTGGAACTGATAAATGACATCTTATTTGCTTGATTCAGGTTTTCTGTATGCTTTGGTTGATCGGAAGGATATTCACCACAAAGTAGTTTTCGATGCAAGATCTGTTATCAGCGGCCGAATTATTCTACCAACTCCTGCGATCACGGAGATTTGCTATTTTGTGAAGCGAAATCTCGGTGTCCAGGCTCTCGCGAGGTTTCTCGAAGAACTGTCGATAACCGAAGAACTTGTGTTCGAGTCGCCAAATTCTGCAGACTGCGCACGCACAGCCAAAATCCTCCGCGAATATGCCGACAATAACATAGATTTCGTTGACGCCTGCATAGTGGCAATGGCGGAGCGGCTTAGTATTACAACCATTCTAACGGTGGATCGACGTCATTTCAGTGCGTTTCGGCCGAAGCATACGAATTCTTTCAAGCTTTTGCCATAGCTTGATTATTAGTCGCGTAGCAAACAATTAAGCGAACAATGAGGGCCGAGAACCGCATCGAATGAGGCTTGAGCGGCGAATTAGATAGGCGGATGAACGATTCTACGAAAAATAATGGTCTGGCGGTTCTTGAACCGAACCTACCGGTAAAGCCTGCGAATGGCAATGGTTCGGGTCCAATGGTCGCGACCGCGGATCTGCCGATCGCGAAATTCGTCACGAACGATCAGATCATCGCCGAAGAAAAGTTTCTCACGAAAAAGGAATCGGAGGTCGAGCGCCGCTATACAGGAATTCGCGGCTGGTTTCGTATATTTCATGTTTCGGCTGTGATAGGAAAGCTCGCGCTCTATCTTTACCTTGATCAATACGAAATGCACCGGCAGGGGCAGCTTCGCCATGCACGTCAGCGTTTGAAAACCGCCGAACGTTTGACGCGTGCCGCGGTCTATGGCGAAAAGCTATATGGAGTGAAGCTCTGGTTCGT
>CAZXTS010000385.1:0-1890 GCA_964643745.1 uncultured Chloracidobacterium sp.
ACGGATGCACGGTGAAGAAGGGATGAAAATGGCGGTCAGCCTCTGCCTTGTGCCCACTATGAAGTCATGGTGGATGTAAAAGGGGTCGATGAAGGCTAAAAACATTGTTGAGTAGGACTGTAAAAGGTGGTCTTGAAAGATAAGAGGTTTATCTATTTGTGCAAAAAAAGTGAATCCAATACGTCACGAGGTCAAACTCTGAAAATTGACTTTCAAATAGGTTTCATAATGTTCTATTAATACCGGCAAATCCGGGGTTGGAGTCATAACACAAACTAGAACGGACGCGGGCGGGATTGACAGTCGCGATAGTCGGCGGTGGTGATCTTTTGATCGCAAACCATCGTTTTGTCAGTAGAATCCGAGTGGCCGGAATCACACATTTCGATCCTCGCTCTTTGCTCCTTAACTGCATCCGTAAATTAACCAGAGGAAAAGACATGTCTGAACTTCCATATAACGAAGATACTGAAGATACCGGGAAAACCGATTCGGTGGCCCTATTAGATCCGGTGCGTTACATTCCGGGCGATGAGACAAAAAGACCGAGTGACAGAATGGCACTTTGTTTATCCGGCGGAGGATACCGTGCGATGTTGTTTCATGCGGGAGCTCTTTGGCGAATCAACGATCTGGGAATCCTGACGGAGATAAAACGCATTTCCTCGGTTTCCGGGGGTTCCATAACGGCCGGCGTCCTGGCGATGAACTGGAATAAACTGGATTTTAGATCAGGCGTCGCAGCCAATTTCGAAGAGGCCGTTATCACGCCTTTACGCAACATGGGCTCACGAACGGTCGACATTCCGTCGGTCATAGCAGGGATATTATCGTTCGGAAACATCGGCAGCAAAGTTGCCAAGAGATACAGAAAATATCTTTTCGGAGACACAACGTTGCAGGATCTCCCGGACGATCCGCGATTTGTAATTAACGCGACAAACGTTCAGTCGGGGGTGCTTTGCAGGTTTTCGAAGCCATATATGTGGGATTACCGTGTCGGGAAGATAGAAACCCCGTCTATCGAACTCGCGACGGCGGTTGCCGCGTCTTCGGCCTTCCCACCGGTCCTGTCGCCGATGATATTAAAATTCAATCCGAAATCATTCACACCAAAAAGCGGAAAAGACCTCGAAAACGAAGAGTATCAACGAAGGATGGTACTGACCGATGGAGGCGTTTATGACAATCTCGGGCTCGAAACAGCGTGGAAACGTTACAATACAATCCTCGTCAGCGACGCCGGCGGCGGGTTCGCGGCCGAGCCGAAACCAAAGCTAGATTGGTTAAGACACACCGCACGAACGCTGTTTACGATTGATAATCAGGTCCGCAGTTTGAGACGAAGACAGGTTGTTGGAGCTTTCAAGGCTAGTCCGCCGTTAAAAACAGGCGCATTTTGGTCAATCGCGTCGGACTTTTCAGATGGTTTCGGTGTCAACTCTCCGCTTGACTGTCCTTTTGAAAGGACGCTCAGCCTGGCAAAGCTGGCAACTAGGCTGAGTAAACTTGATGCCGATACCCAGATGCGGTTAATAAACTGGGGATACGCAGCAACCGATTTCTCCATCAGAAAGTTCCTGCGACGGAAGGCTTCCCCGCCCGCTGACTTTCCTTACGCCGGGATTGGAGTCTGAGGTCGCAAGCGGAACTCAGGGATATTCGTATGCAGATCGACGGACATAATGAGGGCAATTGAAAATGAACGCTCAACAGAAACAGGAAGAGAAATCGATAATCGAAGATTTCGACGTTGCTCAAAGCAAATCCGAGATCGAGGTAACACAGAAGCATTTTGCCGGTGTCTCCACGAAGCCTCCATCTCACCGTCGACTGCGTGGATATGCATTCGACCCGAGCCTATCGGCTCGTCTCGACACGGCATTTATA
>CAZXTS010000386.1:0-1883 GCA_964643745.1 uncultured Chloracidobacterium sp.
TCCGTGACGTCACCAAAGAGGTAAAACTCGAATTCGATATCAAAGGATTTCTGCCTGGTAATGAACGTCAGGGAATGAGGATGGGATTAAAGGCGGATACCGAGATCAACCGTTTTGACTTTGGTGTCGACTACGGAAAGAACGCTCCAGCCGGCAGACCCGGAGTCGCCAACAAGGTTGAAATCGATATCAGGATCGAAGCTCTCAAACAAAAACCGGCAGCAGCACCGGCGGAATAGTTCTATTTACGAGGCGGCTGTTCAGCTCGGGCGGCCGCTTCATCGAACGAAATATCCAGAAGCGGATATTCCGCCCAATCCTTTTGGTCAAAGTGCCACCATTCGTTGGCATTCACGATAAAATTATTGGCTTCCATTAGTTCGCGCAGAAGATCTCGGTTCCGCCTTTCTTCAAAGGTTCCACCAACATAATCAGGAGACGCCCTTTCTGTAAATTCGTCAAAGTCGGAGGGCATCGGAAGGTTCTGACCGGATTTCAGATCAAAGATACTCAGATCAACTGCACAGCCTCGGTTATGCTTCGAACCGGTTGCGGGATCCGCAACAAAGATCTGCTTCTCCGGCGGTACGGTTTCCCAAAACAATTTGGTGATCGACCAGGGACGGTAACCATCAAAAATAACCAGCCCGAAGCCTTTTTCCATGAGGGTTCGGTTAACTTTGAGCACTGCCTCGGCCGCAGGTTTTTGCAGAAACGCGCGTGCCTGCGGGTAAACCATCTTACCTGTGAAATTATTTGTGGTCGCGTAACGAATATCTAGTTTGATCGTCGGATCTAGCGTGATGAGTTCTATCAAGTGGACCTCTAGTTAGTTTTCATCTTTTGGTTGGCCGTTATGGGTAACTGCCGTAAATGAAAAAGCTACCAGCGTGAACATCAAGTGAAGTTGAAGTTTCGCTGAACGCATTGCATTGAATAAAAGTTGTTCGAAATTGTGAGGAATTGTCGATATCAGAATCGGCAATTCCTCCTCCGCGCCGCTAATTATTCGGGGGCTTTTCTTCTTCGATCGGAATATCGTCTTCTTCCAAAACCTTAACCTCGGTTCCATACTTCTGATAGTCGCGAAAGCGGATCACGTTGCGGGTTTCATAGGTTCGGCCTCTGTCTCGATGGGTCAAACGAACGTCCGAAAGCAGCGGTAGTAAATATCGTTCCTCGCTGATCGTCGTCCAATCATAGTCGATATTCCGGCGTGCCGAAGGACAGGGAAATGTTGCCGGAATGTCGGTCGCTTCGCTTTCTATACGAAGAACACGAAAATTCTCGCGGTCGACCCAAACTCGGCCTTTCATTCCGGTGGTGATCGATTCAGCCGTGATCCCAGTGCACGTAATGCCTTGTTTAGCCTTTTCTTTCTCGATAAAGAAATCATACGTGATCGCTCTTCGTTCACGTATCACGTCCGAATCGACAACCTCAAATCTCGTTTGGCTGTCGGATTTGAACATTGTTGCCAGCACTGTGACGAATTCGCCCGTGGAACTGGTTCCGCCCACCTCTTCGTAACTGCGTTTTGATTCAGGATTGTTTTGTATCGCCCCGTTCACCGAAAGAACGCGGTACTCTTCCTGACCAGATGCTCTGTAACTAACTCCAACCACAAGCCGATCTCGGTTTGTAAACGTTCCGGTTCCCGCGTACGCGATCGCCCGCTGGATCTGCTGTTTAACAACAAAATCAGGCATTTCTTCAACGGCTGCAAGTGTGAGAGTTCGCGCTTTCTCTATAGCCGCAGCGGCCTCTTCGTTCGATGGTCGTTGATATGCCTGCGGGTCTTTCCGACGGCGATCGGCTTCATCCAACAATCTTCGCAGTTCGGCATCATTTCCGCTTTTGGTTCGGGTTAAGCCTCGAAGGCC
>CAZXTS010000387.1:0-1829 GCA_964643745.1 uncultured Chloracidobacterium sp.
GACGGGCAAGATCGAACGAATAGAACAGCAAACAACCGCCGAAGACGGTTCGACCAAACACTGGCTGGTAAGCAAGGTTCCCATGTTCGACCCTGAAACCGGCGATGTCAGCCATGTCATTACGGTCGGAGAAGACGTTACGGTGCGTGTCGATGCGATACATGCTGTCGGACGCGCTGAAAAGCTGGCAGCCGTCGGCCGGCTTGCCGCGGGTGTCGTCCATGAGATCAACAACCCACTGGCGACTATCTCCGCCTGTGCCGAATCGTTGGAACATAGACTGGAAGAAGGTGCGTTCGCCGGCTCCGATGCCGAGGATGACCTTAATGAATATCTCGGTCTAATAAAGAACGAGGCATTTCGCTGCAAAACTATCACAACGGGCCTGCTGGATTTCAGCCGTCTCCGAACAGGCGATCGACACGCCGTTGATGTTGTCGAGTTGATCCGTTCGACCGTAAACCTGGTCACACACCAGAAACGCGGCAATTCGGTCGAATTTGCGATCGAAGCTGAAACGGACATTCCGCTGATCAATGCCGATGCAGGACAGATACAACAAGCTTTGATCGCGCTGGCAACTAATGCGATCGATGCAATGCCCGATGGCGGAAGATTGACGATCCATGCGTCAGGCAGCGGAAAACGGGTTTCGATCAAAGTTGAAGACACCGGCATCGGCATCGAGGCCAGCGATCTTTCAAAGATTTTTGAGCCGTTTTTCACAACCAAAGAGGTCGGCAAAGGAACCGGTCTCGGTCTGGCAGTATGCTATGGCATAGTTACGGATCACGGTGGCCGGTTAAGCGTACGTTCTAACCCCGGCAGAGGCACAACGTTTACTATTCTGCTTCCCGCAGCAGATTAGATCTCCCAAAGAATACACCCTCACATTAGACCTTCCACGATATAGAATATGGCAAAACTTCTTGTAGTAGATGACGAAAGAAACCTCCGGATGGTCATCCAGAAAGAGATGGCCCGAAAAGGCCATGAGGTAGAGACTGCTACGGACGGTCAGGCCGCCTGGGAAATGCTCGAAGCAAGGGACTTCGATGTGCTTCTATGCGACATAAATATGCCTCGGCTCGACGGAATGGGCTTGCTCCGCCGGATCCGTGAAAAAGGACAGAATCCTCCCGAAATAATTATGTTGACCGGCCAGGGTTCGGTCGAAAGCGCCATCGAGGCAATGAAGCTTGGCGCGTATGACTATCTGACAAAGCCTTATCGCATCGCCGAACTTTCCGCATTGGTCGCACAAGCTGCGGAAAAGAAACAGTTAAAGGTCGACAACGTTCGTCTTCGAGCACAGATCGCTCGTTCGACACGCTCGACGCCCGATATCGTCTCTGATTCACCGCAAATGAAAGAAGTACTGCGTCTGGTGCATCGCGTGGCACCTTCCGAAACTTCCGTGCTGATCACCGGCGAATCCGGAACCGGAAAAGAACTTGTCGCCCAGGCGATACACCGGTTCAGCTCGCGTGCCAATAAGGCATTTATCGATCTGAACTGTGCCGCGCTTCAAGACACCCTGCTTGAATCCGAATTGTTTGGCTATGAAGCCGGTGCGTTTTCAGGTGCAAGAACCCGAAAGCTCGGCTTGCTCGAACTCTCGGACGGCGGCACACTTTTTCTTGACGAGATCATGGAAATGCCCGCACAGCTTCAGTCAAAGCTGCTTAGGGCTTTGGAGACACGTTCATTTTTCCGGGTGGGCGGCGTAAAGAAAGTTGAGGTTGACGTTAGACTTATAGCCGCCACGAACCGCGATCCGAATCTTGCCGTTGCCGAAGGGCAATTTCGAACAGATCTTCTTTACAGGA
>CAZXTS010000388.1:0-1824 GCA_964643745.1 uncultured Chloracidobacterium sp.
ACCTGCTTTCCACGAAGACGGGCCACTTCAAGCGGATCCTTCATTCGCATCAAGCCATTGAACGTCGCGCGAACAACATTATGCGCATTGGTCGAACCGAGAATTTTGGTTCGTACGTTATGAACGCCCAGAGCCTGCAAGACCAATCGAACAGCGCCTCCGGCGATCACGCCGGTTCCTTCCGCCGCCGGTTTTAACAGAACGCGTCCGGCTCCGTATTTGCCGATGAGCTCGTGCGGAAGCGTGCCCTCGATCAATGGAACGCGGATCAAATTATTCTTCGCGGCCTCGACCGCTTTTTTGATCGCATTCGGCACTTCCTTAGCCTTTCCGGTCCCGAATCCAACATGGCCCGCCTCATCGCCGACAACCACAAGAGCCGCAAACGACATGTTCTTACCGCCCTTTACCACTTTGGTAACTCGATTGATCTGGATCAGTTGGTCCTTAAGTATCAGACCGCCCGGTGCAATTTTTTGATTATTCTTCATTGCTGTTTACTTCGTTTTCCGTGCCCTTTGCGACCGCCTCATTTTTGTTTAAACCAGCTTCCCGCGTCGCATCAAGTAGAGCCTTCACCCGGCCATGATATACATATCCGCCGCGGTCAAAGACCACATTTGAGATACCGGCCGCAACCGCTCGCTCGGCGATCGTTGAACCAACCTTTCGTGCAGCATCGATGTTTCCACCTGTCTTGCCTTCAAAGGTCTTTTCGGTCGTCGATGCGGTGGCAATTGTCTTACCGTTGTCATCGTCAATTATTTGAGCATAGATGTGGTTTAGGCTGCGATATACCGCAAGCCGCGGCCTTTCAGCCGTGCCACGAACTTTCTTTCGGATCCGGCTGTGTACGCCGCGCCGGATCTCTGCTCTGCTTTTCTGTGCCATATATTTAATCGATCATAAATCGTGAATCGTAAACGAACATCGCCGTTCACCATTCGCGACATATTATTTTCCGGTTTTGCCCGGCTTCAATTTGTAGAACTTATCAGCATACCGAACGCCCTTGCCTTTGTATGCATCCGGTTTGCGAAGTCGATTTATCTCGGCTGCGACCTGCCCCAGCTTTTGCTTGTCAATGCCCGAAAGCGTGATCGTCAGCTGATATTGGTTGATCGATGTCTTTGTGTTTACACGCTCAGACTTGGCTTCGATGCCTTCGGGAAGAACATATTCGACCGGATGTGAATATCCGAGTGAAAAGACGATCTTCTTGCCCTGAATATCAGCTTTGTAACCAACGCCAACGAGATCCATTTTCTTTTCGAAGCCTTCAGTAACGCCTACAACTGCGCTGTTTGCCAAAGCCCGCGCCAAGCCGTGGAAAGCCTTGAAGCTGTCATCCCTACGCTCAGCGAAAAGAGTTCCGTCTTCGATCTTGAACTCAACACCGGACGGCACGGGCGTGGTCAACGTGCCTTTCGGGCCCTTTACCTCCAGCTGTTCGCCTGCAATATTGACAGTAACTCCAGCCGGGATCGGGATCGGTTTTTTTCCTACTCGTGACATAATTTCTCGTGAATCAAGATTCATGATCCGGAAATCGATCTACGATCTACGGATCAAGAACTACGATTAATAAACTTCCGCCAAGATCTCGCCGCCGACCTTTTCGGTCCGGGCCTTCTTTCCGCTCATCAATCCTTTTGACGTGGATACGATGTTGATTCCGTAGCCACCCAAAACCCTCGGGATATCACCGGCACCGACATAAACTCGCCTTCCGGGCCGAGATACGCGGGCCAAGTGCGTTATCGAGGACGTTCCCTTGGCATCATAGCGAAGGAAAATGCGGATAACATACTTAATGCCTTCGCC
>CAZXTS010000389.1:0-1823 GCA_964643745.1 uncultured Chloracidobacterium sp.
TTTCACAGAACGAGGTGCAAAAAGGCAAATGAAAGAAACGATGTTCATCGATCCGCAACGCTGCATCGGATGCCGCGCTTGTGTAGCCGCTTGTCGCGAATGCTCAACACACAAAGGGTACTCGATGATCTTTGTCGACTATATCGACCGGCACGAGACGACGGCGACGATGCCAACGGTTTGCATGCATTGCGACGAGCCGACATGTGCACTTGTCTGCCCTGCGGATGCGATCAAGAAAAATGAGGACGGCGTGGTAATGTCCGCTCTTAAGCCGAGATGCCTCGACTGCCGAAATTGTGTCAATGCATGTCCGTTTGGAGTTCCAAAATACAACTCAACGATGCACCTGCAGATGAAATGCGACATGTGTTATGACCGATCAAGCGAGGGGCTAAAACCGATGTGTGCGAGCGTTTGCCCGACCGGAGCTATCTCGTTCGGCACCTACGAACAGATCGTGCCGCTGCGGCGAACGAAGCCGGTAAACGCGCACGTTTTCGGCAACCAAGTCGTCGAGACAAAGGTGTATCTGATGCTGCCAACCGATGCCGACGAGGTGAATGTTGACGGCTGCGGCGTCTTTGAAGGCAGGGTTCGCTCTGACGGACAGAAAGGAGAAGAATCCTGGTTAGATACCCAAGTGGAGGAGACGGGCAAGAACAACGAGTTTTAGAGTCCGAAGACAAAAAGAATGAATACAGATCTAACAAAAGCAATCGAAAAAGTTTTGTCCGATGAGGAGAATGTCCGCGAGGCATCGGCTCCATACGTGACCGAGTTTCCATACGATCGGGATAAAGAAGCTCAGGTGACGCGGCGCGAATTCTGCAATTTTCTATTTATCACCTCGTCGGCCTTGCTCGTCAGTACGGCGGGATTTGCGGGGAAAGCCGTTTACGACGCGAGTTCCGAAGTCAAATTTACCCCGGCAAGGATCGAAGGATCGTTGGATCTAAAGCCCGGAACGGCCTTAAATTTCACATATCCGAACAAGGAGGACACGGCGATCCTGATCCGATCTGAGGATGGTAACTATAGTGCGTTCGGCCAAAAATGCACGCATTTATCGTGTCCCGTATTTTATTCGAAAGAACATAAACGGCTCGAGTGTCCGTGTCACGAAGGCGGTTTCGATGCCAAGACCGGAACCGTTCTATACGGACCGCCGCCGAGACCGCTCGACATGATCGAACTCGAGGTGCAAAACGGCGAAGTCTTTGCTGTCGGTCGACGCGTCCGTGGGCATGAAAGCTAGTATGAGAAAAGTCGATTCAAAAACGAAGTATAGCGGAGCGCAACTACAGTCTCGTGGCCGAACGGCTATCTGGCAAGCGCGTCTAGCGCTCCTCATCATGATAAATATCGCCCAGCTATGGATATTGTCCGCCGCGATCGAGGCGGCACTTGGGCACAGTTATCACCAACTTTTGCCGCTCGTCATTGCGTCAGCGGTGTGTTGGGTGATCTCACTGACGATTATCTTATGGTGGCGGCCGGCTCCGAAAACACGAATTTGATGAGCTTGAAACGGCAATTTACTTAATGGAGATCACTACCCCAAAAGGTGCCAACCGAATGCTCGCGATGAACACGCTGGCGTTCACGGTCTGTTTTGCAGCGTGGATGTTGAACGGTGTTCTCGTCACGTTTCTGACCGTCAATCAGGTTTTTAACTGGTCGGCGACCGAGGTTGGCTGGCTGCTTGGCATTCCGGTTCTTACCGGTTCGATCTTTCGGCTACCGGCCGGAATGCTGACTGACAAATACGGTGGAAAACCGATATTCACAGCTCTGCTCCTTTTAAGCGCGATCCCGATGTA
>CAZXTS010000390.1:0-1821 GCA_964643745.1 uncultured Chloracidobacterium sp.
GCTCGGGCTATTATGACTATTACCGAAAGGCAGAGGACGATCCGAGTACTCCGGTAATGAAAGATGAAAGTCGGATGGGCAGTTAGCTACCGACCTGGTCAAGATACTTTCCAAGTGATTCGGCCCATTCCGGCATTGGAGTGAGGCCGAATTCTTTTTCCCGCTCAGACGTGATCATCGAATGCGGCGGACGCTTTGCGGGCCGGTTTAGGTCCGCATCCGTCACCGCTTTTAACTTGCTCGCATCAAATCCCCGAACGCGGCAGATCTCTTTTGCAAAGCCATAATATGTCGTGCCGCTTCCGCTATTCGCCGCGTGAAATATTCCGGTCGCATCAAGATCAATTAGCTCGCGAATTCGGCTGACCAGGTCGCCCACGAATGTCGGCGTTCCGCGTGAATCGCTAACAACCGTGATCGCCGTATCTTTAACCAGCAGATCCGGCATTACACACAGAAAGTTCGTGCCGCCGGGTCCGTAGATCCAACCCGAACGAAGCACGATCGCGTTCGGATTCGCCGCCGCTGTTCGCAATTCGCCCTCGTACTTTGACTTGGCGTAAACGCTTAGCGGTTTCGGTTTGTCTGATTCTACATAAAACCCATCTTTGGCACCGTCAAACACGTAGTCGGTGGATATCGTGAGGAACTTTGCACCAAAATCCCGGCAAGCCAGCGCAAGATTTTCCGGTCCAACCGCATTCGCCGCGTAACAGGCCGCTTCATTGGTTTCGGCGGCATCAACATTCGTAAACGCCGCACAGTTTATGACCGCTTCGGGCGATATTTCCGCGAGGCTTGCCATTGCCGCGTCGCGGTTGGCGATGTCTAACTCCGCCCGCGTTAGGCTTATGACCTCATCACCAATTGACTGGAAATAAGCCGCTGCCGACCTCGCGACCATGCCGTTAGCACCTGTTATTAATATCCTCATGAAATATCAATGTTTTCAAACAGCAGTTTCAAGCCGGGCGGCGTACATCTTTTCGTAGTAATTACGATATTCGCCATTGCGGATGTGGTTCACCCAATCCTGATTGTTGAGGTACCAATCTATTGTCCCCGCAAGCCCATCTTCCCAAGATGTCTGCGGGAGCCAGCCGAGTTCAGTCTCGGCCTTTGTCGGATCGATCGCATAACGGCGGTCGTGGCCCAAACGGTCTTCGACATATTTGATCAAGCTGTGCGGCTTGGCCAATGAATCGAGCAGCGAGCGAACAACATCAATGTTGTATTGCTCGTTTCTCGCTCCAATATTATATGCCTCGCCGCCGCGGCCTTTTTCGTAAGCGAGCCAGATCGCGCGTGCGTGGTCGTCAACATATATCCAATCGCGAACGTTTCGCCCGTCGCCATATACCGGCAAAGGCTCGTCGTTCATCGCATTTGCGATCATCAACGGGATCAGCTTTTCCGGAAACTGCCGAGGGCCGTAGTTGTTGCCGCAGCGTGTGATCACAGTATCAATTCCGTGTGTCTCGCGTGCTGCCCGAACGACAAATTCGGCTGCTGCCTTCGAAGCTGCATAAGGCGAATTTGGCTGGAGCACAGATCGCTCGGTGAAATAATCGTCGCTTTCGTCCGGAAGGCTGCCCATCACCTCGTCGGTCGATATCTGCACGAAACGCCGGACGCCTTTTGCCCTCGCGGCATCGAGCAACACCTGAGTTCCGATCACGTTCGTTCTCAGAAATTCGTCCGCCGAACTAATACTTCGGTCAACGTGCGATTCGGCGGCAAAGTTGAAAACCGCGGCGCAGCCCTCGGGCATCGCTGCCATCACCGCTTCACGATCGCAGATATCGCCTTTGATGAATAAAT
>CAZXTS010000391.1:0-1795 GCA_964643745.1 uncultured Chloracidobacterium sp.
AGCTCAGGTGCGTCGGCGTCGGCGATGCCGAGTTCTTCGCGGATGCGTTTGTGCCACATCTCGGCGAGGGCCTCTGCCGATTCGACCGAAAGGCCGTGAAACAAAAGGTAATCGGTGTAATTGTCCGACGCAAAAAGCTTTGCCGAATGCTCGCTCGCCTTGCGGCCCATCGTCACAAGCTGAAACGCCACGACATCGACTGGAGCGCGGACACTCCTGTCCGCATCGCCGCTTGCGGCGACAAAAGCCTCGTCACCACGTCCCGATGAATTACCCAAACCGTTCAAATCGCGGCGGTTTTCTTCGTGCTCCGCACTCATGCGGACAGGAGTGTCCGAGCTCCTGAAATAATCCGCCAGACACAGATTCTTACCGCCGCGTTGTTCTTGTGGCTGCCGCGGAAACGTGAAACGCATACGCTCGGTCCGTTCGTCGTCTTGATATATCACCAGATCATTGCCGTCTGAATTGCAAGGATAGTAACCGTAAACCAGCTTAGCTTCGAGCAGCTTTTCGCGGATCGCCTGAGCCTTCACTTCGGCATATTTCGGATAAACGGTCTCTTTCAAGATCGCGTCGTATTCTTCCTTCGAGTTCTTTCCCTGCTTGTATTGCCACTGACCTTTGAACAACGCGGTCTCGTTTATAAATGCGAAAACCTTCGACAGATCGGTTATCTCAACGACCTTCGAACCGTAGAACGGAGCCTTCGGTAAAGACTCGATGTGCGAAACATCTGATCGATTAGTATGCGTTACGTCGCCGGCCGAACGAGTAGAAACTCGCGCAGCAGCCGTGCCAAGCTTTGCATCTTCACCGACGAGGTCTTCGGCGTCGGTGACAGTCTGCACATCATCCGAGAGAACCACCCCGTCAGCGGAAGCCGCTGCCACCCCTCCTTCGTAAGGAGGGGGGGTTTTGGACCCGTTACCCACCGTCGCGACTTTGGACTTGGGGCTTTGGACCTGAGACTCTTGCGTAAGTTCGTCCATCGCGTGAAGGCCGTCGAAAGCATCGCGGGCGTAAAAAAGTTTACCGTTGAACAAAGGGATCAGATCAGCGTCAACATAGCGTCGATTAAGTGCGGCACCGCCGAGAATGACCGGCGTTTTAATTCCGCGTTCGTTCATTATTTCGAGGTTATCGCGCATAATGAGCGTCGATTTCACCAGCAACCCGCTCATTCCGATCGCATCGCAATCGTGCTCCTCAGCCGCCCGCAAAATATCGTCAATAGTCTGTTTGATGCCCAGATTTACTACCTTGTAGCCGTTGTTCGTGAGGATGATATCGACCAGATTCTTGCCGATATCGTGCACGTCGCCTTTCACGGTCGCGAGCACCATCACGCCTTTATTCGATCCCTCGACCTTTTCCATAAAAGGCTCGAGAAAACGCACCGCAGCCTTCATCGCCTCGGCCGATTGCAGCACAAACGGCAACTGCATTTGTCCGGAACCGAAAAGATCTCCGACAACTTTCATTCCGTCGAGCAGGATATTGTTGATGATGTCGAGCGGCGGATATTTTTCGAGAGCTTCCTTTAGCGAATCTTCGAGCCCGATCTTTTCACCCTCGATGATGTGTTCTTTCAAGCGTTCTTCGACCGGCAGATTGGAAATATCGGGCTTGATGGACGCGGCAGTTTTCCCTTCGAACAGCTTCGTAAACTCCGTCAGCGGATCGTAAATGCACACATCGCCGTCGAATTTGCGGCGATCGTAGATCAGATCGCGTGCCGTATCGATCTCGTGTTCCGAAAAACGCATCAGCGGCAATATTTTCGATGCATTTA
>CAZXTS010000392.1:0-1774 GCA_964643745.1 uncultured Chloracidobacterium sp.
AGCGAAAATTTTTGAATAAGTTCATCGAGCGAATAGATCTCTTGCTCTTCGCTTGCCGACCAACCAAGCAACGCAAGATAGTTTCGAAACGCCGCGGCTAGAAAACCGGCATCGCGATAGGTCGTCATCGAAACTACCTCGCCGTGTTTGCGTTTCGACAGCTTGCCTTTGTTTGGTGCCATTATCAGCGGCAAATGTGCAAACGTCGGCGGCGTCACACCCAAAGCCTCGTAGATCAGGATCTGTTTGTGCGTGTTCGTCAGATGATCCTGGCCGCGGATGACGTGCGTGATCTGCATCTCGATGTCATCGCAGACCACCGCAAGATTGTAGAGCGGATGCCCGTCTGATCGAAGCAGAACGAGGTCTTCGGTCTCGGCGTAGTCACGCTCCTGCAGGCCATAGACGGCGTCGTCAAAGCTGGTTTTCCCCGAGGAAGACGCCCGGTCGCTATCGCTCTCGGTTCTGACATCGGCAACCAACAAACGTACCGCGAACGGCTCGCCGGCGGCGGCTCGGGCGTCGGATTCCTCAGGTGAAAGGTCGCGAAACGGATTGTCGCGCATATTCTTTTCGCCCTGGTTCGCTCGGGCACGTTCCTTGATCGCATCCTTAACGTTTGCATCCGAAGGGGCTTCGCGCGGAGTGAAGTCCCGGTAAGCTTTGCCTTCATTCAATAATCTCAATGCAGTCGCTCGGTGTTTATCTGCGTTATCGGATTGGAAAACGATCTCTTCGTCGTGCTCGAGTTCTAGCCACGCAAGGCCTTCCAGTATCGAACGGGTCGATTCCTCTGTGGAGCGTGCAAGATCGGTATCTTCTATACGAAGCAGAAATTTCCCGCCGGTGTTTCTGGCGTAGAGATAATTAAAAAGCGCGGTGCGGGCCGAGCCAATGTGCAGGTACCCCGTTGGCGACGGAGCAAAACGAACGCGTGTAGTCATAAACGAAGATTTTCACGCATAGCGGCAGAGAACGCAAAGTTTCGCATTCGATGATATATTTGCAGGCAAATTCCCGCATTCAAAAAATATGTCCACAAAATGGCAAACCGGAACACTCTTGGCGGCGGCATATCTTATGTTCGGCGGGCTTTCTGCTTATGCCCACGTTAAATGGTTCGTTGAGCACGATGTTTCGAAACCGCCGCTTGCTATCGGCGAGGTGATCGACCAGACATTTGTGACGCTGTTTCTGGTCTTTGCCGGGGCGTGCTATCTGTTCTTTCTGGCCGACCGGTGGATCTTTAAGAAGGGAATTCTCTCGGAATTCGATCAGCGGCTAAAGCGATTTGACGATGTCGCGAGCCTGATAATGCGGGTGAGTTCCGGCATCTTTTTCCTAAGCCTATTTATTTGGTATCAAGTTCACGGCTCGACCTTTTACATCACGCCGGAGCTCAAGACCGATGCGGCTTGGGTCGCGTGGCTGCATTTGTTGATGGCGGCCGCGGTGATATTCCGACCGACAGTGATCCTCACCGGTATCGGAATACTGATCCTTTACGGCGCGGCGATCGCGGATTTCGGGCTGTTCCATATGCTCGATTATGTGATCTTTCTGGGTATCGCCGTGTTTCTGATCACGTCAAGTTTCGGTGATGCGAAATGGCTGAAGGGCGGATTCGTTACGCTCTTTGCCTGTGCCGGGCTCACGCTGATCTGGGCTTCGGTCGAAAAATTTGGTTATGCGGAATGGTCTTATCCGCTGCTTGAGGCTAACCCCGATATGACGATGGGAATGTCGCCGCGAACGTTTATGACCGTCAGCGGGT
>CAZXTS010000393.1:0-1751 GCA_964643745.1 uncultured Chloracidobacterium sp.
TTGCCGTTCCGCTGGCTCGGCGATTTGCGAAGCTGCGGATGTCAGGGTTTTGGGCTGAGGTGATTCAGTCTCCGGCTCCGCTATGCTCTCCTCGATTCGCTCACCATTGGTCATTGCGGCGATCTCGGCTTCCCATTCCGGTTTGCACTCGTCCGAGTATGACGGCCGGTCGTCCCTGACTTCTTCAACCTCGGAGATCACTCCTGGAAATTCAACGCTTGCCTCTCGCGGGTGTTGCTCCTGGATTGCCGCTGGCGGAGAGGGCTGTGCCTTAACCGAAATAGGATTGGGACGAGTCATAGGCGGTTCCGCGATCTGTGGCTGGACCGGATCAGGCGAGCGCACCCTTGGGGCATTGGCGGACCGTGTTTGAGGCGGTCTCGGCTGAACGGCAGTTTGCCTTTCGATCCCGCGAAGCGTTTCGAGAAACTTGCTTAGAAAGAGATTCCTGATGGTAGCTTCCTCGTGTGCCCGGCACACATACTCGGCTCCCTTCCACATCTCAAGCCCAAGCTGTTGATTTGTTGGGCCGCTGCTTTGAAACCCTTCGGCTCGGCTAACTTCGGTCGCAAGCGTTTTGGCGGTGAAGGCCAGTTGCTCCATTCTTTCTTTATTGTCGAGCGGTACGAAGGCACCGCTGTTCAGAATGTCCATGTTTGTTCTCACTCCACTTCCCTGCCTTCCGCCTGTTTTTTGTTCTTGATCTAAATCGGGAAATGCCCCTAACTAACTTCTTTGCAAGCTTTCGCTACATTCGCTGAATATGTCTATCGGGTATTATCGGGTATGGAATCGTGAATAGATGGGCATTCGATCCATGAAGAGATCGGATACTAACGGGTTTAAGGCAATGAGATCGGGATCATTTTCGAGAGGTCCGCGGACGGTCTATCATCTGTCGATCCCGATACGCCCGCAACGACGGACTATTTTTTGGACAATCATGGGAAACGAGTTCCTGGTTATAACCAGTACTTGTCTTAAGAAAGGATTCTGTTCAAAATCTATAGTTATACGAGAACTTAGCAAAGACCGTTCGCGATTCTCGTATAAGACCGGATCGCTGATTGCCGTTGAGCGGGTCGATGCCATTTAATAGGGCGTCTCCGTACCCTACGAACACAGCCGTATTCGGCCTCGGTGTATAGCTGTAGAGCAAGCTTACACCGAGGCGACGGGAAAAAGTGTCATAGTCTAGGATCGATCGAACTGCGTTGAACCTATCGAACTGATACGTCGTCCGGTTGCGATAAATGCTTTGATCGAAGAGTGTGCCGCCGTCGATCCTACCTTTCAGTGAGCTTTTGATCCACCGTATCTCCGAGTTCAATTTTGCAAATGGCTTCAATGTAACCGTTAGATCATAGTCGGACAATTTGCCAACCTCCACCCGTTTCGGATCAAAATTCGCATCGGTGCCGATCTCAAAACCGCCACGAGCAGTGATCTTCTGAAACGGTGCGAACGACCACCTGAGATTAAACGATCGTGAAGGAAGACCCCGACCGCCAAAGTGGTCAGTGCGAGCCGAGAAGTATGTATAAACCGTGATGCCTTTGGCAAAGGTCAGATCGATCCCGGGATCGAAGAACGATTCATCAAGATTCCGTCGTTCGTCCCAAAACGCTAGTGCGACAACGAATGGCCTTACCCGAACCCACCAGCTTTTCTCTTTGGGTCTGAAGGATCGTCCGACAACTGTGTAGATCCTGTCGTATCCCGTCCGCCGAAAGAAACCGGTCTGGGCGCGA
>CAZXTS010000394.1:0-1750 GCA_964643745.1 uncultured Chloracidobacterium sp.
TTATTTCATCCGTGCAACAAACAAAGTTAAAAATACCCGACAAGACCCAACCACCAGCACCAAGACCGCCCAAAAACACAACGGAAGAAACCCCTGCCGTTCTTTACGCAACCTTTCGGTCGTAGAGATGCCGTTGAAAATCAATGAATGTCGAACGTATCTGTGGCACTTCGCCAAGGACTGCGATGCCGTCGTGTACGGAATGGTATTTTAGTTCGAGCAATGGCGAAAGCTTTTCATCGTCGAGTTCCTCAACGCCGGACTCGATGTATTTCGAGAGAACGAATTCAACGAATTCACGTTGCTCTCGATTGAGAAATGCAAAGATGTTTGTTTTGGCGCACTCCACACGCTCAGACCTTGTCATCGGGGCAATCGCGTAGGCGACATATTCGAGGACGTCAAAAATGTCGCTGCGTTCTGCATCGATCAGTTTCTGCATCTCCGTAAGCTGGTCACGGCCGAAACCGGCATCGGTCAAACGCTGGAGCAATTCGCGGCGTGTCGAAGGGAGCGACCAGATCTCGCGAAGATGCTCTTCGTCACGAAATAGTTCGGGCAACACGCCGAAGAGATTCGCAAGGAATTGCTCCGCTGAGATCGGATTTCCGTTGCCGTCGAGGAACGATGTCGAGGCCATGTGCTGTATTTGGCGTTCCTTGCCGTCAGGTAATCGGATCTTTACTTTTTTCTTACACTTACATGGCCGCTGACCACATTTCTCACAAGGTTCGGGGTTCCTTTTCGCAAACACATTTCTTCTCACCGCAGACCGGACAAGGCTGTTTCTCTTTTCGTTCGCACTCGCAAGGCGACATGCCGCATTCGTCGCAAACATCGAGGATCGGAGGACCATCCCAATCGAGGTCGAGAAAGTTGTGATAGGCATCTACGAAATCGTAAATGGTGAAATTGTCTTTGCCGTCGAAGAGCCGCGTTCCGCGTCCGATGATCTGTTTGAACTCGATCATCGAATTCACTGGCCGCATCAGGACAATGTTCCGCACGTTGCGGGCATCGACTCCGGTCGATAGCTTTTGCGAAGTTGTCAGAACGGTCGGGATCGACTTCTCGTTGTCCTGAAACTGCCTCAGATATGTTTCGCCCTGATTGCCGTCGTTCGCCGTTACGCGGACGCAGTAATGCGGATCTGTGCTTTTCGCGATCTGATTTATCAGGTCGCGGAGCAAAGCGGCATGTGCCTGCGTTGCGCCGAATACGAGTGCCTTTTCGTTTTGATCGGCCTCGTCCATAAAGACCTCGATGCGCTTCTTTTCTCGGGCGACAATCTCGATGGTGCGGTTAAAATCTTTTTCCTCGTAAACCTTTCCCGCTTCGATCTCGCCCTCCACGATCATATCGTCGGGCGTCCAGACGTATTCATCGAGCGTGGTCTTTATCCTGCGGACTTTGAACGGCGTGAGGAACCCGTCGGCGATTCCGTCTTTGAGCGAATAGGTATAGACAGGCTCGCCGAAATAGCGATAAGTATCTACGTTGTCCTTTCGCTTCGGCGTGGCGGTCAGCCCGAGTTGAACGGCGGGCTTAAAGTAGTCCATTATCGAGCGCCAGTTGCTTTCGTCGTTGGCGCCGCCGCGGTGGCATTCGTCGATAATTATCAGGTCGAAGAAATCCTCCGGGTATTCGCCAAAGTACGGCGAATCGCCCGGTCCGGACATAAAGGTCTGGAAGATCGTGAAAAAGATGCTGCCGTTCGTCGGAACGCGGTCGTTGCGTCTGATCGAATCCG
>CAZXTS010000395.1:0-1734 GCA_964643745.1 uncultured Chloracidobacterium sp.
ACATCTGCCCGAGCTCGACATCGGTAAGCTCCGACTGATCGAACCGCGACCACTCGTCCCCAAATCCCTCGACTACATCTAGATCTAAATTATTTCGCATCGAAGGCTAACTCTTAGTCGTGTTGGCATAGATCTTCAATGAATCCCCTTTCTGCAAAATGTTCAGAATGCCGTTCAGCGAAGTCTTGACCAATTTTCTAAACGGACTCTTTGTCAGACTCTCGTTTAACCGGTACGCAGAATCGACACGGGAAAATCCTTCGCTAGTCGCAGGTCGATTTCTATAGTGATTCACAATTTCAGACGGATTTAGCCCGTACGTCTTGAATCTGACCTGGCTAAATCCCGCCTTCGTCAACATTAGCCGTGCTCCTGCTTTCGAATACAGTTGAATATGTTCGGGCGGGGAAAGCACGCTCCAATCAAGTTTTAGTATTTTGAACGAAAGGCTTTGTGCCGATGGTGTCGTTCCCCAAAAAAGGCCACCGGGCCGGAGCACGCGTGCGATCTCCTTAAGGTCTGCTTCCGGATCGGGCAAATGTTCAATTATCTCGCTTGCCGTCACCACATCGAAAAAATGGGTCGGATGGCCCGAATCCTTTAAAGCCCCGTGGAAAACGTTATAACCTCTGGCCCGTGCTTGTTCTACGGCGGGCCGCGAAACTTCCAAACCGTAAACTTCCCAGCCCAGGTCTTTTGCCGCATCCAGCATCGAGCCCGCTCCAAATCCAATATCAAGTATCCGGTTGGTCTGTCTGTATGGCTCGAAGCCGGTCAATATCTCGTTTAACCGCTGCATGATGAAATCAGGCACAGTTAAATTTGATTCGGTATAGTATTCGTCGTAGTTTTCCTCTTCTTCATCGCGCGGCACTCTATCGGTAAACAGCGATCTGCAAGCGCGGCATGAATACATCTCAAAGCCGTTCTTTGCTCCCAGATGTCTGCCGTCGCGTTTTCCGCAAGCCGGACAAGGGCGATGTGTTTTCTCAGTCATGCTCGGTCCAACAGTTGGGAATAAATTCGCTTATACTTCATGCCACCGACATTCACGAGGTCGAATTCCCGGCGGGCGGTTTTGCGGCATTTATCTGCGATATCGCCGAGGGCTTCTGCCTCTGCGAGTGCCGCTGAATATCCTGCGGGGCTGAACTCGTTCAGTATGGCCCCAATGCGGTTATCAGTTATCAGTTTATCAACATCGCCGACGCCTGCGTTGGAAATGATCGGCAGCCCGCACGCAAGATACTCCGGGATCTTTGTGGGCGAACGCGAAGCTGTAGCAAAGGTCGCCTTTACTATCGAAAGCCCAATGTCCGCCGCATGCAAATATCCTTCGACATCGGCGGGGGCGACCCTTCCGATAAAATAGTCGCCTTGCCCAAATCCGCGTTCGGCAAGCAGCGGTTCGATCAGCTTTGGATCGCTCTGCGTTAAGAATAGCGCAAATGTCGCGGGGTTGCGCCCGCGTGAGGCGGCGAGCAGATCGGCGATCTCGTTCACCAGATAAAGCCCGCCGAGCGCTCCCAGATGCACGATCACATAACGGCCCTCGATACCAAGCCGCTTTCTATACTCCGCACGCAAAACATTATGATCGCCGGAAAAGCGCCGCTCAAGATCGACACAGCACGGAATCACTTCTACCGATTTTGGATTTCGGATTTTGGATTTTGGATTGGGAGAGTCTGGAAAAAGAATGTTTCGTGCTTTTTCGGTAAGCACAACAAAAGC
>CAZXTS010000396.1:0-1725 GCA_964643745.1 uncultured Chloracidobacterium sp.
TTGCTCGGCCCGGCGATATGGGCGTGGACGTCATCCACCTGAACCTGCACAAGACTTTCTCAACTCCGCACGGCGGCGGCGGACCGGGTTGCGGGCCTTGCTGCTGTACGGCCGAACTCGCCGAGTTTCTGCCAGTGCCACGGGTCGTGTCAGAACCGCCTGCGTCAGCGGGTGGCCAAACCAAGTACAGACTTGATTACAACCTTCCAAATTCAATCGGTCGCGTAAAAGCGTTCTTCGGAAATTTCGGCATGATGGTGCGTGCGCTCAGCTACATCTACACTCACGGAAATTCCGGTTTGAAAGAAGCGACCGAAACCGCCGTTCTCAACGCACGATATGTCGGTGAAAAACTTAAAGATGCCTATCACAAACCGTACGAAGCGGACTGTATGCACGAGGCGATCTTCTCGCACAAACACCAGACGCGTTCGGGCGTACACACGCTCGACATCGCAAAGCGATTGATCGATTACGGCTTTCACCCGCCGACCGTCTATTTCCCGCTCGTCGTCGAAGGTGCGATGCTCATCGAACCGACCGAATCCGTTGGCCGTGCCGATCTGGATGCCTTTGTCGAAGCGATGATCGATATTGACCGCGAGTCAAAAGAGGATCCGCAACTAGTGCTCGACGCGCCGCATTCGACCCGCATCGGCCGCCTGGATGAAGCCACCGCCGCCCGCAAACCGGTGCTCCGCTGGAAACCGGATATGGAAACTCTGGGCAAATCGGCGTAGAAAAGGGTGTATGGAAAGAGTCGTTAATCTCAACATCGAAAAGCTGCCGGAGGGCGTTTATTTGGTGACCTCCGATAGCCTTCAAGGGTTGATCGCACAAGGGCGAACGATCGCGGAAACGATAGAGATCACTCGCGATGTGGCAAAGAAGCTGATCGATTCTCGAATCTAGGGTACTAACCTGATTCGAAGAATCAGAAGTTTGTTGTAAAGTGTCTTTTCGATGTTCAAGAAAGCATTCCTACTCTCAGTCTCGACTTTGACGTTCTTATTCGGCTTTTCTACGAATGCGACTGCTTGTTCCTGTATTGACCACAAACGTCCGCTCTTAGCCGAGTACGCGAACTCCAAGGGTGTTTTCGTTGGCAAGGTCGCTTCGGTCACGGATATTCCGAAGCAAATTCAACGAGAAAGAGACACAACTGCTGACATTTGGGTTACCTTCAAGATCGAAACGGCGTATAAAGGCATAGTTGCGGAAACAAAATTGATTACTTTAGATGCTGACTATAAAGGAAGCTCTTGTGGTTTTCGCGTTGGGGGAAGACAAAAACCGCGTGTCGGGCAACGCTGGATCGTATTTGGCTACGGATCATCGAAATCGCAGCAGCTTCAACTCGGTGCACAGTGCACTAAGAGCAGGGTTATTGATTCCGAAAAGGATCTTTTGGCGATCAAAAAGGCATTGGAAAAGTCTAGGGATATTCCAGGAATTGCGGTTGGTATCGTCGATTACTCAGACTTCGTGAAGAAAGTTGATGTGATGGAAGTTGCTGTCGAGGGGGATGGATTTCGACGTAGTGCCGAAGCCGATGAGAACGGTATATACCACTTTCCTTCACTCCAACCGGGGAAATACTCGGTCTTCATAAAACTGCCTGGCACAATGAGCCTCTTTCTTGCCTCCGAGCGTTTCCCTAAATCAGATCGAGCAACAAACAATGGGCAGTTGATACTTAGCTACGATGTGGATTTGAAAGAGGGT
>CAZXTS010000397.1:0-1722 GCA_964643745.1 uncultured Chloracidobacterium sp.
CCTTTTGCTTATAGCGGCTGACGATCTGATTGAGTTTTGGGATCTCTGCGACACAGATCGCACATCTCGTTGACCAAAAGGTCATCATAACGACCTTGCCTTGAAGTTCACCAAGGTTAACCGGTCGGCCATCAATTGTCTGTGCGGCAAACTCAGGCGCCGCCTGGCCGGGCTTCAGCTGTTGCTGGCCCAGGATGGTCGCGGAAAGTGCCGCTGCGAAAAATAATACTTTGAGGATTCGCATATCTTGGTGCGTGGGACGAATCAAGGCTGTTAAAGCTCGTTTAACAGTCCCTATTTAAACATATGACGAATTGCGTGCATCTCCAGTTTTTTGAAACGAATAGTCGTTTATTCCATTCCACCGTTTAGCACAGTCGCCGTGCTAAAATTCAACACATGCAGCTTCTGACCGTTTCGGCTGAAAATTTTCGTAATTTAGGGGGAATTCTGGAACCAGATAAGGACCTGTGTGTCCTTGTGGGTAACAACGGCCAGGGGAAGACCAATTGGCTTGAGGCGATATATCTCCTCGGAAGTGGGCGATCTTTTAAAACACCAAAATTGATAGAGACGATCAGGTTCGGCGAAGAACTTGGGGTAATACGTGGGCGGGTTCGCCGATCTAAAGAGATCATTCGCGACCTACAGGTCACGATAGAACGAAATATAAAGGTTCTTTCCGTAAATGGCAAGCGCGTTGGAGGGCCTTCCTATTTGGGAGAACTGCACGCCGTCTTGTTTGACACAGGCTCATTGGACATAGTCCGCGGAACGCCCGAGCATCGGCGTCGATTTCTGGACGAGACTATCGTTGCCGTACACCCGCCTTATGTTCAAACATTGTCTGAATATAACCGCGTGATCAAACAAAAAAATCGGCTGCTGCAAAATGCGGCGGCCAAGGAATATAACGTAGAAAAGACGGCGGAACTTCTTGAGCCTTGGAATGAGCAGTTATCTGCGCTCGCGGAAAAGATACATAGATCCCGCGAAAGGATAGTTGAACGATTGGCTGAACATTTGGCTCCGGATCTCTTCCAGAATGAGAATATAAGCCTCGAATACCGCTCGTCGCTCGAAGGAAAAGGCGACCTTGCAGATTACCGCGAACTCATCGCCGAACGCCTGCGGATGCGTGTCCAGGCCGAACTTGTTGCCGGATATTCCTTGATCGGCCCCCACCGCGACGAACTTGAGATCTTGTTCGATGGACGCGACCTCCGTAAATTCGGGTCATCCGGCCAACAGAGAAGCACGGTCATATCGCTCCTTCTTTCAAGCGTGGAGGTGTTCAATTCGCTGCATAATGAATATCCGCTTTTCCTCATCGATGACATTGACGCGGAGCTAGATCCATTGCGGATCGATCGTCTATTGACCCATCTCGCAGGAAAATGCCAAACGGTCGTGACGACCTCGAAACGAAAGTTGTGTGACGATCTCGGCTTAGGCTCTAAGGTGGTTCCAATTGCCGATGGTCGAGGCACACCCCAACCACACGCAGCGAAAAACCACCAGGCTTAAGCAGATACGATCCGTATCGCCAAAACACTACAGATCAGGGCTTTCGATGGGTCTGAACCGCAACGTCGATCTAAATTGCCATAAGCCTTATTTTCTTACCGCTCGGCTACAATCAACAGCTGACAAATGTTATACTATCTTGTTGATTTATACAGGATTTTACAGCATTTCCAGGAAATAATTCGGGTTATTTTG
>CAZXTS010000398.1:0-1722 GCA_964643745.1 uncultured Chloracidobacterium sp.
ATGTCCTGGTTTGAACGCCTTGGTTCACGGTCGTTAGATTATTCAGCGTGTCGTAGCTGTAGGTGGTCTTGAAACCGTGTGCAATGGTCGTGTTCGGGAACGCGACGCTCTCCGAACCCGTATCGCTCGCAGCAAGTATCTCCCAGACTTCTTTCAACTGCCCAAGTGCGTTCGTCTTGCTGATCCGGCTCTTCCCTGCCTGATCCGTTACAAGCGTCCTCTCCGCATCGACGTCGGTTCGGACGATTATCGAATCGCTAATTCATCGCGAATGAGCTAATCGCGTCTGGATCCACTACGGCAATAATCTTCCATTTTTCGTCAAATCTATAAAAAAGAAAATCCCGATCAATAGTGCCTCGCCTGGATTTAACTAGAACGTGTAATCGTGCCTCTTCGCCCGCTATTGTCTCCTTCTTTACAACATAGGTTTCCCATAAACCGTTACTAATACCACGCGGAATATCCACTCTTATCATTGAAACATCATCGTAAAGTTTCGGAATTCGAAGGTTTTCTTCGTCCTTATTTATCAGGTTTTCGGCTGAACCTTTGTCGACACATTGACTAACTGACGATGAATAACATAAAAAGAACTTTGGCGGAGGTATGGATGTTAAAGTTTCCAAAGTATCGAAATCGCCCCTCCCTGACCTCTCCCAATATTCTCGAAGAACCGTGACAGGTGAGTCTTGTATTGCGACATGAGTTGATGTTGTAAATACCTGCGATGGATTACCGCATCCAAAGTTGATAATTACCGATAATGTCAGAGTCCAAAAAATAAAGAGTGAATTTCTCATATTAGGTTTCCCCGGAAATAAAACATCGTTATCTTGCGCAAGCCGTTGGGCTAAAGTCACAGGTTGCTTGACTTTGTATCCTTTGGACAAAACTGTTCAGGTATCGCTCTACGTCAGCTCGTCTGAAAGGGGTGTTAGGTGTGCGCGATCCGTCCTTTTCGGTCACAGTCATTCTCAAGTATCCATCCTTTCCTTCGTTTGCGTTGAGATAGTTTACAATCTGCAAATTTATCGTTTTCTCGGCTTCTTTAGCCATCGCGTTTGTATTAGTAACAGCCCCTGTTATAGTCTCACTTTCTGTTCTTTGTTCACTATTGCTTATCGTACTAGATGCTCCGTCCTTAATTCCAATTTTAGGACCGTCCTTTGACACTTCGCCACTTGCTTCACCCGATTTTGACTTACTATCGACGCTCGTATCAGTCGCTTCCTTTGTCTGAGATGAGCCTGAAGGATTTTGTTCACTACCTATTCGGGCATTTGCCTCATTCTGATTTGAAATCAAACCCTGCATTCTATATGCGTAAGGTCCAATCATTTTTTTCAATTCGAGCATCTTTTGTGGAATAACTGTTTTAGAGCCATCTGTGTTTTCAAAAGTAGTCTCAGCAGAAAAAGCAACTACGCGTTGAGGGACAACAATTTGATTTGGATTCGTGGCGGTCTGTAATCCCGTAGGATCAGTGAAGATCAACGGGCGGTTCATTGTGTAGGCGTAGCGGTTGAAGGTTTGGGGGTCGGCGGATTTGCCGGAGGCGAGGAGCGGATCGACGGCGGTGAATCTGCCGTGGTTGTTGTAGTAATAACGTGCTTCGGCAAAGTCGAGCCCGGTTTCCTCATCGTGCTCGTAGCCGGTAAATTTTTGGCGGACGTTGTCGCCTGTGCCGTATTTGTGCGCGGCGGTGCGATAGTTTGTTTC
>CAZXTS010000399.1:0-1720 GCA_964643745.1 uncultured Chloracidobacterium sp.
GCTACAAACCGCACGGAATGGTGCCGTTCCCGTTCGCAATTTGTGCATCGGTCAACGAAGCAGTAGTGCACGGATTCTCGAACGATGTTCCGTTAAAAGAGGGCGACATCGTTTCGCTTGATATGGCGTGTACACTGGACGGCTTTGTCGGCGATACAGCGTTTACGGCAGCAGTCGGTCAGGTCGCCGAGGAGATACAGACTCTGATCAAAACGACAGAGGAATGTCTGGCCTTGGGAATAGAGCAATGCCGGCCGAATAATCGGATCGGCGATATAAGTGCCGCCATCCAGGCCCATGCTGAAAAGGGCGGGTACGGTATCGTTCGTGACTATACAGGGCACGGCATCGGCCGGAGAATGCACGAGGCGCCGCAAATACCGAATTATGGACGGGCCGGTACGAAAGAAAGGATCCGGGCAGGATATTGTTTTGCGATCGAGCCGATGTTGAACCTCGGAACGCACGAAACCAAAACGCTAGAGGATAAATGGACCGTTGTAACAAAGGACGGCAAACCATCGGCCCATGCGGAACATACGATCGCCGTTACACCTCGCGGCCCTGAGATATTAACGCTTACGCGGGAACAAAAGCTGAGATTGTCCGGTGAAAAGACAGAAACCGCATCTGCTTAACTTGAAAAACGCCGGTGAAAAGGCTAACATTTAGGGTTTGTCCAACTGGGCGGGATTTTGGTTTAGTTATTATATGTCAAAGGAAGAGGCGATAGAGGTAATGGCCACCGTGCTAGAGACGCTGCCGAACGCTATGTTCAAGGTCTCCGTCGAAGAAAATCAGCACGAAGTGTTGGCTCATATCTCTGGAAAGATGCGGAAGAACTTCATTCGCATTCTCCCCGGCGACAGGGTCTTGGTCGAACTTTCACCATATGACCTGAAACGCGGACGGATAACGTACCGCTACAAGTAAGAGGATAGAACAATGAAAGTGCGTCCGTCAGTAAAAAAGATTTGCGATAAGTGCAAAGTGATCCACCGCAAGGGGATCGTGCGCGTTATCTGTGAAAACCCAAAGCACAAGCAAAGGCAAGGTTAAATTATGGCTCGTATAGCAGGTGTGGATCTGCCGCCGAATAAAAGGGCACAGATCGGATTGACTTATATTTACGGTGTTGGAAGGTCACGCGCGACCGAGATACTCGGGCGGGCAGATATCAGCATTGATTCGAAGATCCGTGAACTCAGCGAAGAGGAACTCAACAAGATCCGTACGATCCTGGATCAGGACGGCGAGGTCGAAGGTGATCTTCGCAAGCGTGTTCAAATGGATATCAAACGTTTGATGGACATTGGTTGCTATCGCGGCCTGCGGCATCGACGCAGCTTGCCGGTTCGCGGCCAGCGCACATCAACCAATGCCCGAACGAGGAAAGGCCCAAGGAAAGCGGCGGTCGCCAAGAAGAAGGCACCAGGCAAGAAGTAGTTCAGAGTTCAAGGCTCAACATTCCACGTTTGTTGTTGGAATGCTGATTGAGGCCTTGAACTTGAGACATTGAACCTTGAACTAAAAAAATGGCAAAAGCAGCAGCAAAAGGAAAAAAGACTTTTAAGAAGAAAGAGCGAAAGAACATTCCAGTCGGGATCGTTCACATTTCCGCCTCTTTCAATAACACCTTGATCTCGATCACGGACACGCAAGGGAATCTGATCGGACAATCTTCGTCCGGAGCTCGCGGTTTCCGCGGTTCGCGAAAGGG
>CAZXTS010000400.1:0-1716 GCA_964643745.1 uncultured Chloracidobacterium sp.
GACCCAGCGGAACGGCCCTTTCCCCTCGCAAAACAGCGGACGAATGTATGCCGGCACAAAGCCCGGGTAATCGAACGCGTTCGCGACACCGTTGTCTTTCGCACGTTGGCGGAGGTTATTGCCGTAATCGAAAACGATGCTGCCGCGTTTCTGGAATTCGAGCATCGCCTCAACGTGACGGGCCATCGAGTCCATCGCCGCCTTTTCGTACGCGGGCTGGTCGCGTTTGCGGAATTCGGCTGCTTCATCGACCGAATAACCTACCGGAATGTAGCCGTAGAGCACGTCATGGGCCGAGGTCTGATCGGTAACGACGTCAGGAGTGATGCCGCGTTCGAGCAGTTCCCAGTGAACCTCAGCCGCGTTGCCGAGCAGTGCGATCGACTTCGCTTCTTTCGCCGCGACCGCCTCATTCGCCAGGCGGATCGCATCGTCTAGGTCCTTCGCCGCCACATCGACTTGCTTGAGCTGTAGACGCCGCTCGATCCGCCACGGGTCGACATCCACCAGCAAACCGACGCCGCCGTTGAACGTGATCGCCTGCGCCTGTGCACCGCCCATTTCGCCTAGGCCGGCGGTCAGAACGAGCTTGCCTGCAAGCGTGCCCCAACCGTGCTGGCGGGCGAGCGAGCCGAAGGTTTCGTATGTGCCTTGCAAGATCCCCTGCGTGCCGATATAGATCCACGAACCGGCGGTCATTTGGCCGTACATCATCAGTCCGTCGCGTTCGTATTGGTCGAACTGCTCCTGCGTCGCCCAATGCGGAACGATGTTTGAATTGGCGAGAAGCACGCGCGGCGCGTCAGTGTGGCTTTTGAAGACACCGACCGGCTTGCCCGATTGAACGAGCAGCGTCTCGTCCTCGTTCAGCTCGCGCAGACATTTCAGAATGGCGTCGAAGCTCTTCCAATTTCGAGCCGCCTTGCCGCGGCCGCCGTAAACTATCAGGTTTTCCGGGTCAAACGCCACCTCGGCGTCCAGATTGTTCTGAATCATCCGATAAGCGGCCTCGATCAGCCAGTTTTTACATGAAAGTTCAGTGCCGGTTGGTGCCTTAATATTTCGTGACATAAAAGCGTTAAAAATAGTTACTGTAGATTTCCTGAATAATTAAGCTACAATCAGCGTGTTCTTTTAGCAAACGTCACCGGTTCCTCAAATGATCCTTTTGTAGCCAATGACTGAAAACGAAAGAAAGATTACCGAACTTGAAGCTCGCATAACAGCATTGGTCCGAACGCAGGTCGATTTTCAAAAGGAGATCAGCTTTCTCCGCGTTGAACTTCAGAAGATGCGAGCGGCAACTTCGGGCGAACCAAAGCCTGACGACGTTTCGTTTTACCAGCCCTACGTGCCGCCGAAAGCAAAAGCCGAACAGCCCGCCCGCGAAATGCAGCAGGAAGAACCGAAGGCCGAGTTTAGGGGAATGCCGCCCCGTGTTCCGGATTTTGGATATTCAACAAGCCCGCCGCGAAATGAAGAATGGGAAGGAGCTACACGTGATGCTTCGGGCCGCTTCTCACAATATGCCGAAAGTGCGCGAAGCGATCTTGAGCGATTTATCGGCGAGAACTTGATCAGCAAGGTCGGGATAATTGTACTGATCATCGGCGTCGGGATCGGTGTTAAGTATTCGATCGATAACGACTTTATTAGCCCGTTGACGCGGATCCTTTTGGGGTATGGGTTCGGTTTCGGCCTCGTCGGCCTTGCAAT
>CAZXTS010000401.1:0-1686 GCA_964643745.1 uncultured Chloracidobacterium sp.
GTATTCACATCCTCGTCAAGAAAGATCCTTGCCTTCCTATTTGTCATCCCAGCTTTTGACGATCAGCAGAGAGAAGTTCTTCAGGAATTCGATGATTTTCTATCAGAGCGTCTATCTCCGCCTGATTGTCGTAGTAGTAGCTCATGGCTTCATGTACCTGAGCGAGGGTCAGATGGGGAAGGGCGGCCACGATCTCTTCGGGCGAGTACCCGAGCCGCCAGTTTCCGACAATGGTCCGGACCGGCGTTCGTGTTCCCTTAATGCAAGGTTCGCCGCCCTGGACGCCGGGAACGGAGGTTATGTATCTATATGCGACCGTCGTGTCCATTCACTCAGTATAACGCATTGGTCAATCGGCCGGAAGAACTTTTCCGCGGCACTCGCCTAGGCCGATGCGTCGGAAGCCTTCGCGTTCGCAGTAGCCTTTCATTATCACTTCGTCGCCGTCTTCGAGGAAGCGCCGCGTCTCGCCCGAGGGCAATTCGATCGGTTCAGTTCCGCGCCAGGTCATTTCCAGCAAGCATCCGCGTTCGCTTTTCTCTTTGCCTGAAACCGTTCCCGAAGCCATCAGGTCGCCGGTCTGCAGGTTGCAGCCGTTCGAAGCGTGGTGCGTCAGCATCTGGCCGATCGTCCAGTAGAGGTCTTTCGGGTTCGACCGCGATAGCAGGTGCGGCTCGATGTTCTCATTCCGCATCTTTTCGGTCTGGATGTAAACCTCGAGGTTGATATCGAGCCCGCCGAGCTTCTGATTCCGTTCGTCGCTGAGATATTCGAGCGGCTGCGGGTCGTCCGCATCGCGTTCGAAAGCAGGCGTGCGAAACGGTGCAAGTGCCTCCATTGTAACGACATACGGCGAGATGGTCGTCGCAAAGCTCTTCGAAAGAAACGGCCCGAGCGGCTGATATTCCCAGGCCTGGATGTCTCGGGCCGACCAATCATTTACCAGGCAAACGCCAAAAATATGTTCCTCGGCCTCGCTGATACTTATCGGCTCCCCAAGCTCATTTCCCTTGCCAACGAAAAACCCGAGCTCCATCTCATAATCGAGATTCTTCGCCGGAATAAAGACCGGCGGCTTTTCCGCATCGCTCCGGTTCTGCCCCTTCGGCCGCTTGATGTCCGTCCCCGAAACCACGATCGACGAAGCCCGCCCGTGATACCCGATAGGAATATATTTGTAATTCGGCAGCAAAGGATTGTCCGGCCGAAACATCGACCCCACATTCGTCGCATGATAGATCGAACAGTAGAAGTCGGTGTAGTCTTCGATCTCAAAAACGGGCTCGGAAAGAAGTCCTGATTTAAGCGCTACTAGATGTTTTTCAACAATTCGGCGAGTTTCTGTAGAAGCGTTCTC
Organism: uncultured Chloracidobacterium sp.; assembly: GCA_964643745.1. Lineage (GTDB taxonomy): Bacteria > Acidobacteriota > Blastocatellia > Pyrinomonadales > Pyrinomonadaceae > OLB17. Next base: position 1,358 of record CAZXTS010000401.1, read on the forward strand.
GCTAAGAAGTTCGACAAGCCGGCGGCGAATAGCTGCCCGTTCCGGCATACCGCCGAGGACGTCGACCTCATTAAGCGAAGATCGATTGAGCCAAGAGGATTCGAGGCCTTCAAATAATCCATCTTTGACGCAACCTGCCGTCAGGAGCAACTTGTCACCGATTGCGACCGCGATCTCCCAATCATGCAAACAAAACGGCAGATTCTGTATCGGAAAATCCGTATTCGGATCGTTGGCAGATTCGACCCAGCTCTTCAGATTCGGGTCATGTGTTTCGTTTATCTCGTACATATTTATTCTGTCCCTGAAAGGGACCTAGTCAATAGCGT
>CAZXTS010000402.1:0-1650 GCA_964643745.1 uncultured Chloracidobacterium sp.
TGGTTATTGGTTATGCTGTCGCACAGGCATTGAACGTTCGTTTCTTGTGGACCGAACGGCAGGAAGGACAAATGACGCTGCGTCGCGGGTTTGAGCTAAAGCCCGGCGAGCGAATTCTAGTCGTCGAAGATGTGATTACGACAGGCGGTTCAACGCGTGAATGTATCGCAGCTCTGGAGGCAAACGGCGGAAAGGTGGTCGCGGCGGCCTCCATCGTCGATCGATCGAACGGTACGGCAGATGTCGGCGTGCCGCGAACTGCATTGGTCGAACTCGACGTGCCGACGTACACCGAAGAACAATGCCCGATGTGCTTTGCCGGCGACAAACCAAATAAACCCGGGAGCCGAGCGGCCGCAAAATGAAACGTCGCTGCTGCTTCCTTTCAATGGACGACCTCGCGGGTTACGTTAGCGATGACGAACTTGCGATCGAACCGCTGAACGATCTCGGATGGGAAGTCGAAACCATTTCATGGCGTGACGAGGCAGCCGATTGGAACGACTTTGAAGCAGTTATAATCCGAACGCCTTGGGATTATCAGGACGAACCGGAAAAGTTCATCGAAGTTCTGCGGCGGATCGATAGCTCTTCGGCACGACTCGAAAATGCTCTTTCGATCGTCGAATGGAATCTTGATAAAAGGTATTTAAGAAAGCTGGAAGATCGCGGTGTCAGGATTGTACCGACGCTTTGGAGCGAAGCAGTTATTTCGGCAGAACGTTTTTCTGAGTGGAAGCGTGAACTCGCCAACGATGAATTGATAATGAAACCGACGATAAGCGCGACGGCGAAGGATACATTTCGTCTAGTGGAATTTGATGACGCTCTTTCAGATGTGTTTAGTGGCCGCAGCTATATGGTGCAGCCGTTTATGCGGCAGATCATTGAAGAAGGCGAATATTCGCTCTTTTATTTCAACGGAGTTTACAGCCATACGATCTTGAAAGCCCCGACGGCCGGAGATTTTCGTGTACAGGAAGAACATGGCGGGCTGATAACGGCCGTCGAACCTGAATTTAGAATGCTTGAAACCGCAAAGCAGATCAATGATCTGATCGATCCGTTGCCGCTTTATTCCAGGATCGATCTGGTCCGGTGCGACGATGGCGGTTTTGCACTGATGGAACTGGAACTGATCGAACCGGCACTGTATTTTCGAATGGACGAAGGTTCGCCGCAACGATTTGCCCGCGAGTTCGACCGCAGAATGAATGAACTATAAGCTGCTGATCCAATACGACGGAACCGATTTCCACGGCTGGCAGGTGCAGGCCGGAGACCGAACCATTCAGGGCGAGCTCGAACGCGTGATAGGAACACTGGACGACGGACCGGTAAAAGTTGCGGGTTCGGGACGGACCGATGCTGGTGTTCACGCCGAAGGACAGGTCGCGAACGTCAAGATGCGAAAGGTATTCGAACCCGAACGGCTGAAGAAGGCGATAAACGGAAATCTCTGGCGGGACATTCGCGTTATGAGTGTAGAGCGAGTGGCGGACGATTTCCACGCAAGATTTTCAGCGACCGGCAAAACGTATCTGTACCGCATCATCAATGCTCCCGTGATGTCGCCGTTCTGGCGGCGGTTCGCACATCACGAATCCAGGCCGCTCGATCTCGGTGCAATGACGGCTGCGTCTAGATTGT
>CAZXTS010000403.1:0-1646 GCA_964643745.1 uncultured Chloracidobacterium sp.
ATACCGGTCGCCAGACGCGGATTGGACCGGGCAGGAATCGATATTGAAGACAGCGCGCGCCTTTTGGGGATATATGAAGACCGGGTAAGGTCAAAGCGCACGGGTTCGAAGTGGATGATCGAATCACTGGAACGGATGGACCCGCTGGCGAAGCCGAATGTACGTATGAGAACAATCACAGCGGCGATGAAGGCCAATCAGGAGAGTGGACTGCCAGTCCATAAATGGGAACTTGCCTCGATACCGCAAAGTTCTGAGTGGATCGACAATTATAAAACGGTCGAGCAATTCATGGCCTCAGACCTCTATACGGTCAGGCCCGGTGATGCTCTAAGCCTAGCGGCAAGCTTAATGGATTGGCGAAATGTAAGACACGTGCCTGTTGAAAATGACGATGGTGAGCTTGTTGGCCTGGTCTCTCACAAAGACCTGATCAAACTTGTCGCACACGGCAGCTTTGGCGGCGCCACGACGCTTGTGGTTCGTGATGTTATGACGTCCGACCTGATAACGGTCGGGCCGAAGACTTCCGCGCTTGAAGCACTTCAGATCATGAAGGACAAAAAGATAGGTTGTTTACCAGTGGTCGAGGATCGAAAGCTGATCGGGATCGTAACAGCATACGACTTCCTGACGGTCTCCTGCAAATTATTTGAAGAGCGTTTGAACGCAGTAATGACCCATGGAACTGCCGCGGGGTAAAGCAATATGAAAAACAAGATCAATGCTGACGAATGGAAGGCGTTCTTAAACGAATACAGCCTGGCGAACCAAGGGCGGCCGACAAGATTGGGCATTTTTGAACACCAGGACGGTGTTGTGAACGACCTTTGGATCGAGGACGGATTGCCGCTCATTGGTATCGAACTTGGCAAAAAAGGCGAATTCCAAAGCATCGAAATAATGTTAGAGAATTTCACGCACATCGTGGAAACACCTCGCGAGCTCTTCGAAGTGAAGGATGACGCCTCGGAAGAAGAAGGGCTCGATGTGGTCGGTACTGATAAGAAAGTTACCATTTTGCGTTTTGAGAATTTTGGATAGTTTGACGAGATACTGGAACGGCGAACTCTTGTTCCGCCACACGACCATATAGGAGGTTCCGATGGCAAGTATTTTGATATTGGGCGGCGGCTTCGGCGGATTGATAATCGCGGAAGAACTGGCGAAAAAGATCGGCGAGGAACACCAAATAACGCTCATCTCACCGACCAGAAATTTCACCTTTTATCCCGCACTTGTGCAGCTTGCCTTCGGCGCGTGTTCGGTCGAGGACGTACAATTCGATCTGGTGCACAAGCTGCAGGAGATGAATGTTCGTTTTATTCAGGCCGAAATGATCCGGATCGACCCAACGGCGCAAACGGTTCGTATCGCAGGGCCGGATATCCGCGGTGATATCTCTTATGATCACTTGGTGATCGCAACCGGCAGACGGCTCGCGACCGAAAAGGTTTCAGGATTTTTCGATCACGCGCACCATCTTTTGGGTGTAAAGGCTGCGCTAAAGTTCGGCGAAGCAGTCGATAGCTTTGAAGAAGGAACGATTATCGTAGGTCTCTGTCCAGACGGGCGTCTTCCGGTCCCTGTTTGCGAAACCGCCTTTGCTCTCGCAAATCGATTTCGAGAAAAGATCGATAACGGTA
>CAZXTS010000404.1:0-1646 GCA_964643745.1 uncultured Chloracidobacterium sp.
ACGAATGTAACCACAGCCTTCAATATGCGATGAAATTTATGATGGATCATCGGCTCGATTTCGGAAAATTGACCCATTGGTTAACGGCGAACGGAGGCTACTGTGATTGCAAGATCATGGAACAGATCGCCCCGATCTGGCGGGCAAAGTTTGGCGACGATTAGGAGAAAATACTATGCAGCTCTTTCGAATGTTTTTGTTCTTAATTGTGTTGTCGGCCTCAATCTTCGCGCAAAAAGCGGACGAAATGACGGTAAAGGTCTTCTTCAATAATGCGAAAGACGATCCGAATATTGAGAATTGTCAGGACGTTAAGCCGGTTACCCGCACGATCCCGAAAACAAAGGGCATCGCTCGTGCGGCACTGGAAGAACTCTTCAAGGGCGTCTCGAAGGAAGAAGAAGAAAAGGGCTTCGTCTCTTTTACGCCTGAATCGACCCTCGGCATTTTGAAGAACATCAATATAAAGAACGGTTCAGCTTATGTGAACTTCGATGCGAGGGTTTACCAACAGCTTGGCAATGCGACGACCAGTTGCGGCGGTGCGAGCTTTTTTGCGAGCGTCGAAAAAACGCTCCAACAATTTCCGACCATTAAGCGAGTCTTTTACGCGATCGAAGGCAACACCGACGATTTTTACGAATGGGCACAAATAGGAGAATGCCCGCACGGAAAGAAACACTGCGACAGCAGGAATTTCAAGTAGCACGATTATTTTAGGACCGCCTTCAAGAACTCTCCCGTGTTAGAGTTCTTTTTCATTGCGATCTGTTCCGGGGTACCGACGGCGACAACCTCACCGCCGCCTAAACCGCCTTCGGGGCCTAGGTCGATGATCCAATCTGCGGTTTTGATCACATCAAGATTATGTTCGATAACGACGAGGCTTGCGCCGTTTTCGATCAAGGCACGGAATGCTGAGAGCAGTTTATTAATGTCCTCAAAATGCAGGCCGGTCGTCGGTTCGTCAAAAATAAAGAGCGTTTTCGAATTATTTGATTGAGCCAAATACGATGCTAGCTTTACCCGCTGGGCCTCGCCGCCCGAAAGCGTGGTGGCCGATTGTCCAAGTCGCAAATAGCCCAATCCAACCGCATCGAGCACCTTAAGCCGATTGATCAATTTCTTCACGTCCTTAAAGAAATAGATAGCCTCGCGAACGGTTAGGTCCAACGCCTCTGCAATATTGTTGCCCTTGTATCTAATGCCCAGCACATCTTCTTTGAACCGTGTTCCACGACAGTCTTCGCAGACAAGTTCGACGTCCGCGAGAAACTGCATCTCGACTGTTACCGTGCCGCTGCCCTGACATGTTTCGCACCGACCGCCCGGAACATTGAACGAAAAATGCGATGAACCAAACCCCTTCGACTTTGCGCCCTGCGTACTCGCGTAAACCTCGCGGATCGCGTCGTACGCTTTAATATACGTGGCAGGATTCGAACGCGGCGTACGGCCGATAGGTGATTGATCGACCATTACTACATCGTGAATATTCTCGCCGCCGGTTAGCTCCTTAAATAATCCGACCTGTGCATTCCACTCGCCTTTCTGCTTTTTCAAGCCGGCGTAAAGAACATCATGCACAAGAGTCGATTTTCCGGAACCTGAAACACCCGTGATGCACACGAGCATTTCAAGCGGTA
>CAZXTS010000405.1:0-1644 GCA_964643745.1 uncultured Chloracidobacterium sp.
TCGTTTCATCGGGTTACGATCCTCGTCGAACTACGCCAAGTATTATAACTCAACTCTGCAAGCGCCGCCCTTTGGGCTCGGGTCAATTTCCCCGGGATCTTGAACTGGCCGTCAGCCTGATCGACAAAAAGCCCGGTTCGCCGAGCAACATCTCCAAGGTCAAAACTCTCGGCACCCATGACATATTTGTCCCGGATCTCCCGCTTTGGAAACAGACCGAACGCTGCGGAATTGCCTGAAATTTCCGTACCCGGAACTCGATATTTCAAGAAGAAACCACGCATTTCGTCGGTCAGCGTGGTACGACCGGTTTCGATCAATTGGATATCAAGCAAAAACGCTATGAGCATTCCCCGTGCATATACACTTGTGTCAGATGCGGCATTTCCGCTGTCCGGGACCAGCGGCAGCCGCGGCCGTTGCCTCGCGTCGATCGCGGCGGCCCGCGACAGTGTATCAAGCATATCGTCAAATCGGATCCGCTTGGTCCGCACTGCCATTTTTAGCGAATTATAAAGTGCGAAACCTTCGTAAAACCAGGCATAGTTCCCCGTCAGGTTCACGCCGTTCGGTATCCACAAATGAAAAAGCTCGTGCCGTAACTGCTCGTGCAGACGTTGGATCGATTGTGTTCGAAAAGGCATATCGGACGAAATGATCGTTACCGTATTCCCGCGGGTTTCGGCTTCCCAATTTCCATGGGTGACGCTGGTCGGAAAACGCATGATGCCGATAGTTGCAGCCTTTCCGGAAAAACTAGTAAAGGTTTTTTCTAGGTCCAGCATTATCTCCTTCGCAAAACCCGCGGCTTCCGCATCTGTAAAATGCCAGTTCCCGGAGATGACAAGACTGAGATCGAGATCCTCTAGTTCGACAGTCTGCTTCCGCAAGCCTTTTCCCAGATAAAATACTGCTTTGGTGCGATCGACGATCTCTGCATTTGCTTTGCCGTCTGCCAAATTTTCACCAAACACGGCCCACTCCGCTGGAATCTCGAAAGCCACGTTTGCGGTCGCCGGCGTGCCCTCGGCGGTTAACTGCGGCAAAATGTCATCGAGCATCAGGACCGCGTTCGAACTATTCAGCCAGGAAGCGTGGGCGGCAGCACGAACATCCTTGAATGGCGCCAGATCCAAAACATAATCAATTCGGCTGACATCGACATCGGCAAGCCATTCTCCAATGGCCATTTTTTTGCCCGCAATCTCATTTCCCGATTGATCGAAAAACTTGATCGACGTGATCCGCCTCGCTAAACCATCGGCACCAACGGCCCTATTCAAGAAGCCGATGCTTCGGCGGTTCGCGATCTTCGATCCCTTATCGAATTCGATCGAAACCCGGATCGATGGATCAGCGTCCTTTATTTGAATGCGGACGCCGAGGTCCGCTGCGTGGGCTAGTGTAAAGAATTGTAAGACGAATAAAAACGCAAAGAAAATCCTATATAATCGAGGGATCAAATTCAGCGAGAGCGGCGGCACAGACCTGTTTTCCGTTTCAAGAGGCACCAGAACATTATGAGTCTCATAAAGATAGTTGTCTATATTTTGGCGTTCATTTTGAGTATGTTCTTTCTCGGACGATTCCTTTGAACTGCACAGCGGTGTTCCGAAAGCTGACTTGGCGAAGTCAGTAGGCATT
>CAZXTS010000406.1:0-1629 GCA_964643745.1 uncultured Chloracidobacterium sp.
AAGTGCCCCGCGATGCCCACCTGGCCGGCGAGTATCACGCGTTTGCCGATCACGCTCGAACCGGCAAGGCCTGTCTGCGAACAAATGAGCGCGTCTTCGTCGACCGTGCACGAATGGCCGATCTGGACGAGGTTGTCGATCTTCGCACCGCGTTTGATCCGCGTCTCGCCGACCGAGGCACAGTCGATGGCGGTGTTCGCACCGATCTCGACATCATCCTCAAGCACGACGCGGCCGACCTGCGGTATCTTGAGCCAACGCTTCTCCTCGTCCTTCGCATAGCCGAATCCGTCGCAGCCGATCGTCGCGTTGTTGTGAATGATGCAGTTCTGCCCGATCTCGCAATTCTCCCGCACGGAAACCCCGGAATGGATCACGCTGTTCTCGCCGACCGAAACATTTTCGTAGAGCGTCGCGTTCGGAAAGATCTTCACGCCTTTCTCGACCTTGCAGCCCGCGGAAATTACAACGTTCGCACCGATCTCAGCAGTGTCATCGACGACGGCAGTTCCGTCGATCACAGCCGAAGGGTGAACGCCTGAATTGACACTTTTCTCGGGATGAAACAGGCGAAGTGCACGCGTGTAAGCGAGATAAGCGTCTTTCGCACGAAGTATCGCGATATCGTCGCGGCCGGCTTCGACGCCTTCGCTGAGGAAGATCGCGGAAGCGCTCGTCGTGGCGATCTGCGGAGTGTATTTCGGGTTTGCAAGGAACGTAATGTCGCCCGCTCCGGCGATATCAAGCCCGGCCGCGGCCGTTATTTCGAGATCCGCCGGACCATTTTTGACGACCGAGCCGGTTTTTTCCGCGAGTTCAGAAAGTTTCATAACAAAGTCCTTGATTAAAGTTTATCCGGTATGCCAAACTAACTCTACAACGCCATCCCCAAAGCCAAAACGCCCACCGTTTTTTGTCCACTCAAAAATCTAATTTCAAAGGAGCATTACAAAAGTATGAGCGAAATGTCCGCAAATCCGCAATTCAGGACGGGCTCGGCAGAGGATTACATCATGGCAGAAAGACAGAGTGCGACAAAGAACGAGTTTATGAACGGGCGGATAATCGGCCGCTCGGGGTCGGATAGACAGCATAATCTGCTTGTTTCAAACACGGTCATCGGCATCGGCAGCCGGCTGCACGGACACAAGGCAGAGATCTATATCGGCAATATGCGCGTAAAGCTGCGGCACAATATGATCTTCTATCCAGATATCGCTATTGTGACCGGCGAACCTTCGTTTGCAGATGCGGATAATGATCTGCTGCTGAATCCGACGCTGCTCGTCGAGATATTTTCAAGCAAGACCAATTCGGCAGATAAGACCGCCAAGCAGGAAAGCATTCTGGAACTGCCAAGCATTAAGGAATGCCTGATGCTCAAACAGGACGAAATGCGGCTCGAACATTATGCGCGCCAGAATCAAAAGCAATGGCTTTATCGTATATACAATGAACGCGACGACGTTGTTTCGCTGGATTCGATCGGCTGCAAGATCTCGCTACAGGAGATCTATTCGAATGTGAAGGCACGGCCGGCTGTGCTCTCATCAAATGCCGTGAATTGAGCGTTTTATACAGCACCCGCACCGCACGCGTATGTCTCCCACACCATTTCTGATATACTCG
>CAZXTS010000407.1:0-1619 GCA_964643745.1 uncultured Chloracidobacterium sp.
CTTGGCGCAGATGATGGCAGTTGGCGCACTTGGAATAAATGTTGAAGTTGGAAAGCCCCAGAGCGGTTCGGCAGGGCAAAGGCCAAGACCTTGAATTTTGCGCGCGTGACTCCGATGGTTTTGCTAAATTGTTGAATACATATTCAGAAAAGTGATCGGAGGCTCGGGGAAGTGCCGCGGTGACTTTTATTTCTGTGGTGTGCACTTTAGACTAGAACAATATGGCAAAGGCAAAACAGGCAAAAGAGAAGAAGGCCGGGAAGTCGGCAAAGACGACGGCGAAGGCGACGACCGCGACGTATCACAATTACATTGGCGGCGAATGGGTGAAGAGTGCGTCCGGCGAGTGGTTTGATAACGTAAACCCTGCGGACACAACAGATATCATCGGCAGATTCCCGAAATCGAACGCCGAGGATGTGGATAAAGCGGTCGCGGCGGCAAAGTCAGCCGCCACAAAATGGCGGCAAACTCCGGCTCCGAAGCGGGCCGAGCTGCTCTTTAATCTCGCTGAGATCCTCCGCGACAACAAGCAGCGTTATACCGAAGAGATGACCCGCGAGATGGGCAAGGTGCTCAAGGAAGCGGGCGGCGACGTTCAGGAAGCCATCGACTGCACCTATTACACAGCAGGCGAAGGCCGGCGGCTGCATGGCTTTACGACGCCCGCCGAGATGAAGAACAAGTTTGCGATGTGCGTCCGCCAGCCGGTCGGACTTTGCGGGCTGATCACGCCTTTCAATTTCCCGATGGCGATCCCTTCGTGGAAGCTCATCCCGGCACTCGTTTGCGGCAACACCGTCGTCATCAAGAGCGGCGAGGACGTGCCGCTTTCGGCGCTCAATTTGGTCAAGGCGTGTGAGCAGGCGGGCATTCCAAAAGGCGTCGTCAACCTCGTAAATGGTTTTGGCGAAGCCGGTGCGGCACTGGTCGATCACAAAGATGTTCGGCTGATCTCATTCACCGGTTCGACCGACACGGGCCGAAAGATCGCCGAAGCGTGTGCCCGCGATAACAAAATCGTTTCGCTCGAGATGGGCGGCAAGAACGCGATCATCGTGATGGACGATGCCGATATCGACAACGCCGTCGATGGCTCGCTCTGGGGTGCATTTGGCACGAGCGGCCAGCGATGCACGGCCTCATCGCGGCTCGTTGTTCACAAAAAGATATATAAGAAATTCGTCGCAAAGCTGGTCGAACGCGTAAAGGCCCTCCGCGTCGGCAACGGGCTCGACCCGAAGACCGACGTCGGCCCCGTGATCCACGAGGACGCGATGCAGAAGATACAGGGCTATATCGAGATCGGCAAAAAGGTCGATGGAGCAACCCTCGCCGCGGGCGGCAGCCGCCTGACCAAGGGCAACTACGCCAAGGGCTGGTTCCTTGAGCCGACCGTTTTTTCAGACGTAAAGCCCGGAATGCGGATCGAGCAGGAAGAGATCTTCGGCCCAGTCACCAGCGTCGTGCCGTTCTCGACGCTCGATGAAGCGATCGAGATCGTCAACGGCGTGAAATACGGCCTCTCGTCCGCCATTTATACGCAGGATGTCAACAAAGCCTTTTACGCAATGCAGGAACTCTACACCGGCATCTGCTACGTCAATTCGGCCACCATC
>CAZXTS010000408.1:0-1609 GCA_964643745.1 uncultured Chloracidobacterium sp.
TTCCCTTGGCATCATAGCGAAGGAAAATGCGGATAACATACTTAATGCCTTCGCCTTTCGTCGAGAAGTTATTGATATAGCCTTCTTCCTTTAAGATCTTTGCGACTTCGAGCTTCAACTTCGAACCGGGAATATCAACCCGCGGATGATTCGCGGCTATAGCGTTCCTAATTCGAGTAAGCATGTCGGCTATTGGATCGGTCATTCTAATTAAACTCCGTCAATTTGATTTCGGATTGCGGATTGCGGATCGCGGATTTCAACAAATCAAATCTCATCTTCCCAATACCTTTCCGAAGTTCGTAATATCTCTTTGCGGCTGCACATTCAAAAATCCGCAATCCGCTTTCCCAAATCCGCGATCGGATCACCAACTTGATTTCACAACGCCAGGAACCTGCCCTTCAAGGGCGAGTTTTCTCAGGGCAATACGCGAAACACCAAATTTCCGCAGGTATCCGCGGGGGCGTCCGGTCTGCGAACACCTGTTCCTTACCCGCACCGGGCTGGCGTCACGAGGCATCTTTTGCAGCTTGATAACTGCCTCATCAACCTGCTCAAGCGACGATTTCGGATCGTTGACGATCTTCTTCAGGGCTGCGCGTCGTTCGGCCCAAAGCTCTACTTTGGCCTTGCGGCGTTCGTTCTTTACAACTTTGCTGATCTTTGCCATTTCTCTTTCAACCTATTGCCTAAACGGCATTCCCATCGATTTTAGGAGCGAACGAGCTTCTTCGTCCGTTCGAGCGGTAGTAATGATCGATATGTTCATTCCACGCGTTTTATCGACCTTGTTAAAGTCGATCTCCGGAAATATCAACTGTTCGCGAACACCAAGTGTGTAGTTCCCACGTCCGTCGAACGCCTTGCCTGAGATGCCGCGAAAATCGCGAACACGCGGAAGCGCGACCGAGATCAATCTGTCGAGAAATTCATACATCCGGTCGCCGCGAAGCGTAACCATTGTTCCGATGTTCATTCCTTGACGAAGCTTGAATGCCGCGATCGATTTCTTCGCTTTGGTGATAACGGGCTTTTGGCCGCTGATAGCCTTTAGCTCTTCGGTGGCGACATCGAGGATCTTTGCATTTGAGCTTGCCTCGCCGAGACCCATATTGATCACGATCTTTTCGATCTTCGGCACCGCCATCGGGTTCTTGATATCAAACTCCTTCGCGAGAGCCGGAGCGATATCTTTCTTATATTTTTCTTTTAGTCTGGCCATTGTTTGAAATTTCCTTGTTTGGGTTCCGGCTGCTCAAGATCTCAAATGTCCATAGGACGACCGTTTCCAAACATCAAACTTATTCTTCGGTCTTTTCTTCGTCTTCCTTTTTAGCTTCCTTGGTACCGAAAACATTCGGCTCAGGTATCACCTTTCCGCTTTTGGCGACACGAACTTTCTGTCCATCTTGGACCTCGTACCGGATGCGGGTCGGCTTGCCTGTTTCAGGATCGATCACCGCAACGTTAGATACATCGACCCAAGCTTCGCGTTCGATAATGCCGCCCTCACGGTTCATTTGAGGCACGGCCTTCTGATGCTTTTTCATTAGCATCGCACCTTCGACCTTGACCTTTCCGTTACGGGCATCGACAGCGATCACAC
>CAZXTS010000409.1:0-1597 GCA_964643745.1 uncultured Chloracidobacterium sp.
AATATAGATCGGACTCCGCACCTTCTCTCAGCCGTGAGTCGAGCCGGTATTTGTCCGCAACTATGGTTCCCGTAAGATCTTGTGCCATTGTTCTTTAGAACGAAATATATTCCGTGGAGTTGCAATCAATGACGCTTATCGTCTGCTGAATTTGCCGTCGAAAGTAAACAAAACGCGGGCCGAAGTCCGAAGACCGGGCCCGCATTTCAGAGTTGTCGTCTGCGAACTAGAGCTTCGCGAAGACGATAACCAGTGCAAAAAGCACTAGCGATTCGATAAGCGCCAGAGCAATGATCATGATCGTCTGAACTGAGCTGGCTGCACCGGGGTTGCGGGCTGCGCCCTCGGCGGCCTTCGATCCAACAAGACCCTGACCGATTCCGGCAAGACCTGCTGCGAGACCAAAGCCGATACCGGCAGCGATCGCCTTACTCGACAGGACGGTCGATTCGTTGTCAGCGGCACCCTGTGCCATTGCGGGCAATGCCATAAGAGCAAGTGCCAGCGTCGAATATGCGAAATATTTAAGTTTGTTCATTTTATATTCTCCTGTTTTTATTTGGAGAACCGTTTTCAAAACCTACGCAGTGGTATGATTTCGCCTCACTTCCGGTATTGCCTGATTTCTACTCGCGTTGGAGTCAGGCCGCCTGTAGCGTGCGGGCATAGTTGCTATAAAACACAGGTTTTCAATTCGGTTCATTTTCCGAAGCCGCATTTCAAAGCAGCTCCAAAACTGTTTAAGCCGTCGTTGCGGCTGCCTCGCCGTGAGCCTCTTCGTGGTGTTCGTCATCGTGGTCGTCGTGTGCATGAGTAACTTCACTGATGTAGATCATTGAAAGCAGCGTAAAGACCAGCGTTTGAACCAACGACACAAATACCGCGATCGCGAGCAGGATTACCGGAACGAGTATTTGCGTATAAGGCGGAGCGAGATATGATATCGAAATATAGATCTGTTCGTCGGCGAACATATTCGCGAACAGGCGTACACCAAGCGTCATCGGCCGGATCATATTACTGATAAGCTCGATCGAAAATATCAGCGGGGTAATAAAGATCGCAATGATCAGCGGCAGTCGCGGTCCCGCGAGGTGACCAACGTGCTTTCCAAGTCCGTTCTCGCTGATACCGACGTAGTTGTAATAAACGAACGAGGCGATACCAAGAGCAAACGTTACGTTGACCGATGCGGTCGGCGCCATAAACAGCGGGAACGTCGCCATCAGGTTCGAGATCAAAACAAGGACGGCAAAGGTCGCTACGACCGGAAAGTATTTGAATCCGTGTGTGCCGACAACACTGACGATAAGATCCTTTATCGCAAGGAAACCTGCTTCGAGCGTCATTTGCCCGCCTTTCGGATCCTCGTCCGAGAGCTTTCCTTTCAACAGCCAAATGACGAGAACCGAAAGGCTACAGGCGATGAAGAACATCACCGTGTACCACGGGATCGCATTTTCGGGTGAATATTCCGCACCGAACACGGCTTCAGGAGTAGTTCCGAAATTTGAAAAGAAGGCAGTCCACCATTTATACGTTGTCTGCATCTGGATCTGATGCAAAGGTTCGCCCAGATAATAGTTGATGAACTCTA
>CAZXTS010000410.1:0-1587 GCA_964643745.1 uncultured Chloracidobacterium sp.
AGCAATCTTAAATTCTAGGCGCGCGCCTCGCTTTTTTCAACCTTTATTCGGCTAAATACAAGGCTCCCGCTTTGTTTGATGACCCTGCCGCCTCCCGGCAATTCGGCGATCCGGCCGCTTTTCCGGCTATCAGCAAGGTCGCAAATTGCCTGAATATGAACCAGTTGCAAACCTCGCAAATTTCCACGTTTTTCCTTAAGCCACGTGCGAATTGTATTCAAACGCGCATTTTCTTCCATTTGCCGGAGGTCTTTTAACTTAAGTCCATTTGTGTCCGGCTCCGATACGGCCGGTGTTCCGGCTTCAATTCTCAACAGCTCCGCTGTCCGGCAAAGGGCCGAAACGATCTTTGGGTTTACCTCTTCGAGCATAGGTATCAGCGTTTTTCTGATCCAAACACGCCGAAACGTAAGGTCTTCATTCATCGGATCAAGACAGAATTCAACGCTATTTTCACGGCAAAAGTTCTCAGTATCGCTTCGGGTCGCCCACCCGAGCATCGGACGGGCAAGCTGCAAAGATGATTCTGCAAACGGCAGCATCGGTTCTTGCGTTTCATTATTCGCGATCTCAACCGCAAGTGGTTTCACCGGCATCATCCCCGAAAGCCCGTCCGGCCCGCTGCCGCGGATAAGGTTTATTAAGACGGTCTCTGCCTGATCGTTCATCGTATGCCCGGTCAAGATAAAGGACGCCTTTACGTTTTTCGCGGTTTCTGTCAGGAAGCGATATCGGGCGCGGCGAGCCTCCTGTTCAACGTTTCCCTTTGCGTGATCTTTCCATTCGCCGTGAGCAAGTTCGATCTTTCGGTTTTTGGTCAGGGCTTTTACAAACTCCAGATCGGTGACGCTGTCGCCGCGAAGCTTGTGGTCGAAATGCGCGGCGACGATGCGCAGATCAAGCTTTTTCATTTTTCGGAGTTCGTCGATGGCAAGGAGTAGCGAGACTGAATCCGCACCGCCAGAAACAGCAACGACGATAGCCGCATCCTTGACCGGAAGGCCGAGCCGCCGCCATTCGGTGATCATCTTTCTAAGGAATGAATGCACAGATTGAGTTTAATCTCTTAACCCGGCATTTGCACAAGTTTTGTCGTTCTGGCTATGTGCCAGCGAAAGCAGGTTTGTTCTGTAAGAGTATGGAAATACGGCCTGTGCAAACAAGCTTGCCGCGTTCGTCGTGGCTCTCGATCTTCCAGACGCTCAGGGTTCTTCCGTGGCGGATCGGCTCGGCGGTAACGGTCAAAACTCCCTTGCTCACGGCTCGCATATGATTTGCATTTATCTCGATCCCAACAGGCGTCACCTTTGTCAGATCGGCATTCGCCACAACCCCGATCGAAGCCGCCGTCTCAAACAAATAAAGCGAAACGCCGCCGTTCATTATCCCAACGTATTGATGCACTTTTGGCGTGACCGGCATTGTCAGAACAACACGTTCAGCCGTGGCCTCGACGATCTCGACACCAAGAAACTGCATCAATTCATTCTCCGCTGTATTTAGTATAAATTGTCGTTTGTTCATTTTTACGTTTCTTTGAGAGTGGGGGGGGGAGTCCCTCTCAATACTGTACCTTGACAAAGGCCG
>CAZXTS010000411.1:0-1587 GCA_964643745.1 uncultured Chloracidobacterium sp.
GCCATCAAAAGCGCGTTGTGGTGCGCGACAAAAGGCTTCATCGCCTCGGTCAATTCGTTGGTCGAAGGCGTTCCGTAATCGGTCAAAGGCACGCAGCCGAGCGTTAGAATAACTTCGGATAAGATAGGCTTGTCGATCGCAAGCCCGGCCACCGCGAACGCCGTCCCGTGCGGCGGATGTGCATGGCAAACGGCCTTTACGTCCGGACGCATCTTGTAGATCAGCAGATGCATCGCCAGTTCCGACGAAGCCTTTTTATCCGTTAGGGGCTTGCCGTCCATGTCGGTCAATGCGAGGCAATCTTCGGTCATCCGGCCTTTGCAAGTCATCGTCGGCGTCGCCAGAACGGTATTCTCATCCAGCCGAATACTTACATTGCCATCCGACGAAACGACATAGCTCCGCTCATAAAGCAGCTTGCCGATCTCGACAATTAATTTTCTTGCCTGTTGTTCGTCCATAAAAAAGAAACCACAGATTAACACAACTCTTTGGTCGCGTTAACCTGTGGCCTCTGAAAAACAAAACTACTAATTCGCCGGGATGGACATCATCTTCATTTCTTTAATGGCCGGCGGCGGGACCATGCGGTCGAGGTCTGATCTGAACGCATCTTCGCGTTTTGGTTTGCGTTTTTTGCAGCTGCTGCCGTGGCCATACGAACTAACTTCGAGTTCGCCGACCTGCTCAACCAGTCTCTGGTTCTCTGCCCGAAGGCGTTTATTCTCGTGCTTGAGCTCGCGATATTTCGACCAGTTTCCCGAACGGTTCTTGCGAAGCCCGTCAAAGCTCGGTGCGGCAAGGCTTACAAAAAAGCTTGCGATAAATAATCCGACTGCTAAAGTGATCACGAAAGGGACGGCCCGTTTGATAATTCCGATAAACTGCATAAAACACCTCTTGTAAAGAACTACTACTACTTTTTACGTCCGGTTCGCGAGATCGGTTTCAGTTCGCGAATTGTGTCCGGCTCTGAGGATAGATGAAACGAAAGACTTTCCAGCGAAATTGTCAGATCGACCGACTTTACCTTTATATCTTCCGGGGCCGTTAGCGGTACCGGAGCAACATTTAATACCGCTTTTATTCCGGCTTTCCCTATTCTATCCAAAGCCGATTGGGCTTTTTCGGCCGGCACGGCGATGATCGCAATTTCTATATTATCCCTTTTCGCGACAGACGAAAAGCTTTTTATGTCGAAAACCTGAATTCCGTTGATATTTTTGCCGATCTTCGCCTTATCCGCATCGAAAAGTGCGGTGACGTGAAAATTCGATCCGCCGATCGCATAGTAATCCGCTATCGCCGTTCCGATTCGCCCCGCGCCGATTATCCCAACGTTGTAATCGCGTTTGAGCCCGAGTATCTTCCGCAGGTGATCGCGGAGTTCGTCGGTCTTATAACCCACGCCGCGAGTTCCGAATTCGCCGAAACACGCCAGATCTTTTCTGATCTGCGAGGAATTCAGATTAAATTTGTTCGCGAGTTCTGATGAAGAAACGGTCCGCTTGCCTTTGGCCGCAAGCTCGTTGAGGCAACGAAGGTAAACGCTGAGCCGATTAGTGGTGAGTTCGGATATCTTGTCAA
>CAZXTS010000412.1:0-1575 GCA_964643745.1 uncultured Chloracidobacterium sp.
CTTCGCCTACGAACACTTCCTCACCCTTATCTTGCCAATCGGTCATTCGACCCAACCGGACTTGGTCATTATCGCTCTGCCACGAACCTGAATATAGGGCCGGAATGAACATCTCTCCGGCGGTTCCGCTTAGCATTTCGATCTCTGCCTGGATCCAGAAAAGGTCTCGCAGCGTTTTCGGCTTTGTGAATTTTATCGATCTGATCTGTTCAAACGGCAGCCAAACGTATGAATCCTTGATGAATACTTCCAAAACGCACATTGTTATGTCGTTGTAATCGCGAATATCGCTGTATCGTTCACCGTTTAGCTCGCACGGAAACGCCGGACGTTCTTCTTCTACCTTATCCAGAAGTGTCCGCGCCTCAAGCATATTGCCTTCGCGGATGCGGTTGACGGCTGAAAGCAGATCGTCGATGTATGGAGGCTTGGCGGTTACGAATTCCGGACTTAGGCCATCAGAGAACAGTTTCATCCGATTGCGTTCGTTGTGAAAATTTTGGCGATACATCAATGAGCCGATCATCGCGTTCGCATCTTGATGGCCGATCACCTCCAGCTGTTTCTCGGCTCGGTCCCAATCGCCTGAAAAGCACGAAAGCTCGAACAAAAATGTACGCGCGGCAACATTTGTCGGGTTCGTTTTGACAAGGTTCAGGGCCGCTTCGACAGCACCCTTGAGATCGCCAGCATCGAGTTTCAGTTTTGCATCGTTCATAATCGTTAACCTTTTCTTAGCCTGATTCTATTTGAAGAACGCATCGGGCGCTTTTACTTTTCGGAATATCGATTTGTCGAACAGGTCGCCGCCGCTTGGCTTGATCGTTCCCGACACCGTCTTGCCGCTAACGGAATATGACAGCGAATACTCACCCGAGGCCTGTTTTTGCGGTCGACCGGCATCAACAAACTTGAATATTCCCCAGACGCCCGGGAATCTTAAAGGTTGTTGTCCAGAAGAGGCGTCTGTACTCTCCGTAGTGGTAGTAGTTCCGCCCGTCGGCACTAAATTTATTAAGACACCCAATTCCGTTCCGCTTCCCGGGAATGAGGGCTTAATTGAACCGGTACCTTCCGACGATGCCTTTTGACCATCGATCACCACTTCGACGATCGCCCCTGTTACAGGTCTCAGCGTGAATTCATACTCGAACTTAGGCGTCGGGCTTGAGCCAAACAATGCCCGGCGCAATGCGAATGCGTTATTCAAGTAAGCGACAAACTCGTCACTGAACTGAACTTCAGCGTTCTCCTTGACCTTAAATTGCCCGCCCGCTTCTTCAAAATAATTGCTGAGTCGCTTATCAAAGAACTCAGAGAGCTTGCCTGTTTGCGGAGCCAAAAACTCAGTTAGCTTCGTCAGGTCTGCATCGGCCTGACCGTCCTCGAACGGATATCCTTTCTCGATCTCACGAGCTGCCGGCAAGATCTGTTCGGTCCAGGCCTTTGCTAGCTGGCTCTTTGCGTCTGCTCCTAGAAGCCCTCTTAGTTTTTCAACTGGTTTCGCTAGTAGAACGGCGACTTCTTTCGCTCCGGGCGTTTGGGCGTCATCGAACGAACTCAACATTCCGCTAA
>CAZXTS010000413.1:0-1519 GCA_964643745.1 uncultured Chloracidobacterium sp.
TGGTTTACGGGGTTCTGTGATCTAGGAGGAGTTAACAACGGATTAACGCGGATTTGCGCGGAAATGCTTATGCTGCTTTAGCCACAGAGAACACAGAGATGTTTTGATCGGCGAGAGCAAGGCGTTTTACAAGGTCCTGCCTAAAAAGAACCGTCCGGAAGAAATTGCCGGGCGGTTTCTTTTTGGCGTGGGTAGCAGATATTCTAAGGAACGTGAACGAAACCGAACCATTGGCAAGCCGGATACGGCCGGTGTCTCTTGACGACTATGTTGGCCAGGGCCATCTGGTCGGTGAGGGGAAACCGCTGCGTATCGCTATCGAAAGCGGCCACATATTTTCGTTTATCTTATGGGGGCCGCCGGGCACGGGGAAAACTACGCTCGCACGCATTTATGCAAATGCGATAAATGCCGAACTTCATGAGCTTTCGGCGGTTTCGGCCGGCAAGGATGATATCCGAAAGATCGTCTCAGGTGGTCAGCATTCAGTTGCAGATAGTCAGAAGGAACTGTTTGGTAAGGCGGTCGAAGAACAAAGCCCAAAAACCCAAGGCCAAAGATCCAGAGTTCTTTTTCTGGACGAGATACACCGGTTCAATAAGGCACAGCAGGATTTTTTGCTGCCCTATGTCGAGAATGGCGAACTTGTTCTGATCGGGGCAACGACCGAAAACCCGAGCTTTGAGGTTATTCCGGCATTGCTTTCGCGGCTTCGTGTGTTTGTTCTGGAAGAATTTTCCGATACGGAGATGGCGGCGATAATCGACCGGACGGGTTTCGAGCTTGAACCGGAAACAAAGGCCTGGCTTGTGGAAATGGCCAATGGCGACGCACGCCAGGCGATAACGATGATCGAAAACACCGCGCGGTTTTACGATCGGGTAACGCTCGAAACGCTCAAAGAAACGCTGCAATCCAAGTTTCTGCGCTACGACAAAAAAGGCGAAGAGCATTACAACGTGATAAGCGCCTTTATCAAATCAATGCGGGCTTCAAAGCCGGACGCCGCGATGTATTACCTGGCACGGATGCTCGAAGCAGGCGAAGACCCAAAGTTCATCGCCCGGCGTATGGTGATCTTCGCGTCGGAAGACATCGGGCTTGCCCAGCCGACCGCTCTGGTCGTTGCAAACGCCGTATTCGAAGCGGTCAGAAGTATCGGAATGCCGGAGTGCGTTCACAACCTTGCACACGGTGTCGCATTTTTGGCCGGTGCCGCAAAGGACCGCAGCTCGACATCGGCGATCGGTGCCGCGATGGAAGACGCCAAGCGGCACGGCAACCTGCCCATCCCGATGGAACTAAGAAACGCTCCGACCGATCTGATGAAAGAGCTCGGCTATGGCGAGAAAAGCGCCGACAGCTCGGACGATCTGCTGCCAAAGAAATTGAGCGGCCGTCGATATTTTGAATAGTTCGCTTCTTCTCTGCCCGCCAAACCAGCCCGAATATCCGCAAAACTTGAATTTATCCCAGATTATGCGTTAGAGGAATTTTATTGTAACAAATTCAAGTTAAA
>CAZXTS010000414.1:0-1519 GCA_964643745.1 uncultured Chloracidobacterium sp.
CCTGAGCCTTGGATACGCAGGCCGGAAGATTGCAGGCGGACGAGTTTACCGTCGAGCTTGGTTTCGAGGAAGACATCGCAGCGGCCTTGGGAATCGCTGAGCACGCCGTAAACATCGGCGAGCGTGTCTTCGGTGAGAGGTATATTCGGCAGGCGAACGGTGAGCGTTCGGGCGTTTCGCGTGACGGAGTCGATGAGCGAGCGGACCTCGTTGATGATCAAAGTGGTCTCTTGGCCATCGGCGGCTTCAACGCGGCCTTCGACGATCAGCATCGCGTCGTTCGCCAAAAGCGAAGCTGCTTTTCCGTAAGCCTCGGCCCACATTACACATTTTAATCCTGTGGATTTATCTTCAATACGAAACGTGGCGAAGCGATTTCCTTTCTTGCTCCAGCGAACCTGAAGTGCCGAAACGGTTCCGGCGACAGTCAGATTGCTGCCCGGACGGATCTCGTCGTAATCGGCGATCGGGCGAATGTTCAGACGCTTCAGAGTCTCGACGTATTCATCAAGCGGATGCGAGGAAAGAAAGAATCCAATCGCAGATTTTTCTTTTGCCGAGATCTCGGATTGCGTCCACGCGGGCACGTTCGGAAGTTCCGAGTCCGGCATTGCTGCGGCAGACGTTGTAGCGGCGAACAAACCTGATTGGCCACGGAGTTTATCGTTCCAAGCATTCTGGCCGAATGAAATGGCGTGGTCGATCGCGGCGAAGAGCCTCCCTCGCCATTCGTTTACTGGCGCTTCGCGAGAATTCAGGGAATCGAACGCACCGGCGGAGATCAGGCTTTCGAGCGTGCGTTTATTCAATGCGCCTTGCTCGACTCGCGATGCGAAATCGAAGAGGGAAGCGAACGGCCCGGCTTTTCGTGCTTCGATGATCGCCTTTGCCGACGCCGAACCCATTCCCTTGATCGCGCTCAAACCGAAGCGAACCGTGTCGTTCGCCGGCGTGAAACCTTCGTCGCTTTCGTTTACGTCCGGCGGCAAAAGGCTCAGGCCCATCGACCGAAGCTCGTTCGAATATTTATAAACCTTCGCGCTGTCGTCGGCTTCATGGGAAAGCACGGCTGCGTAAAAGAACGCCGGATAATGTGCCTTCAAATAGCCGGTTTGAAACGCGAGGAACGCGTACGCGATACTGTGGCTGCGGTTAAAACCGTAATCGGCAAATTTCGACATAAGGTCGAAGATCTCTTTCGCCGTTTTCTTGTTTATCCCGCGTTCGACCGCACCGCCGATGAACTTCACCTCGTGCGGCTCCATCTCTTCGCGCTTCTTTTTGCCCATCGCCCGACGCATTAGATCGGCTTCGCCGAGGCTGTAGCCGCCGAGTTTCTGGGCGATCTGCATGATCTGTTCTTGATAAACGAGCACGCCGAATGTGTTGCGAAGAATGTCCTCCATTTCGGGGACAATGTACTGGACTTCCTTCTCGCCTTTGTGCCGCAAGATGAATTCTTCCACCATGCCGCCATCAAGCGGACCGGGCCGATAGAGTGCGTTTAGAGCTGAAAGAT
>CAZXTS010000415.1:0-1507 GCA_964643745.1 uncultured Chloracidobacterium sp.
CTCCGGCGGGCCTGGTTACAAGGATGTCCTTATCGTCCTCGTGCGAGAACGATCCGAACGGAAATCTTTCTTCCTTTTTCTTTCCGGACATCAGCATATATTCAGCGATCGAGCTTCGGCGTTCGTTTCCGCCGATAACCCCTAATAGAAAGCTATATTTAAGGGAACCAATTGTCAACGGATATTTGACCGAAGGCGCCGGTTCCGTTGATAGTAAGATGCGATCTGGGATACGATTCTTTGCGTGAATGAAAATATTCGATCATTGTTTCCGGCGCTTCGGAAATATACATATCTGAACAGCGCCGCGGTCTCGCCGATCCCGCAAACGGCCATTGACGCTGTCAAATTTCAATTGGACGACGTTGCCGCTTTTGGTTCCGAGCATTTTCCCGATTGGATCGCCACAAAGGCTCGGTGCCGCGAATTGCTTGCAGGAATGATGGCCGTGCGGCCCGAGCAGGTCGCATTTATGCGAAATACCTCGGACGGGTTTGCCTCGGTGGCGAACGGTGTCAGTTGGAGGCCCGGTGCGAACATCGTTTCGTTTCGCCGCGAATTCCCGTCGAATTTTATTCCCTGGCGAATGGTTCGCGACCGTTTCGGCGTCGAGCTGAGATTTGCCGAAGAACGCGAATGCCGCATCGACATCGATGAATTGATCGGGCTGATCGACGAGAACACACAGCTTGTCGCCATTAGTTCGGTCCAATACGATTCGGGTTTTTCGGCAGACCTGGCACGTATCGGCAAGGCGGCTCGTGCGGCCGGTGCACTTTTTGCGGCAGACATCATTCAGGGCCTCGGTGCCCGCGGATATGACCTGCCGGCGTCCGATGTCGATATCGCCTGCGGTGCCAGCCACAAATGGCTGTGCGCACCCGAAGGCTGTGGTTTTATCTATGTTTCGGACCGTGCGAGAGAGATGATCGAGCCCGCATTCGTCGGCTGGATCAGCCTGGAAACTCCTTGGGATTTTGAGGACCGCGAGCAGCCGTATAGAAACAACGCGTTGGCTTGGGAGTCGGGAACCGGAGCTTCTGCGCTCTTTTACGGATTGGAACAGAGCCTGTTGCTGCTAAACCAAATGGGGCTTGATGCGATCGACCGGCACATACTTGATCTAAGCGATCTGCTGTGCGAAAAGCTTGCGGATTCAAATTACACGATCGTTTCATCACGCGTATCCGGCGAACGCTCGGGCATTGTTTGCCTGACGCACAATGGCGGTATCGCGCCGGCAGATATCTACGAAAAGCTGCGTGAAAAGAATATTATCGTTTCGCCGCGGGGCGATCGCCTGCGGATAGCGGTGCATTTTTATAACAACGAAGAAGATATTGAAAAGCTGGCCGCGGCATTGCCGGGTTAGTTGGGATCGAGTTGGAGAGGTTCCGACAGTTCGTCGAGATTAATACGTGTAAGCCCACCGGCATCTGAGAACGCGGCTTGTCCGGCCCGCTGATTTTCCCGAAATCGAAAATAGACGATTCCCGTGATGATCCCG